>NZ_CP030048.1:900340-1200454 GCF_015291665.1 Bradyrhizobium sp. CCBAU 53338
CCGCTGATGGTGAAGACGGACGCCAATCCCGGCGGTCTGCCGAAGAGCGTGTTCGACGGCTTCCAGGCCGCGCTCGCCGCCGGCCGTTCGGCGTTCTATCGCGACATCGCCGCCGGGCCGTTCTACGGCTACAACCGTCCCGGCGCAAAACCGTCGGAAGCGGTGATCCAGAACTGGTGGCGCCAGGGCATGATGGGCGGCGCGAAAGCGCATTACGACGGCATCGTCGCGTTCTCGCAGACCGATTTCACCGAGGATTTGAAGAAGATCAACGTGCCGGTGCTGGTGATGCATGGCGACGACGACCAGATCGTGCCCTACGCCGATTCCGCGCCGCTGTCGGCCAAGCTGCTCAAGAACGGCACGCTGAAGACCTACAAGGGCTTTCCGCACGGCATGCCGACCACGGAAGCCGAAACCATCAACGCGGATCTGCTGGCGTTCTTCAAGAGCTGAGCGTTGGCTCTGACCCTCTCCTGTTTGCGAGAGAGGGTGGCTACGCCGCGGTGGCGGCGAGACAGGGTTGTTTGACCTCGCCGCTGTGGTCGGTGCTGCGCCGGATCTCGCCCGGGCTCGTCACATCGACCGAGCAGATGGGCCGCGCCATGCTTCATGTCGCCCGGGTCGGCTATCCCAGCAAGGTGCTGGAGATGAAGGATATCAATAGCCTCTAGTCCGTTGTCCGAAGGCCCGCTAGTTTGCGGGGAAATTTCGGCTACCCCGCGCGTTGAGCCGTATCAGCCATCGAGGAGAAGTGTCGGTGATGTCTCCCCAGCTCAAACTGATCGCGCTCGATGCCGACGATCTCGCCGTGATCTCGACCCATGTGCAGGATGCCCGCGTGCAGCCGTCGGACATCGTCTGGCGACAGGGCGAGAAGCGTCTGGTGGTCGGCATGAGCCGGCTGGATTGGGAGCAGACGCTCGCGGGCGAGACAGAGCCGCGCCGGCTGGTGTCAGCGCTTCGCTTCGACCGGGTGCTTGCCTGCAAATCGCGCAACATCGATCTCGCCGCCCCTGAAGCGGTCCTGGATCTCGTCGGCATCGAGTTTCATCCCCAGGACGGCCGCGACGATGAGCCTGGCGGCAGCGCGCTGCTGCTGTTCGCCCAGGGCGGCGCCATCCGCCTCGATGTCGAATGCCTGGAATGCCAGCTCACCGATCTCGGGGCGGACGAACTGGGGACGGGAGTCGGAATCGAGGGGGAGGGGTGAGGTGGCCTGTATACCAGCCGAGCCGGCTCAGGCGCTCGTCCGGAACGGTCGCTCCCAAGGGTTGACGCAGCTTCCCCGCCGCGCCATTGAGCAGGGGGGCCTGTGAGCCGCACTGCGCCCCGCAAACCAGCAGAAGCCAAGCCCAAAATGCCCGTTCGTCTCGACCGCAGCAGCGCCGAATTTGACCAGCGATTCGCGGCCTTCCTCGCCGCCAAGCGCGAGGTCTCGGCCGACGTCGAGGCCGCCGCGCGCGCCATCGTCGATGACGTGGCCAGGCGGGGCGATGCCGCCCTGCTCGAGGCCACCGCAAAATTCGACCGGCTCAAGCTGGATGCCTCCGGCCTGCGCGTCTCGGCCGCCGAGATCGAAGCCGCGAAAGAAGCATGCGAGGCCGGGACGCTGGATGCGCTCGAGCTCGCGCGCGATCGCATCGAGGTTTACCACCGCCGGCAGTTGCCGAAGGACGAGCGCTTCACCGACCCGCTCGGCGTCGAGCTCGGCTGGCGCTACACCGCAATCGAATCCGCCGGCCTCTACGTGCCCGGCGGCACCGCCGCCTATCCGTCCTCGGTGCTGATGAACGCGGTGCCGGCCAAGGTCGCGGGGGTGACGCGCCTCGTGATGGTGGTGCCCTCGCCGGACGGCAAGCTCAATCCGCTGGTGCTGGCGGCGGCTTCGCTCGGCGGCGTCACCGAGATCTACCGCGTCGGCGGCGCGCAGGCCGTCGCCGCGCTCGCCTACGGCACCGCGACGATCGCGCCGGTCGCCAAGATCGTCGGCCCCGGCAACGCCTACGTCGCTGCCGCAAAACGGCTAGTGTTCGGCAAGGTCGGCATCGACATGATTGCCGGTCCCTCCGAGGTGCTGGTGATTGCCGACGACACCGGCAATGCCGACTGGATCGCCGCCGATCTCCTGGCGCAGGCCGAGCACGATGCCAGCGCGCAGTCGATCCTGGTCACGGACTCGGCGCGTCTCGCCGCCGATGTCGAGAAGGCGGTCGAAGCGCAGCTGAAGACGCTGCCGCGCGCCGCGATTGCCGGCAAGTCCTGGGCCGATTTCGGCGCGATCATCATGGTGAAGAACCTCACTGAGGCCATCCCGCTTGCGGATGCGATCGCCGCCGAGCATCTCGAGATCATGACCGCAGATCCCGACGCGCTCGCTGCAAAAATCCGCAACGCCGGCGCCGTGTTCCTCGGCGCGCATACGCCCGAGGCGATCGGCGATTATGTCGGCGGCTCCAACCACGTGCTGCCGACGGCGCGCTCGGCGCGATTCTCCTCAGGACTCGGGGTCGCCGATTTCATGAAGCGCACCTCGATCCTGAAATGCGGCCCGGACCAGCTGCGTGCGCTGGGGCCGGCCGCGATGACGCTCGGACAAGCGGAGGGGCTGGACGCCCATTCGCGCTCGATTGGATTGCGCCTCAATCTGTCATGACAAAGCCGCCCGAACAGGACGACTCGACCAATCGCATCGTCGCGGTCACCCTCGACGAGGACTCGATCGGCCGTTCCGGCCCCGACATCGAGCATGAGCGTGCGATCGCGATCTACGACCTGATCGAGCAGAATCTGTTCGCGCCCGATGGCGCCGACGGCAAGGGCCCGTTCACGCTGCATATCGGCATCACCGGCAGCCGGCTGATGTTCGACATCCGCCAGGAGGACGGCACGCCCGTGGTCGCGCATCTGTTGTCGCTGACGCCGTTCCGGCGGATCGTGAAGGACTATTTCATGATCTGCGACAGCTACTACCAGGCGATCCGTACGGCGACCCCGGACAAGATCGAGGCCATCGACATGGGGCGCCGCGGCATCCATGACGAGGGATCGCGCACGCTGCAGGAGCGGTTGAAGGGCAAGGTGCGGGTCGACTTCGAGACCTCGCGCCGGCTGTTCACGCTCATCACTGTTCTTCACTGGAAGGGCTAAACGCGGATGGCTGCGCCCCCACGCGCAAGCAATCCGCAATCGGTGCTGTTCGCTTGCGCGATGAACAGCGTGCGCTCGCCGATGGCCGCGAGCCTGTTGCAGCACATGTTTCCGCAAGGCCTCTACGTGAAGTCGGCCGGCGCGAGAAAAGGCGAGCTCGATCCGTTCGCGGTGGCCGTGATGGCCGAGCTCGACCAGGACATCTCGACCCACAAGCCGCAGACTTTCGAGGAGCTGGAGGATTGGGAGGGGCTGAATTTCGATCTCATCATCACGCTGTCGCCCGAGGCGCACCACAAGGCGCTGGAGCTGACGCGGACGCTTGCTGCCGACGTCGAATACTGGCCGACGCAGGATCCCACCACCATCGAAGGCAGCCGCGACCAGAAGCTCGCCGCCTACCGCGAGGTCTGCGACCAGCTCCTGATGCGCATCCGCCGGCGCTTTGCCAAGGTCGGCGCCGCGAGCGGGTAGGATGCGGTGTCCGTAACACCCGCGTCACAGATTGAGGGCACAGCCATGTCGGACACCTCGAATCAGCAAAGTCCGGGTTCCGGGTTGTGAAATCAGCCCCCTTCCGATAGGTTCCGCGCGCAATTCATCCCCTGCCAAATCTCCCAAAAATCACCTGATGCTCGGCCGCCCCAAATTCGTTCTTGCCTCCGGTTCGCCGCGGCGCCTGTCGCTGCTCAACCAGGCCGGCATCGACCCGGACGCGCTCCGGCCGGCCGATGTCGACGAGACGCCGAAGCGGGGCGAGCTGCCGCGCGCCTGCGCCAACCGCCTCGCGCGAGCCAAGGCCGATGCGGCGCTCAAATCAGTCCAGCTCGACGACGAGCTGCGCGGTGCCTTCATCCTGTCCGCCGACACGGTGGTAGCCGTCGGCCGCCGCATCCTGCCCAAGGCCAACCTCGTGGACGAGGCCGCGCAGTGCCTGCGGCTGCTGTCGGGCCGCAACCACCGCGTCT
This sequence comes from Bradyrhizobium sp. CCBAU 53338, assembly GCF_015291665.1. Lineage (NCBI taxonomy): Bacteria > Pseudomonadati > Pseudomonadota > Alphaproteobacteria > Hyphomicrobiales > Nitrobacteraceae > Bradyrhizobium > Bradyrhizobium sp. CCBAU 53338. The sequence goes on from NZ_CP030048.1 coordinate 904,459, forward strand.
ATACCGCGATCTGTCTGGTGACGCCGCGCGAGGCGTTCCGCCAGCGCCTAGTGGAGACCCGCGTCCGCTTCAAGCGCCTCTCGGAAGACGACATCCAGGCCTATATCGGCTCCGGCGAATGGCGCGGCAAGGCCGGCGGCTATGCCGTGCAGGGCATCGCCGGATCGTTCGTGGTGAAGATGGTGGGCTCCTACACCAATGTGGTCGGCCTGCCGCTGTACGAGACCACGACGCTGCTCGGCGGCGAGGGCTTTCCGATCCGCTTCGGCTGGCTCAACGCCACCGCGGTCTGACCAGGATCTCGAAAACAACCCCATGCACAGTAGGATCGGCCGGCGCGGCGCACGCGCCTCCGCCGAAGGAATCCGTTTGCCGAGGGGCGCTTGAACCCTCTCATCTCGTGTAGACTGCCGCCATCATGGACGACCACGTCAAAAAGCCCGCCTCGCCCCTCAAGACCTGCCCGATCTGCGGCAAGCCGCAGGCGCAGGCCACCCGCCCGTTCTGCTCCTCGCGCTGCCGTGACGTCGACCTGAACCGCTGGCTCAAGGGCTCCTACATCATCCCCGGCCGGGACGACGAGGTGGACGACGTAGAATAAAAAGTAATATCAATGGCTTGCCTGGATGGCCGGCTTGCCGCGGCAAACCCGACCCGCCTTGTGCACAGCCGGGCCGCGCCTCGCGAAGCCGAAGGCGAAGCGTGGGTAGACAGGCCGCTGCGAGCCCACTATAAACCGCCCGCTCGATGGGCCTTGGTCCTTCGCACAGCAAGCCCAGGTAGCTCAGTTGGTAGAGCATGCGACTGAAAATCGCAGTGTCGGTGGTTCGATTCCGCCCCTGGGCACCACGGCTCTTCTGAGAGCCTAACCACCCAGCCAGCTCCACAAATTCGACCGCCTTTGTGCTCCCGCAGCCTGCTCGAGGCGCGCGTGGTCTCGCCAGGCACTCTCGTGCCCCTCGATTTACGCCACCCTCCTCCTCTGCCCCAGATACCGCAGCGCGAGCTTGATGAAATTGTGCACCACCATCGACGTCTCGTCCTGTCTGAACACCAGGAACACGTCGGCCGCGGGCGGTGAGGGTCTGATCGGGCGAAACGCGATGTCGGCTGTGGTGAAACGCGCGATCGACTGCGGCACGAGGGCGACGCCGAAGCCGGCCGCGATCAGGCTCGGGATCGACTGCGCGTCGACGACCTGCTGGGACACTTTCGGCAGGAAGCCGGCATCGACGCAGCATGTCTGCACATAGCGCGCGAAGTCGGAGCTGTCGGGGTCGAGGACGACGTGATCCTCCGAGGCCAGTTCGGCAAGGGCGACGCGCTTGCGCTTGGCCAGGCGGTGGGTGCGGGGTACGGCGAGAACGACCTCTTCCCGCCACGCCAGCTTGCTGCTCAGCTCGCGTTCGGTCGGAACGCCGCGAATGAGCGAGATGTTGGTCGTGCGGTTGAGGAGCGCCGCGATCTGCCGCGCCGGCGCCTGCTCGTGCACCGTCATCCTCACCAACGGCGCGACCTCCCGGTAGGCCGCCAGCAGCTCCGCGAGACGGCCGCGCAGGATCGAGCCGGTCGCGCCGAGATCCAGCGCTCCGACCAGGCCGGCGCCGATCGAGCGCACCTCGTCTTCCGCGGACTTGACCTGCTGCAGGATGGCGCGCCCGCGCAGCAGCATCGCTTCGCCGGCCTGCGTCAGCTCCACCTTGCGGCTGGTCCTGTAGAGCAGCTGGGTCCCGAGCTCGGCCTCGAGCGCCTGGATGTGCTGGCTGAGCGGCGGCTGCGACAAGTTCAGCCGCCGCGCGGCGAGGGTGAAGCTGCGCTCCTCGGCGACCGCGATGAAGTACCTGACCTGGCGGAGGTCCATAGGGAAAACCTATCAATCGTGTCGTTCTATATATTGGACTTGATGTCGCACCTGGTCAACGAATGACCGATGGCGCCTTCGTCCGCGTGCAAGCGGCTGACGGCCCTGCACGCAGCGGCGTCGCGCCGCTGTCAATGACAAGAATGGCGAAAGGCTCGAGCCGACCAAGCCAGACAGACACCAGCCCCGCGAGCGAGGAAAGCCATGCCCAAGACTTTCATGCCCAGGATTTTCAAGTCACTCTTCTTCCAGGTCGTCGTCGCACTCGCACTCGGCATCGCGCTCGGTATGGCCTATCCGGATACGGCCTTGCAGATGAAGCCGCTCGGCGACGGCTTCATCAAGCTGATCAAGATGCTGGTGCCCGTCATCGTGTTCTGCGTCGTGGTGCAGGGCATCTCGGCGGCCGGGGACCTTTCAAAGGTCGGACGAGTCGGGATTCGCTCGTTGCTCTATTTCGAGATCGTCACGACGATCGCCTTGGTGTTCGGCATCGCGCTCGCCTACTACTTCCAGCCCGGCGCCGGCATGAACATCGATCCCAGCACGCTCGATGCCAAGGCGCTCAGCGGCTTCAGCCAGACCGCGGCCCAGGTCGCCGGCGGCGGCGTCTCCGAGTTCCTGATGAAGCTGATCCCGTCCACCATCGTCGGCGCGTTCAGCTCCGGCGACGTCCTGCAAGTCCTGATCGTCTCGATCATGTTCGGCTGCGCAGTGTCATTGTGCGGCGAGCGCGCAAGGCCGGTGGTCGATTTCATCGAGCGCGTCAACGAGATCATCCTCAAGATGATGAACTTCGTCGTCCGGCTCGCTCCGATCGGCGTGTTCGGCGCGATCGCGTTCACCGTCGGCAAGTACGGCATCGGCTCGCTCAAGCAGCTCGGTGGCCTCGTCGGCCTGTTCTACCTGGCGGTGGTGCTGTTCGTGGTGATCGTCCTCGGATCGATCATGCGGCTGTCCGGCTTCAGCCTGTTCAAGCTGCTCGCATACTTGCGCGAGGAACTGATGATCGTGCTCGGCACGGCCGCGGGCGACAGCGTGCTGCCGCAGACCATGCGCAAGCTCGAGCTGCTCGGCATCAAGCGATCGACCGTCGGCCTCGTCATTCCGACCGGGTACTCGTTCAACCTGGATGCGTTCTCGATTTACCTGACCCTGGCGGCGGTCTTCATCGCGCAGGCGACCAACACGCCGCTGGCCCTGGGCGATCTTCTGGCGATCCTCGGCGTCGCGCTGCTCACCTCCAAGGGCGCCCATGGCGTTCCGGGCTCGGCCATCGTGGTGCTCGCCGCGACGCTGTCGGCGATCCCGGCCATCCCGGCGATCGGCCTCGTGCTGATCTTGTCGGTGGACTGGTTCATCGGTATCGCTCGCGCGCTCGGCAATTATGTCGGAAACTGCGTTGCGACGGTCGTCGTTGCCGCATGGGAGGGCGATCTCGATCACGCCAAGGCGCATCGCATCCTGAACGGCGAGATCGATCCCTTGCGCGAGAGCTTGCAGGCCGAGCCTGATGGTGCGGTTGCTCCCGTCGCGGGCCTGCAAACGCTCTGAGCGCGAAAACAAGCGAGGTTGACGATGGCGACCCTCTCGATCGAGCCCCTGACGAAGCAGGCGTTCGCGCCGTTCGGCGAGGTCATCGAAACGGAGGGGGTGATCCCCCTGTCGATCAACCAGGGTTTTGCCAGGCGCTTCAACGACCTAGCCAAGATCGACGTCGCCGCGGAAGGCGGACAGACCAACATCAGCTGGTTTGTCGCCTCCTTGCGTCCTGCGCCGATCGCGATTCGCCTGATGGAACGCCATCCGCTCGGCAGCCAGTTGTTCATGCCGCTTGGTCGCGTGAGCTGGCTGGTCGTGGTTTGCACCGATCCGCGCCATGCCGCGAGCTATCGGGCATTCGCGGCGACGGGGCATCAGGGCGTGAACTATGCACGCAACTGCTGGCACCATCCGCTGCTGGTGCTCGAGGATTCAAGCCCGTTCCTCGTCGTCGACCGCAAGGGCGATGGCAACAATCTCGAAGAATATTGGCTGGACGAGACCATGCAGCTCGATCTCATGCCTGAACACCACGAGGCCTGACGATGTCGTCGCGAACCTATCACGTCCCGCAGGGCGGCCTGCCGCCGCAAACGGATCTCCTGAGCGGCCGCGCGGTCTTCACGACCGCTTACGCCGTCATTCCGAACAGCGTGCAGCGCGATATCGTCGTCAGCCACCTGCCGCACTGGGACGACACGCGCGTCTGGGTGCTGGCGCGGCCGCTCTCCGGTTTCGCCGAGACGTTCTCCCATTATCTGATGGACATCGCGCCCGCGGGAGGCAGCGATATCCCCGAGCCCGAGAAGGACGCCGAGGGTGCGCTGTTCGTCGCGGGCGGGCAGGTCACGCTCACGCTGGCGGGCAAGGACAGGGAGCTGAAAGCCGGCGGCTTCGCCTATCTGCCGCCCGGCTGCGGCTGGAGCCTGCGCAATCGCAGCTCGAACTCGACCCAGCTCCACTGGATTCGCAAGCTGTACCAGCGCGTGCCAGGTTTGGCCGAGCCCGAGCCGATCGTGACCAACGAAGAATCGATCGCGCCCGTGGCGATGCCCGATACGGAGGGGCGGTGGGCCACCACGCGCTTCATCGATCCCGCCGACATGCGATACGACATGCACATCAACATCGTGACCTTCGAGCCGGGGGCGACGATCCCCTTCACCGAGACCCATGTCATGGAGCACGGGCTTTACGTGCTCGAGGGCAAGGCGGTCTATCGCCTCAATCGCGATTGGGTGGAGGTCGAAGCCGGCGACTATATGTGGCTGCGCGCGTTCTGCCCGCAGGCCTGCTACGCGGGCGGCCCCGGCCGGTTCCGCTATCTGCTCTACAAGGACGTCAACCGCCACATGAATCTGCGGCAGGGCGCACCGCTGATCTAGCCGACGCGCCGGATCAAGACCCCCAAGCGTCCCTTACCGTCCCGCGTTCGCCAAATTCGCCAGGCTCGCCGCGAGCTCGTCGCTTCGGAACGGCTTCGTCAGGCGCGACAGGTCCGGCGTGATGCCTTCGTTGTTGGCGTAGCCTGACACGACGAGGATCTGGATCTCGGGGTATTGATGGCGCAGCGCCAGCCCGAGGTCCGTTCCGCTCATGCCGGGCATCAGATGGTCCGTGACCAGCAGGTCCGGGCGCAGGCCGTCCTTGACGCGCTGAAGCGCGTCCTCCGCGGAAGCCGCTTCGACGACGCGGTAACCGAGTTCGCTCAGCATCTCGGCCGTGCTCATGCGCACCAGCGGCTCGTCGTCCACCAGCAGCGCCGTGCCGGCGGGCAGCGGTCGCAGTTTTGACTCCGTGACGGCGTCGATCGCGCCAGCGGCCGCATGGCTCACCGGCAGCCACAATTCCACCGTGGTGCCTGATCCCACCGCACTCTTGATGATCAGCGCGCCGCCGAGCTGCGAGGCAAGGCCGTGGACCATCGAGAGGCCGAGACCGGTCCCTTGCCCGATGCCCTTGGTCGAGAAGAAAGGCTCGACGGCATGAGCCAGCGTCTTCTCGTCCATGCCGATGCCGGTATCCGCGACGGAGATGCAGACATACTCGCCCGGCGCCAGGCGATAGGCTTGCGAGGCTTCGATCGTCCTGGCCTTGGCGGAGATGCGCAAGCGTCCGCCGTCGGGCATGGCATCGCGAGCGTTCACGCTGAGGTTCAGGATCGCCATCTCGATCTGGTTGGGATCGGCCATGGCCTCGGGAAGCCCGTCCGGCGTGTCCACCGTCACCTGGATCTGCGGTCCTGTCGTGCTGGAGATCAGCTCGCCCATGTCGGCCACGAGCCGGCCGATGTCGACCGGAACGGCCTGAAGCGGCTGCCGGCGCGCGAAGGCAAGCAGGCGCTGCACCAGCGTCTTGGCGCGCTCGGCTGCCTGCGCGGCGCCGGCGATCAGGCGATGCTCGCGCTCGCCACCGATGCCCTTGCGCTGGAACAGGTCGAGCAGGCCGACGATCGGCGTCAGCAAATTGTTGAAGTCATGCGCGACGCCCCCGGTGAGCTGGCCCATCGCCTCCATCTTCTGGGCCTGGCGCAGCGCTTCCTCGGCCTGTGCGAGTCGCGCCTGCTCCTCCAGGCGATCGGTCACGTCCGTCCCGGTCAGGAACGCGCCGATCCGCGTGCCGTCGGGGGCGCGCAGCGCCTCGAACTTCATCTCGTAGACGCGGCGGTCGAAATGCGGATCGCCGAACTCCTCGATATTGGTGAAGGCTTCGCCAGCCAGCGCCCGGCCCCAGATCGCAAGGGCGGCCGCGAGATGCTCGGGCCGGTCGGCGAGGAATTCGTGCAGGGAATCGCCGACCTTCGGCCGCTTGCCGTAGATGCGCTGATAGGCGTCCGCGCATGAGGCGTTGATCGCGAGCCAGCGATAACCGAGATCGAGCGCCTGGATCTGCCCGTCGGTGGTTTCCACGATGGTGGCGAGCAAGTGACGCTCGGCGGTGCGTTCGGCCACGCGCTGTTCGAGTGTGGCGTTCAGCTCCTTGTAGCGCGCTTCGCTCGCCCGCAACTGCGTCTCGCCGAGAACGCGCTCGGTGGTCTCGGAGACGATGCAGAGAACGCCGCCGACCGAGCCATCGTCATCGGGCACGGCCGAGTAGGAGACGTCCCAGTAACTCGTCTCGCCGTAACCGTGGCGCTCGACGTAGAATGGGCGGTCCTTCGCCGCGAATGTCTTTCTCGTTTGGCGCACGCCCGATAGCAGCGGCTCGAGATCGTCCCACAGCTCGCCCCAGTTCTCGATTGCGGGACGGCCGAGCGCGCGGGGGTGATTGGCGCCGATGCCCGGCGCATAGGCGTCGTTGTACAGCGCGACATATTCGGGGCCCCAGAACAGCACGATCTGGGCCTGAGCGGCCAGCAACATGCTGACCGTCGTCTTGAGGGCCTGGGACCATTGGCGGGGAGGTCCGAGCGGCGAGCGCGACCAGTCGAGGGCACGCATCATCGCACCCAGCTCGCCTCCGTCGGAGGGGAAGCCCACTTCAGTTGACTGCCGAGCAGCTTTCTCCGACAGCACCGGACCCCCTCGTGACGCATGACATGATTGGGCATCCTTGCCCATTCGAGCCCGGATTTCGAGGACTCGCACTCAACGGCTCATAACGCGCATGCAGCCTTCGGGTTCCATTCCGCTCGATTCGCGCCACCCGTGTGGTATTGCTGCTGCGCGCAACGTTGCGAGGTCGCCATGCTCCCCATTCCCGCCGACATCTTCACCGAGCCCGAGGACGTTTCTCCGGACAGTCTTGCCAATCTCGGGCCACTCCGCCGGCTCGCCGGCACCTGGCAGGCGGACAAGGGCATCGACATCAATCCGAAGGCGGATGGGCCGGAGCGGCGGACCTTCATCGAGCACATCCGGATGGACCCGATTGATCCGCAGGCCAACGGGCCGCAGCTGTTCTACGGGCTGCGCTATCACATCCACATCAATACGCCCGAGGAAGACATCACCTTCCACGACCAGGTCGGCTATTGGCTGTGGGAGCCCGCGACAGGACTGATCATGCAGACGCTGGCGATCCCGCGCGGACAGGTGCTGCTGGCTTCGGGCCAGGCCAAGGCGGATGACAAGAAGATATCGGTCACGGCGAAGCGCGGCGACACTTCTTACGGGATCTGCTCGACCGACTTCCTGGAACGAGCCTTCCGCACCGACTCCTACCGTTGCGACATCACCTTCAACGACGACGGCAGCTGGAGCTATCTGATCCAAACCGCGTTGTTTGTCCGCGGCGCGCCGTTCAACCATCATGACAGCAATACGCTTCTGCTGGTCGCACCGCCAAAACTGAATCCGCTCGCGACGATCGTCAACAATCGCGCCAAGGGCAACAAGCCCGCCTGAGAAGAGAATTTGCATGAAGCCCTACGTCATCTGCCTGATGCATTCGAGCCTCGACGGCCGCACCCATCCGAGCCGCTGGCGCCCGAAGGGCGCCGGCACCGACTGGTTCGAGAAGATCCATGACGAACTCGGCGGCGATGCCTGGGTGATCGGCCGCGTCACCGGCTCGGAGTTCGCCAAGGGCAAGCCCTATCCCGAGACGGGTGAGAAGCTGCCCCGCGAAAACTGGTTCGCGCGGCGCGATGCCAAGAACAATGTCAAGACCTACGGCGTCGTGCTCGATGCGCACGGCAAGATCGGCTGGGGCCGCTCGGATATCGGCGGCGATCCAATCGTGGCGGTGCTGACCGAGGGCGTACCGGATTCGCATCTCGCCGGCCTGCGTGGCGAGGGCGTGTCCTACATCTTCGCCGGCAAATCCGAGATCGACCTCGCGCTGGCGATCGAGATTCTCAATCGCGAGCTTGGCGTGAAGCGCCTGCTGGTGGAAGGCGGCGGTGTCGCCAACGGGGCCTTCCTGCGCGCCGGCCTGATCGACGAGTTCAACCTGATCCTCAGCCCCGCGATCGACGGCGCCAAAGGTGCGCCCTTCGTCTTCGATTCGACCGAGGAAGACCACGACAAGCGCGCGCCGCTCACTGCGATGACGCTGGAGAGCACGCGGGATCTCGGCGGCGGCGTGCTGCTGCTGCGCTATCTGATCCAGAACGATTCTGCGCGCCAATAACAGCATGTCCGATAGGCCAGAGCACATCGTCATCGTCGGCGCTGGCGCGGCCGGCCTGATGGCTGCGCGCGTGCTCGCGCACGGCGGCAGGCGCGTCACGATCCTGGAGGCGCGCGAGCGCTGCGGCGGGCGCATCCATCCGCTGCCAGCATCCAGGTTCGGCTATCCCGCCGATGGGGGCGCCGAGTTCGTCCATGGCGAGGCACCGATCACCCGCGGCCTCGCGCGCGAGGCGGGGCTGACGGTGCGGACGATTGGCGGCGCGCAATGGAGCTTCGACGGCACGACATTCTCGCGCGAGAGCCCGCGCGATCCCTACGACGAACAGCTTCATGCCGCAGTGAAGGATCTGACGGAGGATCTCACCGTCGCCGAGTTCCTGCGCCGTCATTTCGCAGGACCGGACTGCGCGCGGTTGCGGCATGCCGTCGAGCGCATGGTCGAGGGCTATGACGCGGCCGACCCCGCGCGTGCCTCGACATTGGCGCTACGGGACGAATGGATGAACGACGGACATGCGACACAGGCACGCATCGACGGCGGCTATGGCGGCCTGATCGATTTTCTGACGGCGCAGTGCCGCAAGTCCGGCGTTGCCATTCGTTTCGGCGCCGTGGTCACGACGATCGAGGAGGACGGGGGCTCGGTCGCCGTCCGCTGCGCCGGCGGCGAGGTGCAACTCTGCGATCGCGTGATCGTCACCGTGCCGCTGCCGCTATTGCGCGAGATCGCGTTGCCATCAGCCGCGCGCGCAAAGGCGGCAGCCGCCGACGATATCGGCTTCGGCAGCGTCATCAAGATCCTGCTGCGATTTACGCGGCCATGGTGGTGCAAGCGGCGCGAAGAGCTCGCCGATATGCTGTTCCTGTTGTCGGACGAGACCATCCCGGTGTGGTGGACGCAGCGTCCGGACCAGCATCCGGTGCTGACGGGATGGTTCGGCGGTCCGCGGACTGCGGAGCTGTCGCACCTTGATCTCCCGGGATTGATCGACGCCGGGATCTCTTCGCTCGCCGCCATCTTCGGCATTCCGCGCGAGGAGATCGCACGGGATCTCGTGGCGGCCGAAGCCGCCAACTGGGCGCACGATCCCTTTGCCCGCGGCGCCTATTCCTGGGCGACGCCGCGGACGCGCGCGGCGCAGGAGCGCCTGGCGCGCGCCGAGGGCCCGGTGCTGTTCTCAGGCGAGGCGCTCTATCGCGGCCGCGACATGGGAACGGTCGAGGCGGCGCTCGCGAGCGGGCTGGAAACGGCGGAGATGATCCTGCGGGGATGAGAATGGAAGGCCCGCGTCTCCGCGGGCCTTGTTGCCTCACCAGCGATTGCCGCCGAAGCTGAACGTCACGCCGGGACCGCCGCCGCCGTAATAGCCATAGGGTCCGCCGCCGTAGTAGCGGTGGTGCCGCGGATAGTAGCCGTAGCTGCGATAGTGCGGACGATAATAGCCGTGGTGATGCGGGCGCCAGTGGTGATGGCGATGACCGCGATGGCCGTGCCTGTGCTGCGCGCTGATGTCGGTCGATTGGCGCGCCTGCGTGCTCGGCTTGGCCTTGCCACCGCCGGCCGCGTTGGCTGCGGATCCACCGGCCAACGCCGCAGCGCCGACAGCCATCGCGACAAAGAGATACTTCATGTCATCACTCCAGTTGAGAAGTCGAGTGACAACAGATGGGCGCTGCTTGCGTTCCGGCGAGGGCGGGCGTCGAAACGACGCAGACGATCAGCGCGGAAAGCGCGCTGAGGTCTATTGTCGCAGCGCTGCAAGCGAAGCGATCACCTCGTTCGTGGTCACGATGCGGGCGAATTCACCATTCAGATTCGTCAACGTCATCGCGTGGATCTCCTCGGCCGAATGCGTCTCACCATCGGGGCCGACGCGGTCGAATGTCCAGGTCGCATCGCGCACGAGTTGCGCATCGAAGCCGAGATTGCCGGCCATGCGTGTCGTCGTCTCCACGCAATGATTGGTGGTGGCACCGCAGATCACCAGCGTAGCGATGTTGTCAGTGCGCAGGCGTGTCTCGAGGTCGGTGCCGATGAAGGCGCTGTTGACGCGCTTGACGATCACGACCTCGCCGCCCTGCTCGCGCGCTTCGTCCTTGACGGCATAGCCGGAACGCGAGGGCAGGAAGGTCGAGTTCGGCTTGGTGCCTTCGTGGCGGATGTGGAAGATCGGCGCGCCGCGCGCCCTGAATGCTGCGAGCAGGTCCGCGATGCGCGCCACCGCATGCGGATTGTTGCGCCGCTTGCCCGCAGCCTCCCATTCGTCGAATGCCCGTTGGACGTCGACAACGATGAGAGCAGGGAGGGGATGGGGCATGGCGAGGGATTCCGCAGTTTTGCAGACTATGCGAGGCGTTCGCCGGCTCAGGCAATGCCGATTATCCCTCGTTTCGGGACGGCCTCACGGGTGCGGCGCGGGAAGCCGTGGCGCTCCGAGACGACAGAGCACTCACTTCGATTTGAAATCGCGACCTCGGCCGCGCTTGATCCAGCGCAATCTCGACCATCGCGCGCCGATGCAATGTCGGGCCGGGACTTGGACTGCAATCGAGGCAAGGCATGAAGGCTTATTTCATCGGCGGCGGCATCGGATCGCTCGCCGGCGCGGCGTTCCTGATCCGTGATGCGAATCTGTCAGGGCGCGACGTCGTGATCTACGAGGCGCAGCCGCTGGTCGGCGGCAGTCTCGACGGTGCGTTGCTCGAGAACGGCGCCTATTCGCTGCGCGGCGGCCGGATGCTCACCACCGACCATTACGAATGCACCTGGGATCTTCTGTCGGACATCCCTTCGCTCGAACGTCCGGGCCACAGCGTGCGCGACGAGACCGTGGCGTTCAACGTGGAGAACCCCGCGCATTCGCGCGCGCGCCTGGTCGATCGCAACCGCTTCAAGATCGATGTCTCGCATATGGGCTTCACCGCCCGCGATCGACTCGAACTGCTGCGCCTCACCGAAGCGTCGGAAGAGACGTTGGGGGACAGTCGCATCACCGACTGGCTGTCGCCAAAATTCTTCGAATCGAACTTCTGGTACATGTGGCAGACCACCTTTGCCTTCCAGCCCTGGCACAGCGCCGTCGAGCTGAAGCGCTATCTGCACCGCTTCATGAACGAATTCCCGCGCATCGAGACGCTCGCCGGCGTCAAGCGCACGGTCTACAATCAATATGATGCGATCGTGCGGCCGCTCGAGGACTGGCTGAAGCGGCAAGGCGTGCAATTCGTGCGGGGCACGCGCGTCACCGACATGGCCTTCGAGCAGGCAGGCGAGAAGCTGCGGGTGCGCCAACTCGTGCTCGACCGCGATGGCCGCACCGCCAATGTCCGTATCGAGGACGGTGACCTCGTGTTCTTCCAGAACGGCTCGATGACGGACGCCTCGAGCCTCGGCACCATGACCGAGCCCGCGCCGCATCTGACCAAGGCCGACAGCCAGGGCTGGGCGCTCTGGGAGACGATTGCGAGGGGACGTCCCGAATTCGGCAACCCGTCGGCGTTCAACAGCTCGATTCCCGAATCCTACTGGCTGTCGTTCACGGTGACTTGCCGTGACCCGCGCTTCTTCGACCGGATGGAAGCGTTTTCCGGCAACAAGGCCGGCACCGGCGGGCTCGTGACCTTCAGGGATTCCAACTGGCTGATGTCGGTCGTCCTCTATCACCAGCCGCACTTCGCCGGCCAGCCGAAGAACGTCCAGGTGTTCTGGGGCTACGCGCTGCATCCCGATCGCGTCGGCAATTTCGTCGCCAGGCCGATGTCGGATTGCGGCGGTGCCGACATCCTGAGGGAGCTCTGCGGCCATTTGAATTTCGACCGCGCCGTGTTCGACGACGCGATCTGCATTCCCTGCCGCATGCCCTACATCACCAGCATGTTCATGCCGCGCAGCATCAGCGACCGGCCGCTGCCGGTGCCGACGAATTCGGTGAACCTCGCTTTCGTCAGCCAGTTCGTCGAGATTCCCGAAGACGTCGTCTTCACCGTCGAATATTCGGTGCGCGCGGCGCAGACGGCGGTCTATCAGCTGATGAAGATCGACCGCCCGGTGCCGGCCGTGACCCGCCACGACAAGTCGCTCGCCGTGATGTTCGCGACGCTGGAGAAGGCGTTCGCGTGATGGCCGCTACTTGAACGGATCCTGGATCGAGGGCGATGACTGCCTGATGCGGCGCACGCTCACAGGCTTGCCGTCGGAGACGAACAGCAGTTCATAGGTCCGGCCTTCGTTGTCGGTCGCCGAGCAGGTGACGTCGTTCACCTTCCTGGCGGCGAAATTGCCGGTCTGGCGGCAGATACCCGTGGAGGTCTGCTCTGCCGGTACCGGAAGGCCGTCGACCTTGGGCCGGTTCTTGGAGTTGAGCAGCATGCGGTCGATCGGCAGCTCGTAGGAATTGTCGTCGGCCCGCTTGCCGTTCTCGCCGGAGAACGACACGACGTGGTTCTCGTCGCTGGGGTCGTCGACGGCGACGGCGAAATTGACCCGGCCCTTGTCGTCATGAGCAAAGGCCACGGTCTTGCAGGCAAAGCGGCGACCTGCGACCGTCAGTGTCTTGCAGTGGCCCGACATCAACGCGAGCATGTCGACCAGGGAGTTCTGCCGGGCCGGCGGATTGTTCACCGGGATCGCGGTGGAAGATCCGGCAAAACAAGGGCTTGCAAAAGAGACGAGGATTGCAGCCAGACCTAACAGGCGGAGGCGCATCGTCAGGCTCATGTGCCGCGGGGCTACGGAGGGGCGGAAGTTCCGCCCGATAACCCCCGAATCGCAATTTGGTTGCGACCCCGTTTGCCTGACCAATTCCGTCTGGAATACCACCGCGCCACCCATGGGCGATTCGCCCCGATCGCCCCAACACATCCGCAGGCACTTGCCGTCAGGCCGGTGTTTTTTTCGTGGCGGGCAGGGGAGCCGACATCACGCCGCCTGCTTCATGGTCCGCGCAAAGGCCGGATAAGTCTCGGCCAATTCGTCGAAAACCCGTCCGCGCAGCAGCGTCAGCGTCGCGGCATCGGGCCGCGGCGTTTCGCGCACGACCTCGGCCTCCTGGTAGTCAAAGCCTGTGTTCTCACGGATGTCGGCTGGTGTGAACGGCGGGTGCACGGAGCGAAGTGCGAAGCTGCCCGCCTCGCGATCGAAGTCGAACAGCGCCATGTTGGTCAGCAGCGCATGCGGCCCGCCGCGGCGTGGCACCTCCGGCGTGATGGCGCGGGCGCTGACGAAATCGACCTTGGGCACGAACACGCGCTGCGAGTGTTCTTCGCGAAACAGGATCACGCGCGGGATGAGGTGATAGAGATAGGCCGAGCCGAACGAACCGGGCCAGCGCACGCTGCTGGTGGGATAGTCGCCGGTGCCGACCAGGTTGATGTTGCCCTGGCCGTCGATCTGGCCGCCGCCGAGGAAGAACGCGTCGACCCGGCCTTGCGCGGCACAGTCGAACAGCTCGATGCCGCCATTGGTGAAGAAGTTGTGCGCCTGCGACCCCAGGATCGAGATGCGCACCGGCGGCTTGCCACTGAGTTCGTTGCGCGCGCGCAGCAGCATGGCGCCGGCTGCGGGGATCGGCGACGACGCGCCGACGGCGACATGACGGATGCCGTCGAGCAGATCGGCGATGGTGGCGATCAGGATCTCGCGGCGCTCGCGTTCGGCAGACATCAGGCCACCTGCCTGCGATGGGTCAGGAAGGTCGAGAGATAGGCGCGAAAGCCGTCCTCGCTGCGCGCCATCGCCGCGTAGCGCGCGATCTCGGCCTCGTCGGCCGGATATTCGTCCCACAGCGCCAGCGGCCACGCGCCGCGCGCGGCGACCGCGATGCCGTCGACATAGAGCGAGGGCAGCACGCCAGCGGCGGAATCCTCGCTTTCCAGCAGATTGCGATCGACGATGCGCTCCACGGTGACCAGCGTGCGCTTCGAAGCATAAGCGAGGTCGGCGAGTTCGCGATGCCGGCCGATGCGGACATTGCCGGCACGGTCGGCCTCGGGCGCGTGAAACAGCGCGACATCAGGCGAGATCGCGGGCACCACGACCACCTTGCGCGTCTCGCCGACGGGACTGTCGATCACCCGCCAGTCCGGCCGCACGTTGAGCAGATCGCTGCCGATGATGCCGGCGATCGGCATGAACGGCACGCCCTTCTGCGCGGCGAGCAGGCCGGCATAGATCGCGGGGCAGGTGGAGTCGCGGATCGTGAAGGAGCCGTTCTTGACGCCGGCCGTGAAGCGCGGCGCGGCGCCGGCTTCGCCCAGAGACACCGCGCTGGTTTCGAGCGAGGCGATGCTACCTGCGCCGATCAGGAGATCGGCCTGCATGCCCGAGATCGGCACGCAGATCAGCTTGAGGTCATGGATGCCGGCCTCCAACAGCGCTGCGGTCGCCGCCATCGCCACGCCCGAACCGTCGACGGGGATTGCCAGCGACTGGCCAGGTGCAACGCGCGCAGCCAGCGCCTCCAGCGCAACGATCTCGGTCATGGGCGTCCTCCGGTCTGTTGTCTCCATCCTGCCTCAAGCCATCGCTGCCTGCCAGCGCCTATCGCGCAAGGATGGGCGGCGGTGCAGGCGGGCGTCGAGCAGCTCGCGGGCGCGCGGCAGCTCGCCGCTGCGCATCAGGGCGACGAGGAACGTGTCCTCGATCAGCTCGCGCTGCGCATGGCTGCCGCCGATGCGCACCACCTCGCCAAGGACTGGCTCCAGCTCGCGCACGCAAGTCGCGTAGTTCCCACCCGCAAAGGCTGCCAGTGCGCGGCAGATCGCCGGCACCACGACACCGGCCGGCAGCTTGCCGTCGCTGAGCCGCTGCTCGATGACGGCAAGGCGCGCGGCAAGCGCCTCGCGGTTTTGCGTCGCGGCTGCGAGCAACGCCATGTGGACGTCGGCGAAGGGCAGGCCCGATTTCGGGAACAGTTTTTGCGCCGCGGCGTCGGCCTCGACCCAGAGCGGCTTCGGCACCGCGTGGCCGTAAGCCGACAGGCGCCAGAGCAGCGAGGCACTGTCGGTGATGACGTTGAGCGGCGGCGCCTGGGTGGCGGAGGGCTGGAGCACGTCGGCATAGATTTTGAGTGCGCGAGCGGCATCGCCGTGCTCAAGCGCACCGAGCGCCTGGTGCCACAAGATATGGCCGTGCAGGATGCCGGCGCGGTCATAGGTCGGAATCCACGCGTCGACGAGGCGGTCGGCGTCCTCGATAGAGCCATCCTCGAACATCGCATGCAGCACGGCGTGCGCGGCATGGGCGTTGGCGCGACGAAGGTCGAAGCCGCGCTCGGTCACAGCGCGGCCGCGCGCGACGTCGCCATTCTCGGTCATCGCCCAGCCGGACATGGTGAGGAACCACCAGTCCTCGCCGTAATGATGCGCGACGCGTTGGCAGAGCTCGTGCCGCGCGCGGTCGTGATCGGCCATGCCGGAGAAGGCGAACAGGCCGAACGCGCCGAGCGGCAGCGACAGCACCACGGCATCGCGCGGCCAGCGCTCGATATGCCTGGACATGGCTGCGATCGCGTCGGCCCCGCGTCCCTCGATCGCGAGCGCCAGCGTCTCGACATGCGAGCGCTCGCGCTCGGTGCCACGTTTGGTGACGAGCTCGCGCGCCGCTGCGGCCTTCTGGCGAGCGAGATCGCCTTGCTGGTAGAAGGCGTGGACGCGGGCGCGGGTGATGTGGGCCAGCGCGAAATCGGGATCGGCGGCGATGGCGCGCTCCAGCGCCTCCGCCGTGCCGGTCCACCCAGCAAGCATGAGATCGACGCCTTCCCGATAGGCGGATGCGGCCTGATCGGAGGTGGTGGAGAGCTGCAGGCCGTAGCGGTCTTCATGCGCCATCGTCGTCTCCCGCTCTCACGCCGTCCGCGCGCGGCGTCCTTCGATCGGATAGGCCGGATCGTTGTAGCCCGGTGTCGAGGGATGGCCCGGCACGACCAGCCGGTCGATCAGCGCCTCGTCTTCCGCGGTGAAGCGGTAGTCGAGCGCGCTGATGTAGCCGTCCCACTGCTCCTCGGTGCGCGGGCCTGCGACGATCGACGAGACGAAGGCGGAGTTCAGCACCCAGGCGACCGCGAATTGCCCGGCGGTGATGCCGTTCTTCTCGGCGTGGGTCTTGATCTCCTGCGCGAGCTGGAGCGATTCTGGTCGCCACTCGGTCTGCATCATCCTGACGTCGTTGCGGCCCGCGCGTGTCTCCTTGTCCGGAGCGGCGTCGGGCTTGTACTTGCCGGTGAGCACCCCGCGCGCCAGCGGGCTGTAGGGCACGATGCCGAGGCCATAATAGGAGCAGGCCGGAAAATGCTCGACCTCGGGCATGCGGTTCATCGCGTTGTAGTAGGGCTGGCTCACCACGGGACGGTCGATGCCGAGTCGGTCGCAGATGTTGCAGATCTCGGCGACGCGCCAGGCGCGGTAGTTCGACACGCCGAAATAGCGGATCTTGCCTGATCGGATCAGGTCGCCCATCGCGCGCACCGTCTCCTCCAGCGGCGTCGCATGGTCTTCCTTGTGCAGATAGTAGATGTCGATGTGGTCGGTGCCGAGCCGCTTCAGGCTCTCCTCCGCCGCCTGCAACATCCAGCGCCGCGACAGCCCGCCGCGATTAGGATCATTCCCCATGGGATTGGCGAGCTTTGTCGCGAGCACCCAGGCGTGCCTGATGTTGCCGATGGCGCGACCGACGACTTCCTCGGAGCCGCCCTTCGAATAAGCATCCGCTGTGTCGATGAAGTTGATGCCGGCATCATGCGCCTTGGCGATGATGCGCCTTGATGCCGCCTCATCGGTCGGCCCGCCGAACATCATGGTGCCCAGGCAAATCGGCGAGACTTTCAGGCCGCTGCGGCCGAGTTGGCGGTATTGCATGGGCTGTTTCCTCGAGGCTTCCGTTGCGGGACACCATAGCCAGCTACGCCGGTCATTGCGAGCGTAGCGGAGCAATGCAGAGATGCATCCGGTCAAGCCGGGCGACGACAGGGGAGGGCGCGATGCGCAGCGGCGGGAGCCTGACCGCAGACCCTACGCCGGCCCCTTCAAGATCTTGAATACGCCGTTCGCCATCACGATGCAGCGGTCGTCGACCGTCACCTCTGTGCTCATGAAGATCAGGCTGCGGGTCGAGCGCACCACGCGGGGGCGGGAGATCAGAATGTCGCCGATCTTGCCGGCCTCGACGAAATGAGTGTCGAGCTGCACCGTTGCCATGTACTCCTTGCCGGAGACGTAGCGGGCGGTCATGCCGCAGGTGCGGTCCGCGAAGGTCATCATCACGCCGCCCTGAACCATGCCGCGGCGGTTGTGGTGCTTGTCTTCGGTCGCGAGTGCGAACTCGTACTGGCCGCCGACCTTGCGCTCCCACAACGGGCCGACCAGATGCATGAAGCCTGTCGTCTCCAGGATGGTCCAGCCGTCGGATTTGAGCTTCGCTGTGGCCTTGCTGGTCATCGCTCCGTCCATCCTTGCAACACGTGTCTCTCCTCGTTTCATCGAGCGCGGTCCTGGTGTAGTCAAGCATCATGAGAGCTTTCGGCGATGCCACCAGACGGAATATCGAAGAGGCCTGCGCGTCCTTCGCGCGGCTGCCGGATGCAGCCGGGCCGTCGGCACTGAAGCGCGCCGCGGTGGTACTGGCGCTGACCGCATCCCATGACGGCGACGACACGGCGTTTCTGCTGACCAGACGCGCATCGAGTTTGCGCTCCCATCGCGGCCAGTGGGCGCTGCCGGGTGGACGCTGCGATGCCGGCGAGACGCCGGTCGAGGCGGCGCTGCGCGAGCTCGACGAAGAGCTTGCGCTCAAGCTTCCGGCCGATGCAGTGCTCGGCCTGCTCGATGATTATCCGACGCGCTCCGGTTATCTGATCACGCCGGTCGTGGTCTGGGCCTCGAGCAGTGATGCGATCGTGCCGAACCCGGACGAAGTCGCCTCCGTCCATCGCATCGCGCTCGACACGATTGAACGCGACGACGCCTTCGATTTCACCGCCATCCCCGAAAGCGCCCGTCGCGTGATTCGCTTCCATCACCAGATGAGCCTGATCCACGCGCCGACCGCGGCGCTGATCTACCAGTTCCGCGAGCTGCTGGCGGGGCGGCAGACCCGCGTCGCCGACCTGGAACAGCCCGTTTTCGCCTGGAAATGATGGTAAACGGCGCGTTAACGTGACGGTTACCGGATGCCTGCTAAGAGGGCAGCATGCATCATTCGATTCGAACACATCTGGCGCTGGTTCCACTCGTGCTCGTCCTGCTCGTTCCCGCTGCGCGCGGCGGCGAGTCCGACACGCTGCCGCCGGCCGTCAGCAATGCCAACGCCCAGCTGTTGTCGCAGTTTTTTGCGCAAGGCGGGGGCGCATCGCCTGCGGTGCTCGAATATCGCCGCAAGCTGGCCGAGTATCAGCAGATCCGCGGCGCATTCGATGCCGAGGCCGGCGCCTATTGGGGCCAGGTCACGGAGAAGCGGAAAGGGCGCAACGCCAAGCGGCGCAGCGGACAACAAATCACGCTCGACGACTACGTGCTGGACCAGCCGCCGGTTTACACCGGGCCGAAGCGGCCGGTGAATCCGGAGCCGGAGGAAACGCCGGAGCGGCCGCCTCGCAAGCCGCTTCCGGTCGCCTCCGATCTGCTGCGTGCCGCGCGGGATCTCTATCAATTCACGCCGCAGCGCCCCGCGAACGAGGTCGAGTTCAAGCGCGCCTATGCGCGCTATGCGCTCGCTTCCGGGCTCACGCGCGAGCAGGCGGTGCGGGTCTATTCGTTCGAAACCGGCGGCACCGGCAATTACGACGTGCAGGCGGGCATCGAGCATGGCGGCAAGCGCGCGATCTCGACCGCGATGGGCTACAACCAGCTGCTCACCACCAACAGCGTGGAACTGCTGGCCGAGCAGGGCCGCGAGCTCATCCGCGCGCTGTCAGACAAAGTGGCGCGCGCTTCAGGGCCGGCGCGGCAGTCGCTCGAGCACAAGCTTGCCGTGCTGAAGAAGATGGTGGCTCATGCGAAGTCGGTGCCGGACTCCTGGTCGGAGCACGAGAAGATCGGCGACACCGCGCAGGGCTGGGCCATGCATGCAATGGTGCTCGACGTCGACATCGGCCCGATGCTGCAGACCCACAAGCTGCTGACCTCGGTGCTGTTCGCCCGCGCCAAGGGCTATACCCGTCCGCTGACTGCTGCCGAGCTCGAGATGATGAATCTCACCGGCGACGGCACCGGCCTCGACATGGTGACGATGCCGCAGGCGATGCGCGAGCAGGTGCCGACCTCGAACTTCTTCCAGCGCGGCGGCTACGAGCGCAACCCGGTTGCGATCCGCCACAACACGGTGGCGAAGCTGCTGGCCGTGACGGACGCGCGGATGGATTCGAACAGCAGCAAGCCCGGCGCAAGGGAACTGGCAGCGGCGTTCTAGGGTACTGGCTGGTTGCCTCCTCATCTCTCCCCGCAAGAGCGGGGTGAGGGAGCGCGCACCGTGTTCGTGGCGTTTACTGATCCGGCCCGAACTTGAACCTGCCGTCCCCTTCCAGATATTGCCCGCTGCGCATGTAGAGCTGGCCGTTCTGGCCGATGAAGAACAGCGTGCCCTTGGGCACCTTCTTGGCGCCCTTCAAGAGTTCGCCGGCATTGCTGGTGCCCATCTTGTAGGAAAAGGTCTTGCCTTCCTTGTCATAGGCATAGCCGGTGTCCGGCCTGAGCTCCCACGGCGTTGCCGCTTTTTGCGCGCAGGCGGGAGCGGCGAGTGCGCCGAGCGCAGCTACGATTGCAAATGTCTTGATTGAAAATGCCATCATCCATCCTCCCCAAAATCGGGGCGCCCTTGCTTGAACAAATCACGAACGGTAGATCCGGGTCAACTTGCGATGACGCCGCAGCGCATCACACCTTGCCCAGCAGTTTGTGATTTTCCCTTCGTCCCCTCGCGACTATGTTCCGCTTTCAGTCTAGAACGCAACACGACAAAGATATTGGTGGGGATGATTCGAATGCGCCATGTCATTAAATTCTGCGGAATCGCTGCGGTGTCGCTGACGGCGCTGGCGCAGGCCGCCCGGGCCGATGACTTCCAGCTCAGCCACAACCAGCGGATTTCGTGCAGCCGCGGTCTTGCCCCCGGCAAGCTCAACACGGCGACCTGCAAGTCCTACACCTATCTCTTCAACACCAAGACCTCGGAATATTTCCGCTGCCAGGTCTCGCTGGCGCTGACCCGCGACAACAAGGAAGTCATCAACGTCCAGACGGACGGTGGCTGCACCAAGAAGCCGCGCATCTTCGAGGCGGATGGCCACTATGATTTCGACGCAACCGAGACCGAGCCGCCGAACACCAACTCGTTCTTCGGCCCCGGCGGTTACTCGGTCTGGGCGGCCGACATGACCGCGCAGAAGATTCGCGGCTGCATCACCATCTCCTCCGGGCTCGGCTCCGACATTTCCAAGTGCGTGGACATGACTTTCCAATGACGGCCTGCCTGCGGCGGCGAGGCGGATGCCGACGATCCGGCTGCGCCACGTCGCCGCACCCACCGGGTTCCCTCAAAGCCCAGCCAAAACAATCGCTTCCGCAGCCCTGTTTTGCCTTTTGGATGGGTTGACCCGTCCGCCTCATCCGGCCAATTTCGCCGCCGGTTTGGGGAGTACAACAACCATGAAACGGACGATTTTCGGCGTGGCCGCGGCTTTGGCTCTGGCGGCGTCGGCACCTTGCGCGCAGGCGCAATCCTTCATCAACGTACTGACCGGGGGCACCTCCGGCGTCTACTATCCGCTCGGGGTCGCGATCGGGAAGATCTACGGCGACAAGATTCCGAACGTGAAGACGCAGGTGCAGGCCACC
The DNA here is from genome assembly GCF_015291665.1 of Bradyrhizobium sp. CCBAU 53338. NCBI lineage: Bacteria > Pseudomonadati > Pseudomonadota > Alphaproteobacteria > Hyphomicrobiales > Nitrobacteraceae > Bradyrhizobium > Bradyrhizobium sp. CCBAU 53338. Next base: position 925,762 of record NZ_CP030048.1, read on the forward strand.
AAGGCGTCGGTCGAAAATCTCATTCTGCTCCAGCAGGGCCGCGGCGAACTGGCGTTCACGCTGGGCGACTCGCTGAAAGCCGCCTGGGATGGCGACGAGGAAGCCGGCTTCAAGACGAAGCTGGACAAGCTGCGCACCATCGGCGCGATCTATCCGAACTACATCCAGATCGTCGCGACCGCCGAGAGCGGCATCAAGACGCTCGCCGACCTCAAGGGCAAGAGCCTGTCGGTCGGCGCGCCGAAGTCGGGCACCGAGCTGAACTCGCGCGCGATCCTGGCCGCCGCCGGCATGACCTACAAGGATCTCGGCAAGGTGGAATATCTGCCGTTCGCCGAATCCGTCGACCTGATGAAGAACCGCCAGCTCGCGGCGACCCTGCAATCGGCGGGCCTCGGCGTGGCTTCGCTCAAGGATCTCTCGACCTCGGCCCCGATCACGGTGGTTGCGGTACCGAAGGAGACCGTCGACAAGATCGGCCCGCCCTTCATCTCGGCGGTGATCCCGGCCAACACCTATACCGGCCAGGACAAGGACGTGCCGACCGCGGCCGTGGTCAACTACCTCGTGACCTCCTCGGCAGTGTCGGACGACCTCGCCTATCAAATGACGAAGCTGGTCTACGAGTCGCTGCCCGAGCTCGCCAACGCGCACGCGGCGGGCAAGGAGATCAAGCTCGAGACGGCGGCCACCGGAAGCCCGGTTCCGCTGCATCCCGGCGCGATCCGCTATTACAAGGAAAAAGGGCTGATCAAGTAACACAGGTGTCATGGCCGGGCTTGACCCGGCCATCCATCCTCGAACAGTCATCTCTCGATGGATGCCCGGGTCAAGCCCGGGCATGGGCGCGGGGACAGATCGATGTTGCAGGCTGAGGGTACCGACGCGGCGCCCATCAAGGTCGAGTTCGACAATTTCGAGCACGGTTTTCCGGAAGGTTTTGGCCCGGGCTGGTGGGGCGCGCTCGCCTACTGGATCGGCATCGCCTTTGCGACCTTCCAGCTCTATGTCGCGGCCTTCAACTATCTGCCGAGCCAGGTGGTGCGTGGCGTCCACGTCGGCTTCCTGGTCCTGCTCACCTTCGGCCTGATCGCCAACTTCACCGCGAAGAGCAATTTCGGCCGTGCGCTCGGTTGGACGATCGGCGGCGCCGGTTTCTTCTGCGGTCTCTATCAGTGGATCTTCTACGCCGATTTGATCGCGCGTGACGGCGATCCGACCAGGCTCGACCTCGCTGTCGGCACGCTGCTCGCAGTGCTGATCTTCGAGGGCACGCGGCGCCTGATGGGTGCGGCGCTGCCGCTGATGTGCGGTGCGTGTCTCGTCTATTGGTTCTTCGGGCAGTACCTGCCGTCGCCGCTGAACCATCGCGGCTATGACTTCGACCAGATCGTCACGCATCTGTCCTACGGCACCGAAGGCTTCTACGGTGTGCCGATCTACGTCTCGGCGACCTACATCTTCCTGTTCATCCTGTTCGGTTCGTTCCTGGAGCGCGCCGGCATGATCCAGCTCTTCACCGACGTTTCGCTCGGGCTGTTCGGCCGGACCCGCGGTGGACCTGCCAAGGTCGCGGTGTTCGCCTCGGGCATGATGGGTACGATCTCGGGCTCCGGCGTCGCCAACGTCGTTACCGTCGGCCAGTTCACGATCCCCTTGATGATCAGGTTCGGCTACCGCCGCGCCTTTGCCGCCGGCGTCGAGGCGACGGCCTCGATGGGCGGCCAGATCATGCCGCCGGTGATGGGCGCGGTCGCGTTCATCATGGCGGAGACGCTCGGCGTTCAGTACTCGGAGATCGTGAAAGCGGCCGCGATCCCCGCAGTGCTCTATTTCGCCTCCGCTTTCTGGATGGTGCATCTGGAAGCCGGCAAGCACGGCCTGCACGGTATGAAGCGTTCGGAAACGCCGAGCGCCTGGAAGGCGCTGGTGAAGGGCTGGTACTTGGTGTTGCCGCTCGCAGCCCTTGTCTACATGCTGTTCGAGGGCTTCACGCCGCTCTATGCCGGCAGCATGGGTCTCGCGCTGACGGTGACGCTGATCCTGGGCGCGAGCATCACGGCCGGCGCGTCCTCGATGCTGATCCGCTACATCTTCTGGATCGGGCTCGCGCTGGTCGTTGCCGCGCTCTCGCATGACGGGCTGAAGATCGTGCCGGTCGGCTGCGTCGTGATCGCTCTGGTCCTCGTCACGGCCTTCGTCCGTGGTGGTGTTGCGGCACTGCGCTCATGCCGTGATTCGCTTGCTGAAAGCGCAAAATCCGCCATCACCGTCGGCATGGCCTGCGCCATCGTCGGCGTCATCATCGGCATGATGTCGCAGACCGGCGTCGGCACCATCTTCGGCAGCTGGGTGATCGGTCTCGGCGAGAAGAGCCTGTTCCTGGCACTGATCATGACCATGCTGCTGTCGATCCTGCTCGGCACCGGCATCCCGACCATCCCGACCTACATCATCACCGCAGCGCTTGCCGCGCCGGCGCTGGCGAAACTCGGCGTGCCGCTGATCGCGAGCCACATGTTCGCGTTCTACTACGGCATCATGGCCGACCTCTCGCCGCCGGTCGCGCTCGCAGCTCTTGCGGCCGCGCCGATCGCGAAGGAGAACCCGGACAAGATCGGCTGGGAGGCGATGCGCATTGCGCTTGCCGGCTACGTCATCCCCTTCATCTTCGTCTATTCGCCGGCCTTGATGCTGCAGGCCGGCGATCCCATGGCGGCCAGGCTCGGCTTCTACGGCGCGGTGGCGCTGGCGAGCTTCAAGGCGCTGGTGGCGATCGCGCTGTTCGGCATGGTCGCGATCGGCTTCCTGTTCACGCGGCTGTTGCTGCTCGAGCGCGTGGTGGCGCTGGGCGCCGCGCTGTGCCTGCTCGGCGACTTCCCGTTCAGTGACACCGCGGGCTTCGTGCTCTCGGCGGCACTCGTGCTGTGGCAATGGCGGCAGCGTCCGCCTGCCGTCGTCGAGGCGGTGTGAGCCTCTGCTTCGCAACGGCCGGCGGCGTGAAGGCGCTGGCGCTGTCCGCGTTCACGCTTGTCTGGACGCATTCGATCGCGAAGGTCGACTGGCAGGAAGATTGGCGCGTCACGCCCGCGGGTCTCGAACTCGTGCAGGCCCGCGTCAAGGGCACCGGCCCCGGCATGGAGCCGCCGCCCGAGGCGCGGCTCGTCGACGGCTGGTTTCAATGGCAGCCGAAGCGCGCTCCGATGCCGGAGGTCGTGCTCGGCAATTCCGGCGCCGCCGGCGAATGGCGGCTATGCCATGACGGGACGTGCCGGACGCTTTCGGAGATTGTCGGCCATCCCATCGGTGCTAACGTCACCAAGATGAGCATCTGCGACGAACAGCAGAAATAAGGGAGAGATGCGATGGACCGGCTCAAGGGCAAGGTTGCGATGGTGGTGGGCGCCGGGTCGATCGGCCCCGGCTGGGGCAACGGCAAGGCGACCGCGGCGACCTTTGCGCGCGAGGGCGCGCAGGTGTTTTGCGTCGACCGCAGCGGCGCAGCCGCGGAAGAGACTGCCAGGATCATCACCGGCGAGGGCGGCAAGGCAACCGCATTCACCGCCGACGTCTCGCGGCCTGCCGAGATCGAGGCGATGGTCGCGGCGTGCCTCAAGGCCTATGGCCGCATCGACGTGCTCGACAACAATGTCGGCATCGCCGAGATGGGCAGCGTCGTCGAGGTGACCGAAGAGAGCTGGGACCGCGTCTTCAGCGTCAACCTCAAGAGCGCCTATTTCGCCATGAAGCACGTGATCCCCGTGATGGTGAAGCAGGGTGGCGGCTCGATCATCAATATTTCCTCGATCGCCTCGATCCGCCACATGGGCATCTCCTACGTCACCTACGGCACCTCGAAGGCCGCCATGAACCAGATGACCCGCACCACGGCAATCGAGTTCGCGAAGCACCATGTCCGGGTGAATGCGATCCTGCCGGGCCTGATGAAGACGCCGATGGTGGAGCATTCCGCCGGCCTCGCCAACAGCTACGCCAAGGGCGATGTCGAGGCGATGTGGCGAGCCCGCGATGCGCAGGTGCCGATGGGCCATATGGGCGACGCGTTCGACGTCGCCAACGCCGCGCTGTTCCTGGCCTCGGACGAGTCGAGATATGTGACGGGGATCGAGCTCGTGGTGGACGGCGGGATCACGTGCAAGGCGGGGGCCTGATCTGGCTTCAGCTAGCCCCGTCATCCTGAGGCGCGAGTGGCGCGATGCAAGGCATCGCGCCGGGAGCCTCGAAGGATGAACGGCCCCGCTGCAGCCGGGCCGTCGCCCTTCGAGGGCCGCTGAAGAAGCGGCCACTTCAGGGTGACGGCGCTACATTGATGCTGCGGCTACAGGACTTACTGCGCCAGCGCCAAAATCCCTCCGGCGAAGGCGTGCCACGCCGCCGTCTCGCTGATCGGCCAGTTCAGCACCTTCACGGCCAGCAGCGCGAGCGTGCCGGTGATGTAGACCGGATGCACACGGCCCTCGACGCGCCAGTCTCGCACCATGGCGACGACGAGCAGCAGCGAGGCGACCACCGCCGGGGCGATCGTCACCGGCACTGGCGGCGGACCCGGCGGCCCGGGAGGTGCGAGGAAGGTCAGAAACCAGCGCGCGATTGCGGCGTCGAGGATCGAGACTGCGGCGAGGAGCATCAAGCGCTTGTGGATCTCGGGCCTGCGCGTATTCATGATGGCGAGCACGAATATCACTGCGAAGAACGCGATCCCGCTCATCGGCACGATCGAGAAGGCGATGCCGGCGTCCTTCTGCCCAAGCGCAGCGGAATGCTGCATCACATGCACGGAGGCGAGGAAGCCGAAGATCGTCATCGCGGTCGCAAGCGAGACGCCGGCAATTCCGAGCGAACGGTGATTGACCACGCGGCCCGACGCCGCCAGCCAGGTCTGGAGCACAAAATAAAGTGTCCAGGTGAAGAACAAGAGTCCGTGAAAATGAATCACCGGGCTCGCGGAAAATGTCCGGTGGACGAGCGGCACCCAATAGGTCGGCGCGAAGCCGAGGAAGGCGGTGGCTGCGCAGGCCAGCGCCATGTGGAGGTAAAAATATCGTGCGGGCGACGCATCACGCGCGCGCACACGACGGTCGTCGATCAAGGTCGTCATCTGGAATGAGTCCGGGGAGGGGCAGTTTGGTTCGATCGATGAGTCTGTCATCTCCCAGATACGGCCCCTTCCCGCGCCGGGTTCATCCCCCCGCGCTCAATTCCGCCCGATCCAACTCCTCCTCCAACCGGTGAAACGCGTCGTCGCCGATGACTTCGGTGGTGCGGAGGTCGAAGATCGACTTGCGCGCAGCCTCGATGGCGCGGCGGCGCAGGGGATCGGCGGGGAGTTCGCCGTTGGCGATGCCGCCGTGTGGATCGTCGTCCGCCTGCATCAGGATGGCGCGGTATTCGAGCCGCAGGATCTCGGCCTCCTCCGACGGATCGTCCTCGATCGCATCGAGCGCGGCGCGATAGGCGATGGCGCGGGCGCGCGCGACCTCGATGCCGACGGGATCGTCGTCCTTGAGGCCGAAGGCCAGGATCAGCGGCCGCAGCGTCAAGCCCTGGATGATCAGCGATCCCAGCACCACCGCGAAGGCGATGAAGACGATGAAGTCGCGATAGGGAAAATTCTCCGGCAACGCGAAGGCGGTGGCGAGCGTGACCAGGCCGCGCATGCCGCACCAGGAGATGATGAGGCCGCCCTTGGGCGAGGCAACCTGCTTCGGATCCTTCGGGTGATAGATCCCGCGGGCGATCAGCACGCGGAGCGTGGTGCGGTAGAACGTGATCCAGAGCAGCCTGACGAGAATGACGGTCGTCAGGATCCACGCCGCGGCCACGCAATATTCCCAGCGCACATCCGCGTCCAGCTTGGTCCAGATCGGCCGCATCTGCATGCCGATCAGCATGAAGGCGAGCACGTTGAGGACGAACACCGTCGTTTCCCAAACCGCGTAGGACGGCACCCGCAGCCGTGCCGGCATGCGGGCCGGTGCCGTCTGCGCGATCGTGATGGCATAGACGACGATGGTGAGGATACCGGAGAGGCCGAGATGCTCGGCGCCGATCCAGATCATGAAGGTGGTGGCGAATTGCACGATGATCGCGCTCGGCACCTCCGTGATCCGCTCCATGATCGGCGGGACGATGCGGCCCGCAGCAAGGCCGGCCAGCACGCTGCCGACCAGGCCGAGCGCGATTGTCGGCGCGACCTCGCTCCATTTCAGGTGCTCCATGACGACGGCGCCGACCGCGATCCGATAGATCAGCAGCGCGCTGGCGTCGTTGAGCAGGCTTTCACCTTCCAGCACCTTCACCATGCGGTGGGGCAGCTTGACCTGGCTCAGGATCGCGACTGCGGCCGCGGCATCCGGCGGCGCCACGATGGCGCCGAGCGCGACCGCGGCGGCCCAGGGCATGTCAGGCATCAGCCGATGTGCCACATAGGCGACGCCGATCGTGGTAAGGCCCACCGCGGCCACGACCAGGGTCGAGACCGGAACCCAGTTGTTGCGCAGGTCGCGCAAGGATGTGTCGAAGGCGGCGTCCAGCAGAACCGGTGCGACAAAAAGCGCCAATGCCAGATCGGGTTCGAGCGTCCATGTCGGGCTGTGGGGCACGAACGCAATCAGAGCGCCGCCGATGGCGAGAAAGGTCGGGTAGGGGACCTTGATCCGCCGTGCCAGCGCCGATAAGGCAACGGCGCCGAGCAGGAGCACGATGATCCATTCGAATGTCGACAAGACGATCCCCGAAACCGATGTGAGCGGCGCCACAGGCTAGCACCAATCCGGCCGTATGATGGATAGTGTAGCCAGAAAGCAAGACCTTCCGACTGCAACGAGCATGCGTTTTCAGAAACCCATTCGGATGTCAGGAGCCGTGGTGCTCGCAGCGCTCCTGTCCGGCCCGGCCGAGGCCGCGACAGGGGGCGAGCCGATGGCGACAGTGCAGGTCGACGTCGCTGCATGCCTCGCCGCAACGGCTGCCGACGACATGGACAAGGCGGGCCCGGCCTGCGCCGCCGTCATCGACAACGAGAAGACCGCAAAGCCCGATCTGATCAAGGCACTGGTCGCGCGTGGGGCGCTGCTGGCGCGGCACGACCAGATCGACCGCGCCATCGCCGACGACAGCCGCGCGTTGCTGCTCGATCCCTCGCTGGCCGACGTGTTCAACGCGCGTGGCGAGCTCTGGCTGAAGAAGGGCGACAAGCCCAAGGCCGTGCAGGATTTCGGTGCGGCGTTGCGGATCGATCCGAACCACGAAAAGGCCAGGGCCAATCACAGGGCGATGGCACGCGAGCTCGAGCGGATCGGCGCGCAGATGGCGGTCGCCGGCAAGCCCAGCTTCAATTGCGCCGGTGCGCGCCGCCCCGTCGAGAAGGCGATCTGTGGAAACCGCGAGCTCGCCGACCTCGATCGTGAGGTCTATGCGGCCAATGCGCGCGTGATCCGCGAGGCCGGCAGCGAGGGCGAGGCGAAGAAGTTCCAGCGCGAGCAGGACGACTTCATCGCCCGCCGGAACGCAGGCTTCGGCCGAGCGGGGTATGATTTGAAGAAGGCGATGCAGGAGCGACTGCAGCGGCTGAACGGGGTGGACGGGTATTGAGGTTCTAACCTCAAAAGAGGTCGTCATGCCCGGCCATGACGGCGTGGGTAGCCCCAATTTGAACCCATTCTCCCCCCGCCGCGACAACGGGAAAACCTGATGTCACGGAGTTGTCGCCATGTGCGGCTCGCGTTCTTCCGCGCAAGTGTTCCCGATCACAAATGGCCGGCTGCACACCTTCCTCCTCGGCGCCGCGATCAGTATTGCCCTCGCCGTCCCGGCATCTGCCGCCGCCGATTGCGTCATGGGCAGCAAGGCCGCACCAGCCGAAATCCTCTCGGCGTGCAGCGCCATCATCGACCAGACCTCGAACCCGATTTCCGACCGCGTCGCGGCGCTGCTGGTGCGGGCCGATGCCAATGCGCGGACATCGGGCGGCCTCACGCAGGCACTGCGGGACATCGACCGCGCCATCGCGTTCGACGGCAGGAACGCCCGGGCCTGGCGCCTGCGCGGCGACCTGTTGCGCGAAGCGGGCGGTGATCTCAACCGCGCCACGTCCGATCTCGGCAAGGCGATCGAGCTCGACCCGCAGGACGCCGAAGCCTATGAGCTGCGCGGCGTCGCCTACACCAATCAGCGCCGGCTCGACCGCGCGATCGCAGACTACGACCAGGCGATCAAGCTGAGGCCGGATTATGCGCAGGCCTGGTCCGACCGCGGCGCGACCTATTACCTCAACGGCGACAACGACAAGGCGGTCGCCGATCTCAGCGAGGCGCTTCGGCTCGATCCGAACCGGGCGCGCAGCTACACCAACCGCGGTGCCGCCTACAAGAAGCTCGGCCAGCTCGACAAGTCGATCGCCGACGACAGCGAGGCGATCAGGCTCGATCCGAAGGTGCCTGAGTATTACGACAATCGCGGGCTCTCCTATGCCGCGATGAAGGACTACGACAAGGCGATCTCCGATTACGACCAGGCGCTGCGGCTGGCGCCGAAACCGAACTTCTTCACCAACCGTGGTGATTCCTACCAGTTCAAGGGCGAGTTCGGCGCAGCGCTCGGCGATTACGAGGCCGCGCTGAAGCTCGATCCTGACTTCGCGAAGACCTACAACAACCGCGCCGTGCTCTATTCCAAGATGGGCGACCGCAAGAAGGCCCTCGCCGACTACGAGACCGCGCTGCGGCTCGATCCCGGCAATACCAACGCTGCGGACGGCCGCCGCACCATGATCGCGGAGATCGCGAAGTTCGGCGCCGCGCCTCCACAACCGCTGGCCGCAAATTCCGGCAACGGTCCGTCGTTCGATTGCGCCCATGCCAAGCGCGAGGTGGAGAAGGTGATCTGTGCCGATCCGCAACTGGGCGCGCTCGATCGCCAGCTCGCCGAGGCCTATGAGCGCGTGCTGAAATCGATGAACCGGCGCGCGGCCGCCGATCTGCGCAGATCCCAGCGCGATTTCCTCGCCACCCGCGACGCCAGCTTCCGCCGCCCCGGCTACGATCTGAAGAAGGTCATGCAGGACCGGCTGCAGCGGTTGAACGCGATGGAAGGGTAGGCTCGCCTCTCCCTCTCCCGCAAGAACGGGGAGAGGGAGAAGGATAGAGCTTGAACCGCGGCCCGTTCCCGGGAAAATACCCCTCAAACAAGGCCGGCACTTGATCCCTGTCATGGCGGGACTGACGTCCTGCCGTCAGGTCAAGGTCAGGCCAATAGAGGGAACGGGAGCGCGGGAATGAACGTCCAGGGAAAGAGCAGATATCACGAGGTCCATGCGCGCTCGCTGGCCGATCCTGAAGGCTTCTGGGCCGAGGCGGCCAAAGAAATCGACTGGATCGAGCCGCCGAAAAAGATCTTCGACGCCACGCAGGGCGTCTACGGCCGCTGGTTCGCCGGCGGGGTCGTCAACACCTGCTACAACGCGCTCGATCGTCACGTCGAACGCGGCCGCGCCGACCAGGTCGCGCTGATCCATGATTCGCCGCTGACGAACTCCGTCACCAAATTCACCTATGCCGAGATGCTGGCCGAGGTGCAGGCGCTCGCCGCCATCATGCAGGATTTTGGTGTCGCCAAGGGCGACCGCGTCATCCTCTACATGCCCATGGTGCCGGAGGCCGTGGTCGCGATGCTGGCCTGCGCGCGCATCGGCGCGGTGCACTCCGTGGTGTTTGGCGGCTTTGCCGCGAAAGAGCTTGCGACCCGCATCGACGATGCACAGCCGAAACTCATTCTTTCGGCAAGCTGCGGCATCGAGCCCGGCCGCATCGTGCAGTACAAGCCGCTGCTCGACGAGGCGATCAAGCTGGCATCCGCGAAGCCGAAGGCCTGCATCGTGCTGCAGCGTCCGCAGCTGACTTGCGATCTCACGCCGAAGCGCGACTATGACTGGGCGAGCCTGCGCCGCAAGGCGATGAACGAAGGCAAGAAGGCGCCTTGCGCGCCGGTCGCCGCCACCGACCCGCTCTACATTCTCTACACGTCGGGCACGACAGGCATTCCCAAGGGCGTCGTACGCGACAATGGCGGGCATCTCGTCGCCGTGAAATGGTCGATGTTCAACCTCTATGGCGTCAAGCCGGGCGAGGTCTGGTGGTGCGGCTCCGATATCGGCTGGGTGGTCGGCCACAGCTACATTGTCTATGGCCCGCTGCTGCATGGCGCGACCTCGATCATGTATGAGGGCAAGCCGGTGGGTACGCCCGATGCCGGCGCGTTCTGGCGCGTCATCAGCGAGCACAAGGCGGTCGCCTTGTTCACCGCGCCGACCGCGTTCCGCGCCATCCGCAAAGAGGATCCGGAAGGCAAGTTCATCCGGCAATATGACCTGTCGAAGTTCCGCACGCTGTTCCTCGCCGGCGAGCGCGCCGATCCACCGACGGTGGAATGGGCGGAGCAGCAGCTGAAGGTGCCTGTGATCGACCATTGGTGGCAGACCGAGACCGGCTGGTGCATCGCCGGCAATCCGGTCGGCCTCGGTCAGTTGCCGGTGAAGCACGGCTCGCCGACGGTGCCGATGCCGGGCTACCAGGTCGACGTCGTCGACGAAGCGGCCAAGCCTGTTGGTCCCAACACCATGGGCTCGATCGTGATCAAGCTGCCGATGCCGCCGGGCTGTCTGCCGACGCTATGGAACCAGGACGCTCGCTTCAAGGAGGCCTATCTCAGCGAATTCCCCGGCTACTACAAAACGTCGGATGCCGGCTACAAGGACGAAGACGGTTATGTCTTCGTCATGGGCCGCACCGACGACATCATCAATGTGGCCGGCCACAGGCTCTCCACCGGCGGCATGGAGGAGATCCTGGCTTCGCATCCCGACGTCGCCGAATGCGCCGTGCTCGGTGTCAAGGATGCGATCAAGGGTGAGGTACCCTGCGGATTCCTGGTGCTGAAAGCCGGCGTGAAGCGTGCGCCTGCCGAGATCGAGAAGGAGATCATCGCGCTGGTGCGCGACAAGCTCGGCCCGGTCGCCGCGTTCAAGCTCGCCATCACCGTCGGCCGCCTGCCGAAGACGCGCTCGGGCAAGATCCTGCGCGGCACCATCAAGAAGATCGCGGACGGCGAGGCCTGGACCATGCCCGCCACGATCGAAGACCCCAAGGTGCTGGACGAGATCGGGGATGCGCTGAAGGGGAGGGTGTGAGGTGCGGGGACCTTACAATCTCCTCATTCCGCGCTAAACAGGGCCGGCCAACAGGGGACCCACTCATGTCACTCGCCACCGCGCCGCGGCTGCTCATTGCCGTGGGGCTCGCCATCGCTCTTTCCGCGTGCTCGGCGCGTTACCAGACGCCGACGGCCATGGGCGGCGACGACGATGATGCGGTGTGCCAGAGCCGCGGCCTCGCGGTCGGCTCGCCCGAATATGTGGCCTGCCGCAAGGATCGTGACGTCCAGCGCAATGCGGCGATTTCCCGCGCCGATCGCCGTCAGCGCGATCTCGGCGAATACATGCTGAACCATCCAGAGCGTCCGTAAGCGACGCTTCTTGCGCAATGACGAGATAGAGCTCGCCCCAAACAAAAACGCGGCGGGTTTCCCGCCGCGTTTTCGATGACGATACGAGAGGAGAGTCTTACTCTTCCTCTTCCTCGTGCTTCTTGCCGCCGAGGGTCTTGAGCTTGGCGAACACGGCGTCGACGTTGAGATCGTCGCTCGATTTCTCCGACGGCTCGTACTCGTCCTTCTTGGTGGTCTCGGAGGCCGGCAGCAGGGTGGCGCCGCCGTAGTTCGCGTCGATCGGCTTTTCCTTGGCCGCGCGCGCCACTTCGAAATCGAGCTCGATCTGCGAGCAGAGGCCGAGGGTCACGGGATCGATCGGGGTCAGCTGCGAGGTGTTCCAGTGGGTGCGGTCGCGCACGCTTGCAATCGTGCTCTTGGTGGTGCCGACCAGGCGCATGACCTGGGCGTCCTTGAGCTCGGGATGGCTGCGCAGCAGCCAGAGGATGGCGCTCGGACGCTCGTGGCGGCGGGACACCGGGGTGTAGCGCGGGCCCTTGCGCTTGGGCTGGGGCGGCAGCACGACCTTGCTCTCCTGGAGACGGAGCCGGTAGTCTTGGTTCTTCTCGCCCTTCTCGATCTCCTCGCGGGTCAGCTGGCCGTTGGAAATCGGGTCCATGCCCTTGATGCCCTGCGCGGCGTCGCCGTCGGCAATCGCGCGCACCTCGAGAGGGTGCATCTTGGTGAAATCGGCGACCTGGTCGAAGGTCAGCGCGGTGTTGTCGAGCAGCCAGACGGCGGTCGCCTTGGGCATCAGAGGTGCGTTGCTCATGGCAAATCTCCTTTGTGCTTCGCCCACCCCTCTGGAGGCGAAACCGGTGGTCATCAGCGATGACAGGGAATTCGCGCTATATAAGCCCGGAGGGGGTAGCCACGCAATGGTTCTGCTATAGATAGTGCCTTGACAGCGCCCGAAAGGGGGCCCAATTCCCTCTCAACTCGCTATAACGTCTCAGCAGACCGTTTTAGGCCCTTTTCCATCCATCGACCGTCCCCCGCCAGCAGGCGAACGGGTGATTCGGTCCCGAGATCGCTCAATGTCAGCCAAACCAGACCTCAAGATCGTGCTTTGTTCTCCTCGCGGCTTCTGCGCCGGAGTGGTCCGGGCGATCGACACCGTGGAACGGGCGCTCGATAAGTACGGCGCCCCCGTCTATGTTCGCCACGAGATTGTGCACAACAAATACGTCGTCGACGGGTTGAAAAAGAAGGGCGCGATCTTCGTCGAGGAGCTGGCTGAAATCCCGGAGAACACGACAGCCCCTGTGGTGTTCTCGGCCCATGGCGTGCCGAAGTCGGTTCCCGCCGACGCCCAGTCCCGCAATCTGTTCTCGCTGGATGCGACCTGCCCGCTGGTGACCAAGGTTCACCGCGAGGCCGCGATCCACTTCAAGCGTGGCCGCGAGATCTTCCTGATCGGCCACTCCCACCACCCCGAGGTGGTCGGCACGCTCGGCCAGCTTCCGACCGGCGCGGTCACCCTGATCGAGACCGCCGAGGACGCCAAGACCATCAATCCGAAGGATCCGAACAACCTGGCCTTCGTGACGCAGACGACGCTGTCGATCGACGACACCGCGGAGATCGTGGCGCTGCTCAAGGAGCGCTTCCCGAACATCAACGGGCCGCACAAGGAAGACATTTGCTACGCCACCACCAACCGCCAGCTCGCGGTGAAGAAGGTGGCGCCGGTGGTCGACGCGCTCATCGTCGTCGGTGCTCCCAATTCGTCGAACTCGCAGCGCCTGCGCGAGGTCGCCGAGCGCGAGGGCTGCAACATCGCCGTGCTGGCGCAGCGCGCCGCCGACATCGACTGGACCAAGTTCGGCAACATCACCAGTCTCGGCATCACCGCCGGCGCATCCGCGCCCGAAGTGATCGTCGAGGAGATCATGGACGCGTTCGCCGAGCGCTACACGCTGCATGTGGAAACGGTCTCGGCCGCGGAGGAGAACGAGTTCTTCCCGCTGCCGCGTCAGGTGCGTCCCGAAGCCGCCGCCGAGTAGACCTTCATGGCGGTCTACACCGACGTTGCCGCCGACGAGCTTGCGGATTTCCTGAGGCAATACGATCTCGGCGAATTGCTCTCCTACAAGGGCATCGCCGAGGGTGTCGAGAACACCAACTTCCTGCTCCACACCAGCAAAGGCTCGTTCATCCTCACGCTCTATGAAAAGCGCGTGGCGAAGAACGATCTGCCGTTCTTCCTTGCGCTGATGACCCATCTCGCCGAGCACGGCGTGAGCTGTCCGCTGCCGGTGAAGGCGAAAGACGGCGAGGCGCTGCACGAGCTGCAGGGACGACCCGCCGCGATCATCACCTTTCTCGAAGGCATCTGGCCGCGCAAGCCGAACGCTGTGCATTGCGCCGGCGTCGGCGAGGGGCTGGCGAGGATGCATCTCGCCGGCGCCAATTTTGCGATCAAGCGCGCCAACGCGCTGTCGGTCGCGGGCTGGCGGCCGCTGTTCGATGCGGCAGCCGATCGCGCCGACGAGGTCCAGCCGGGCCTGCGCGCGTTTCTCGAAACCGAGCTCGACTATCTCTCCGGCGGCGTCTGGCCGAGCACCCTGCCCGAAGGCGTGATCCACGCCGATCTCTTCAACGACAACGTCTTCTTCCTCGGCGACAAGCTCTCGGGCATCATCGACTTCACCTTCGCCTGCAACGACATGCTGGCCTATGACGTCGCGATCTGCCTGAATGCCTGGTGCTTCGAGCCGGATCATTCCTTCAACGTCACCAAGGCGCGCGCTTTCCTCAACGCCTACGGCCGGGTGCGAAAGCTCTCGGAGGCGGAAGAGGCCGCGCTTCCGCTGCTCGCACGCGGTGCGGCGATCCGCTTCCTGCTGACGCGGCTGGTGGATTGGCTCAACGTGCCTCCCGGTGCGCTGGTGAAGCCGAAGGATCCGCTGGAATATGTCCGCAAGCTGCGCTTCCACCAAAACGTTTCGAGCGCGCGCGACTACGGGCTGATGCCGTCAGGACTGGTTGCGTGAGCGAGCTTCCCAATGTGACGATCTATACCGACGGCGCGTGCTCGGGAAATCCCGGGCCCGGCGGCTGGGGCGCGATCCTGAAGTTCGGCGACAAGGAAAAGGAGCTGAACGGCGGCGAGCGCCACACCACCAACAACCAGATGGAATTGATGGCGGCGATCTCCGCGCTCGAAGCGTTGAAGAAGCCGTGCACCGTCGATCTCTACACCGACAGCCAGTATGTCCGTCAGGGCATCACCGGCTGGATCCACGGCTGGAAGCGTAACGGCTGGCGCACCGCCGACAAGAAGCCGGTGAAGAATGTCGAGCTATGGCAGCGCCTCGATGCCGCGCTGAAGGCACACGAGGTCCGTTGGCACTGGGTCAAGGGCCATGCCGGCCATCCCGAGAACGAGCGGGCCGATCAGCTTGCGCGGGATGGAATCGTCAAGGCCAGGACGCAGCAGCGCGTGGGCGAATAGAGGTTTGTTCCGTCATTCCGGGGCGGTGCAAAGCACCGAACCCGGAATCTCGAGATTCCGGCTTCGCCTCGTCGAGGCGCCCCGGAATGACATCCAGTCTTACAGCTGCCCCAGCAGCGTATCGCCGCCCGACACCTCGACCTTGCCGGGCATCGCTTCGAGGTTCAGCTTCTTGACCACGCCGTCCTCGACCAGCATCGAATAGCGCTTGGAACGGATGCCGAGGCCGTTGCCGGAGGCATCCAGCTCCATGCCGATCGCCTTGGCGAAGTCGGCGTTGCCGTCGGCGAGGAAGACCGCCTCGTCGCGCTGGTCGGTGTCGCGCTTCCAGGCGTTCATGACGAAAGCATCGTTGACCGAGACGATCGCGATGGTGTCGACGCCCTTGTCCTTCATCGCGTAGGCGTTGAGGAAGATGCTCGGCAGATGCATCTTGTGGCAGGTGCCGGTGTAGGCGCCGGGCACCGCGAACAGCGCCACTTTCTTGCCCTTGAAGATATCGTCGGTGGTCTTCACCTGCGGGCCTTCCGCCGTCATCACGCGGAATTTCGCCTCGGGCAGCTTGTCGCCAGTCTGGATCGCCATCGTCAGTCTCCCTGAAAATCGGTCCCGCTTTTTAGACCGTGCGGCCGGCCTGCACAATATTGCCTGCGGGGGAAGCTGAGGGGCCGGCAACCCTTCACCGTTATGTCATCAGCCGGCAAAGCCGCCGCCGTCGAGGAAGGCCTGCTCCTCCTCGGAGGTGTCGCGGCCAAGCAGGCGGTTGCGGTGGGGGAAGCGGCCGAACCGCTGGATGATGTCGGCGTGCTCCCGGGCATATTTCAGGTTTTCGGCATTTTCGGTGTTCTCGAACAGGGCGACGCAATGCAGCTGGTCCGGTAGATGCTCGGAATGCATGAAGGGCAGATAGAGGAATTCGAGCAGGATGGGATCGGCCCTGCGATCCGTGCCCCGCGCGATGGCGCGGCGGGCGACATCTCGCGCGAACGCGTCGCTGGCAAAGGCCTGCGGCGTGCCGCGGAACATGTTGCGGGGAAACTGGTCGAGCATGATGACGAGCGCGAGCGCGCCCTCGTCGCTGTCTTCCCACGACGCCAGCTCGCCCGCGGTTGCCTTCTGCCAGAGCGGAAGAAAGCGGCGCCTCACCTCCGCGTCGAACGCGTCGCTGCGCGTGTACCAGCGCTCGCGGCCGGCCTCGCGCCAGAAGGCGAGAACGCCTGATGGCATGGTGTCGCCGATGTGTGTCATGAAGCAGAAGCGGCCTTACGCCGCCTCGGCCTTCTTCTCGTCGCGAAGCTGCCGGCGCAGGATCTTGCCGACATTGGTCTTGGGCAGGTCGGTGCGGAATTCGATGTGCTTGGGCACCTTGTAGCCCGTCAGCTGCTCGTGACAGAATTTGATCACGGCTTCGGCCGTGAGGTTCGGATCCTTCTTCACCACGAAGGCCTTCACCGCCTCGCCCGACTTGGAATCGGGGATGCCGATCACGGCGCATTCCAGCACGCCCGGATGGCTCGCGATAACTTCCTCGATTTCGTTGGGGTAGACGTTGAAGCCGGAGACCAGGATCATGTCCTTCTTGCGGTCCACGATCTTGGTGTAGCCCTTCTCGTCCATGATGCCGATGTCGCCGGTGCGGAAATAGCCGTCCGGGGTCATCACCTTCGCCGTCTCCTCCGGTCTGTTCCAGTAGCCCGACATCACCTGCGGGCCCTTGGCGCAGATCTCGCCGGCCTGGCCGAGCGGAAGTTCGTTGCCGTCGTCGTCGCGGATCGAGATCCAGGTCGAGGGGACCGGAATGCCGATCGAGCCGGAGAACTCGGTCGTGGTCGCTGGGTTGCAGGTCAGCGTCGGCGAAGTCTCCGACAGGCCGTAGCCCTCGGCGATGAAGCAGCCGGTGACGGCCTTCCACTGTTCGGCCACCGGGCGCTGCACCGCCATGCCGCCGCCGTTGGAGATCTTCAGCTTGGAGAAGTCGAGCTTCTTGAAATCAGGATGGTGCATCAGGCCGTTGTAGAGCGTGTTCACGGCCGGGAAGCTGTTGACCTGGTATTTCGCGAGCTCCTTGATGAACCCGGCGATGTCGCGCGGATTCGGGATCAGGAGATTGCAGCCGCCGGCGCGCACCGCGAGCAGGTAGCAGGCCGTCAGCGCGAAGATGTGATAGAGCGGCAGCGCGCAGACGATCATGAGTTGCTCGACATGCGGCGGCGCATTGAGCGCCGGCTGGAGCCAGGCGTCGTTCTGCAGCACGTTGGCGACGATGTTGCGATGGAGCAGCGTGGCGCCCTTGGAGACGCCGGTGGTGCCGCCGGTATACTGCAGGAAGGCGACGTCGCCGGGCGACAGTTTCGGCTTGTTGAAGGTCTGGCCGCGTCCGGCGGCGAGCGCGTCGTTGAACGACACCGAGCCCGGCAGCGACCAGGCGGGCACCATCTTCTTGACGCGCCGGACGACGAGATTGACGATCACGCCCTTGAGGCCGAGCAGGTCGCCCATGCTGGCGACGATGACGTGCTTGACCGGCGTCTTCGCGATCACCTGTTCGACGGTATGGGCGAAGTTCTCCAGCACGATGACGGCTTCGGCGCCGGAATCCTTGAGCTGATGCTCGAGCTCGCGCGGGGTATAGAGCGGATTGACGTTGACCACGGCAAAGCCGGCGCGCAGCACCGCGGCGGTGGCGATCGGATATTGCAGCACGTTCGGCATCATGATCGCGACGCGCGCACCGCGCTGCAGGCCGCGTCCCTGCAAGTAAGCCGCGAGCGCCAGTGACATCTGGTCGAGGTCGCGATAGCTGATCGCCTTGTCCATGCAGATGAACGCCTTGCGGTCGGCGAACTTCGCAAAACTCTCCTCGAGGAGGTCGACCAGCGATGCGTATTGCGTCGGCTCGATGTCAGCGGGCACGCCGGGCGGATATTGCTTGAGCCAGATGCGCTCCATGGAAACTCCCCTCTCTTCACTTCAGAGCCCGTTGTGTCTCGGGCTGCCTCATTGCCGGCAGTATCGAGCCTGCCGGAACGGCTGGCAAGCGGTCGAGGCTTAGGGCAAAGGCTGGGGAGAGGCTACTGGAATCCTCGCAACGGGCTGCCGCACCTGCGAAGCGCGGGCGCCGCCTGAAGGATTTGGCGCGTTAACCTAGCTGTTGTTGGGCGCGGGCTTGGGCTTCGTGGCGGCCTTGGGCTTGGCCGGCTTGGCGGCTGCCTGATCGCTGCTCGTGGCAGGCTTGGCCGCCGCGTCGGACTTGGCCGCGGCATGCTTGCTTGCCGCCGGTTTCGCCGCGGTCTTGGTGTCGCTCCTGGCCGCCGCGTCCGACTTGGTGGCCGCCGGTTTCGCCGCCGCCGACTTGGCCTCGCTGCCGGCGCCGGGCTTCTTGGCCGTACGCGACTTCTTGCCACGCGCCTTTGGCGGGTTCTGCTGGTCGGCGTCGGCTGCGACCGCTGCGACCAGGGCTGCGCCGGTGCGGGTCGGGCCGGTGTAGACCACCACGGGTTCTACCGGGGCCGGGGCCGAGGCCATCAGCTCGGATGCCTTCATCAAAGGCGGCTGGAGGCCCGCGGTGAAGAACGTCACCGGAGCCGCGCCTCCGGTTAAGGAACCAGATCCGCCGGTCGTGCCGTTGGTTGCGATCAGCGCGTCGTCGTCGTCGCTGGCTGGACGCTTGCGATGACCGCCGCACATCTCCTCGCGCAGGTTCGGCGGCGAGGCGTCGACCGGCACGAGGTTCTCGACGGTGCCGAGCGAGGGGCGCAGCCACGACAGATTGTCCTGGCTGAAGCCGCGTTCGAGCAGCTGCGCCGCCTTCACCGCGCGCGCAGTGCCGGAGCTGGCGCCGAGCACGACAGCGATCAGGCGGCGGCCGTTACGCGTTGCCGACGCCACGAGATTGTAACCGGAGGCGCAGATGAAGCCGGTCTTGAAACCGTCGGCGCCGGGATAGCGGCCGATCAGCTTGTTGAAATTGCCGGTGACGCGCTTGCCGAAACGGATCGCGGGGATGTGCACGTAGTACTCGTACTCGGGCAGGTCGCGCAGGAACGAGCGGGCGAGAATGCCGAGATCGCGCGCCGAGGTAACGTGTCCGTCCGCAGGCAGGCCGTTCGGATTGACGTAGTTCGTCTGCGTCATGCCGAGCCGCTTCGCATTATCGTTCATCATCGCGGCGAAGCCGTCGATCGAGCCGCCGATGCCTTCGGCCAGCACCACGGCCATGTCGTTCGCCGACTTGACCATCATCATCTTCAGCGCATTGTCGACGGTGAGCTGTGTTCCCGGACGGAGGCCCATCTTCGAGGGCGCCTGCGATGCGGCCGTCGGCGATACCGTCAGCAGCGTGTCGAGCGTGATCTTGCCGTCCTTCACCGCCTTCAGGGTCACATAGGCGGTCATGATCTTGGTGACGGAGGCCGGATACCAGGGGATGGTCGCGTTGTCTGCCTGAAGGACCTTGCCGCTGTCGGCTTCGATCAGCAGCAGCGCTTCGGCATGGGCGAGGCGCGGTACGATAAACGCACCTACGGCGAGGGTCGCGGCGAACAGGTTGAACAGGGATTTGCGAAGCAGCGGGCGAAAGGCGTGCACTATCCGATTCCGGTCCTTGGAGATCCGCCCGACAAGGACGGTTCTCGTGATCTGATGTTCGGTTCTGAAATCCAGCGCCGCCGCTTGCGGCGTCGCAAACCTATACCGGCTCGTGCGTCGAGAATAGGGGCTTCCGATGCGTATTCCGCAATGAACTAGGCCGAATTTCGACGGTGGCGCCGGGACTTGTTAAGGGGATCTGGCGGCGGCAGAAGCAGCCTCCGCGGCACTTACGCCGGCTCGTGCATTTTCCTGCACCATGAACTGCGCCTTGGCGAGCTCCGCGAAATGGCCGCCTTTGGCCACGAGTTCATCGAAAGTTCCGCTTTCGATCACCCGCCCGTTCTCGAACACCAGGATCCGCGTGGCGTTGCGGATGGTGGAGAGGCGGTGGGCGATCACGAAGGTGGTGCGGCCCTTCATCACTTCATCGAGAGCGGCGTTCACCTTGGCCTCGGTGACGGCATCGAGCGCGCTGGTCGCCTCGTCCAGGATCAGGATCGGCGGGTCCTTCAGCAGCGCACGCGCGATCGACAGCCGCTGCCGCTCGCCGCCGGAGAGCATGCGGCCGCGCTCGCCGGCATTGGTCGCAAAGCCGCCGCTGCGCTCGATGAAGTCGATCGCCTGCGCGCGCTCGGCCGCCTTGCGCATCTCGGCTTCGGTCGCGTCCGGCTTGCCGACCCGCAAATTCTCCTCGATCGAGCGGTTGAAGAGCAGCGCTTCCTGAAACACCACGCCGATGTTTCGGCGCAGCGATGTCAGGGTCACGCCGCGCACGTCCATGCCGTCGATCTTGATGAAGCCGGATTGCGGGTCGAAGGCACGGTGCAAGAGCGCGATCGCGGTCGACTTGCCTGCGCCGGTGGGGCCGACCAGCGCGACGGTCTGGCCCGGCAGCGCGGTGAAGGTG
This sequence comes from Bradyrhizobium sp. CCBAU 53338, assembly GCF_015291665.1. Lineage (NCBI taxonomy): Bacteria > Pseudomonadati > Pseudomonadota > Alphaproteobacteria > Hyphomicrobiales > Nitrobacteraceae > Bradyrhizobium > Bradyrhizobium sp. CCBAU 53338. The sequence goes on from NZ_CP030048.1 coordinate 946,278, forward strand.
AGGTCCTCGATCGCGGGCCGCTTGCCGTCATAGGAGAAGGTGACGTCGTTGAACTCGACGAGGCCGGAGAGCCGCCCGGCGTCGATCGCGTCGGGCCGGTCGTGGACGGCGGGCACGGCGTCGAGCACGTTGAAAAACTCGCGCAGGCGCGGCGCTTCCATGAACACGTTGTTGATGAAGCTGACGACCTGCTCGAGCTTCTGGATCAGCATTGTCGCGAAGCTCACGAACATCACGATCTCGCCGACCGAGGTCAGGCCCTCGTCGTGCAGCGCGATGCCGAGCGTGAAGATCGCGAGCACGGTGATGGTGGTGGAGGCGCGCGTGATCACGGTCACGAGCGCCCACCAGGACAGCACCGGCATCTGCGCGGCGAGCAGCTCGTCGGCGACCGAGCGCAGTCCCTTCACCTCGGACTCGACGCGCACGAAGCTCTGCACCAGCGCGACGTTGCCGAGCGCGTCGGAGGCGCGTGCCGAGAGCTCGCTGTAGTGCTCCTCGACCGCCATCTGCATGCCGAAGGTCCTGCGCACGACGAAAGTCGTCAACGCGGTGAAGACGACGCAGAGCACGAACAGCAGGATCGCGAGCCGCCAGTTCAGGTAGAGCGATAGCGGCAGCAGCACCACCACCGACAGGATCGCGGCAAAGTGCTCGCGGAAGAAGCCGAGCCAGAGCCGCCACAGCGCGTCCGTGCCGTTGAGCATCACCTTCATCAGCCGTCCCGAATGGGTCCCGGAGTGGAAGGTCAGCGGCAGCTGCAAGATGTGCTCGAAATAATCCGTCAGCACCGCCTGGCGCTGGCGATGCGAGAGACGGTCGGCCTGGAGCGCCACGAGTGCGCTGCATCCGATCGTGAACAGTCCGAATGCCACCCAGGCGGCGAGAAACGGCCAGGCCGAGCTGGAGCCTGCCACGGTCTTGCCGGAGAGCACGTCGACGATCCGGCCGAACAGCACGGGTTCCGCGAACTGCGATGCCGCCAGCAGGAGGTTGGCGACCGCAAGCAGCCAGCCCAGCCGCGCTTCCTTGCCGAGCAGTTCGAGAACGCGGGTGTAGAGGCGGAGGATGGACATGCGATACGCTGAACCGTGGAAAGGTCGTCAGTCAACGGGTTGAACCTCTGCACGACTATACTGGTGTGGACATTTCAGGCCACCTTTAAGGTGGGGATATTACTGACGTCGACCGTCTGTTCCGCGTGCCACGTGTCGTGGGCCGCCTGCATCCGGACCCAGATCCCGGCCCCGCCTCCAAACAACTTTCCGACGCGCACCGCGACCTTCGGCGACAGCGGCTTCTTCTCTTCCATGATGTCATGGAGATGCTGCCGTGAAATGCCCAACAGGCGCGCGATCTCGACCTTGGTCTTTCCCGAGGCCGGCAGCATGTCCTCGCGCAACACCGCGCCTGGATGAACGGGGCAGCGGCGGGGATCAAGGTTCGGTGCTCGGTTGATCAATCGGCGCAAGCCGTACCTGAACGGCAGATGAGCGGCGGTTGCGTCACGATCACGCAACCCCGTTCATGTCCCGTTGGGGTTGAGGAACCCAACATGGGATGCGGGTGTTTGAAAGACATGAGCCTGTCTCGAGGCACCATTGAAGGTCCCAAGGAGGGTCCAGATCATGTTTGACCGATTTTCGAAGTTTGCCGGCCGCAAGGCCGTTCTCGCCACGGCCGCGGTGCTGGCGCTGACATCAGTCGCGCCGACCGCATCGTTCGCTGGCGGCCGCCATTGGCATGGAGGCGGCGGCGCAGCCTTTGCCGGCGCGGCGATTGCCGCCATTGGTACCGGGCTTGCGATCGCTGCGACCCGAGACGCCTACGCCTACGATGCCCCTGCCTATTACGGCGGCGGCCCGGTCTATTACGATGAAGGCCCGGTCTACTATGGCGGCCGGTACACTGGCCCGGGTAGTCGCGAATATCCGGGCAATGGCAGCGTCGGTCGCGACCCCTTTGCCTCTTGCAGCCGAGGCGGCGCGGGTTGTTGGTAAGTCGTTGACTACGATAGGCCGGCGCGCTTGCCGCGTCGGCCTATTTTGCCTTTTAATCTCAAGCGTTAACGCGTCGACCATGTGTTTAGAGTAGTTTTGCGTACATGAGTGATTCGCTTGAGCGGCTATATCTGGCTGTGCTCGCGGCCAGGGATCTTGATCCGGCAACATCGCGTACGGCCCGGCTGTTTCAGCGCGGGCCCTCCAAAATGGCGAAGAAGCTGGCCGAAGAGGCCATCGAGGTCGTGATCGATGCGGTCAACGGCGACACCGAGGCCGTGGTCCGGGAAAGCGCCGATCTGCTCTACAATCTCACCGTGCTCTGGGCGTCCGCCGGCGTCCGCCCCGAAGACGTCTGGCGCGAGATGTCGCGGCGGGAAGACATGCTCGGTATCGCGGAAAAGCTGCCGAAATCGTCGATGAAGCTGCCCAAAGTCGCCTCACCGCGCATCTCCGCGAGGCGGCCAATTGTCGCTATTGAGGGCCGTGCGGCCCGCAAACGGCACTAAATCGTCACAAAACTCGCGATGGACAAATCCGTCCCATGGTGCTTCATCGCGGCGCCATGCTGAAACGTATCTACGACTGGTGCATCGACGCCGCCCACAAGCCCTACGCGCTCTGGATCATGGGTGTCGTGGCTTTCGCCGAAAGCTCGTTCTTTCCCGTTCCCCCTGATGTGATGCTGATCCCGATGTCGCTGGCGCGCCCGCAGCGCGCCTGGGTCTATGCGGCGGTCTGTACCGCGACCTCGGTGCTGGGCGGCCTGCTCGGTTACGCCATCGGAGCGTTGCTGTTCGACTCGGTCGGCCATTGGCTGATCCAGGTCTATGGCCTCGGCGACAAGGTCGACGCCTTCCGCGCCTCCTACGCCGAGTGGGGCGCGGTGATCATCCTGCTCAAGGGCCTGACGCCGATCCCCTACAAGCTCGTCACCATCACCTCTGGCTTTGCCGGCTACAATCTCGTTTTCTTCGTCCTGTGCTCGATCGTCGCCCGCGGCGGGCGCTTCTTCATCGTGGCGATCCTGCTCAACCGCTATGGCGACTGGATTCGCGAGCGGATCGAGCGGCATCTCGGCCTGTGGGTGGCGCTCGGTGCCGCCGTGCTGGTGCTCGGCTTCGTGATCGCCATCAAGCTGATCTGAGGCCTGGAGCCGGAGCGCTTTGACGCCGCGCCGGCTTCGGTTACGGTTGGCCGCATGATGGCTCGATCCGGCAATCCGGTCCTGCGGCTGGGGACGCTGATATTTGCGGCGCTTTCGCTTCTGCTTGGCGCAAGCGGGACGGGGTGGCCGCAAGCGGCGCCGCCGTCGCTGGACCTGCAGCAGCAGGGCCCGCAGGCCGCGCCGCCGCCCTCTACGCCCGAGCCGCCCGGCGATGACAATCCCGGCCTGATCCACGAAATGGGCAAGCTGTTCGACAAGCTGCCCGCGGTCCTGCCGCCGATCAAGAGCCCCAGCGAGACCATGAAAGATCTCTCGCGTCTCGTGCGGCCGTCCATCATGGTGTCGGGGCGTGCGGCCTGTCCGGCCTCGTCGAACGGCGCGCCCGACTGCAAACCCGCTGCTGACCAGCTATGCCAGAGCAAGGGCTACAAGGAAGGCAAGAGCCTCAACACCGACTCCGCCGAGAAGTGTTCGGCCAAGGTGCTCATTCCGGGCAGGCAACGCAAACCGGATGATTGCCGCACCGATACCGTCGTCACCAGCGCGCTGTGTCAGAACTAGGAACGTCGCGCGAGCAGCAAGGAGCGCCCATGAGCCGCTACGAGCAGGACTTCCTCGGACAGCGTGAGATCGCCGACGACATCTACTACGGCGTCCAGACCATCCGGGGTAAGGAGAACTTCCACATCACCGGCATTCCGATGAACCAGGAGCCTTACTTCGTGAAGGCTCTGGGTTACGTGAAGAAGGCCGCGGCGATGGCCAACCGCGACCTCGGCGCGATCGACGCCAAGGTCGCCGATGCGATCATCCTGGGCTGCGACCGCGTCATCGCCGGCGACATGATGGATCAATTCGTCACCGACTTCATCCAGGGCGGCGCCGGCACCTCGACCAACATGAACGCCAACGAGGTGATCGCCAACCTCGCGCTGGAATCGCTCGGCTTCAACAAGGGCGACTACCAGCACGTCAGCCCGAACGACCACGTCAATTACGGCCAGTCGACCAACGACACCTATCCGACCGCGTTTCGCCTCGCGTTGATCCTCCGGCTCGAGAGCTACATGACAGCGCTGCGCCAGCTCCAGGAGGCCTTCTTCGCCAAGGGGCGCGAATTCGACCGTGTGCTGAAGATGGGTCGCACGCATCTCCAGGACGCCGTGCCGATGTCGCTCGGCGCCGAATTCCGCGGATGGGGCACCACGATCGGCGAGGAGGTCGACCGCATCTCCGAAGCGCGCGCGCTGCTGCGCGAGATCAATCTCGGCGCCACCGCGATCGGTACGTCTGTGACGGCTGCCGTCGGCTATCCAAAACTCGCGGTCCGGCATCTGAGCGCGCTGACCGGCGTCGACTTCATCCTCGCGGGCGATCTGGTCGAGGCGACCTCGGACACCGGCGCCTATGTGCAGCTCTCCGGCGTGCTCAAGCGCACCGCGAGCAAGCTGACGAAGATCTGCAACGACATCCGCCTGCTTGCCTCCGGCCCGCGCGCCGGCTTCAACGAGATCAACCTGCCGCAACTGCAGCCGGGCTCCTCGATCATGCCGGGCAAGGTCAACCCCGTGATTCCCGAGGTCGTCAACCAGACCAGCTTCCTCGTCATCGGTCTCGATACCACGGTGACGCTGGCGGCTTCCGCCGGCCAGCTCCAGCTCAACGTGATGGAGCCGGTGATCTCGTTCGCGCTGTTCTTCTCGATCCGCACCATGGAGCGCGCGGTCAACAGTCTGCGCGAGAACTGCGTGGTCGGCATCACCGCGAACGAGGAGCACACCCGCAACATGGTGCTGAACTCGCTCGGCATCGTCACCGTGCTGAAGCCGCTGCTCGGCTACAAGCAATGCGCCGAGATCGCGCGCGAGGGCTACAAGAGCGGCAAGTCGCTGCACCAGATCGTGGTCACCGAGCGCAAGCTGCTGACGCAGGAGACATGGGACGAGATGTTCTCGTTCGAGCGGCTGATCAATCCGGATCTGATTGGGTAGGCTCCGGGGCGACGCGTAGCGTCGAGCCCGGAATCCATTGGGCTCAGCGTAGATAGCGAAATGGATTCCGGGTTCGCGCCAAGAGGCGCGCCCCGGAATGACAACCAAGGAATTCCGCTGCTTGGAATTGCGGTAGCCGCATTCCTCCGGCGTCAAAACGCAATACTTGACAGTGGAAAGATTGCCTTGTTGGTATGGTCCCAACATCTCATGCGTCTGCCAGCAAAGGATCGCGCCGCAATGTCCATGCCTGCTCTGTTCAAGGGACGCCTGTCGATCCCGGTGATCGGTTCGCCGCTCTTCATCATCTCGGTGCCCGACCTCGTGATCGCTCAGTGCAAGGCGGGCGTGGTGGGCTCGTTCCCGGCGCTGAACGCGCGGCCGCCGGAGTTGCTCGACCAATGGCTGGCGCGGATCACCGAAGAGCTCGCGGCCTATGACCGCGCGCATCCCGACAAGCCGTCGGCGCCGTTCGCGGTCAACCAGATCGTGCACAAGTCGAACAACCGGCTCGACCACGACATGCAGCTCTGCGCCAAGTACAAGGTGCCGATGATCATCTCCTCGCTCGGCGCGCGCGAGGAGCTCAACCAGGCCGTCCACGGCTGGGGCGGTATCGTCTTCCACGACGTGATCAACCAGAAGTTTGCCCACAAGGCGATCGAGAAGGGCGCCGACGGCCTGATCCTGGTCGCGGCCGGTGCCGGCGGTCACGCCGGCACCATCTCGCCGCTCGCCTTCGTCGCCGAAACACGCAAATGGTTCGACGGCCCGATCGCGTTGTCCGGCGCCATCGGCAATGGCAAGGCAATCCGTGCCGCACGTATTCTCGGCGCCGACTTCGCCTATATCGGCTCGGCCTTCATCGCGACGAAGGAAGCCAATGCGGTCGAGAAGTACAAGGAGATGATCGCGGGCTCGACGGCCGACGACATCGTCTATTCGAACCTCTTCACCGGCGTGCACGGCAATTATCTGAAGCCGTCCATCCTGGCCGCCGGCATGGATCCGGAAAACCTGCCGACGTCAGACCCCTCCAAGATGAACTTCGGCACCGACGCCTCCGGCGAACGCGCCAAGCCGAAGGCCTGGAAGGAGATCTGGGGCTCGGGCCAGGGCATCGGCAGCATCGAAGGCATCATCCCCGCCGCCGAACTCATCGCGCGCTTCAAGAAGGAATACGACGAGGCGATCGATCCGCCGTTGTGACGCCGATCGCAATGAGTGCGATCTATCGCGTCGACGGCAACAGCGTCGTCACCAGCCCCAATGCCGCCGGTCCCTGGGACCGGCGCATGCAGCATGGCTCGGCGCCATCAGCGCTGGTGACGTGGGCCGCGGAGCGGATTCCGACGCCTGTGTCGATGAACGTCGCGCGCGTCACCATCGACCTGATGCGCCCGGTGCCGGTGGCGCCGCTCGCGATCGAGACGGAGGTTTTGCGCGAGGGCCGAAAGATCCAGCTCTGCGAGGTCAAGCTCTTCGCCGACGACGTGCAGGTCGTCGGCGCCACCGTGCTCAAGATCAAGCAGCAGTCGCAGCCGCTGCCCGACGACGTCGAGGACCTGCCGGTCACCCTGCCGTCGCCCGAGGACTCGCTGGTCGAGGACGGCCACGGTGCGACCAGCCCGTTCGCGGGCATGGTCTCGATGCGCGCCGCGCGCGGCCGCTTTGGTCAGGCCGGTGCAGGCGCGATCTGGTTTCGCCTCGATCATCCGCTGGTCGAAGGCGAAGCGGTCTCGCAGGCGATGCGCGCGGTGGTCGCTGCAGATTTCTCCAACGGCACCGCCTCGACGCTCGACTTCCGCACCTGGACCTACATCAACGCCGACCTCACGGTGAGCATGGCGCGTCAGCCGGTCGGCGACTGGATCCTGCTCGATGGTGAATCCTGGATCGGCCCCCACGGCGCGGGTCTTGCGATGTCGCGGTTGGCGGATCGGCAAGGCTATTTCGGCCGTGCCGTACAAAGTCTGGTGATTGAGAAGCGGTGAGCCCAACGGCAGCGCCGTGATCGCTCCCGAGGCCGATTGAACGGCAGGCTTCCGCCGCCGCGGAAGGGATGTCCCAGCATCCTGCCAGTTCACAATCCGTAGAAGATCTTGATCTCCCACAGCACCACGATGATAGCCGTGATCAACGTGACCGCGGCGACTGCACTTTCCAGGGAAGCGACTCTCATTGCTTACTCCGCTTCCCAGCCCCGTCAGCGGTCTAGTTGATTCCCCGATTCGCCGGCAATCGTGCGGTCGGCTCGGATACGCACTCCGTCGCGCGATGTGGTGCGGGGGCCACAACGGCACCGTAAAATCCCGGGTGAAAGCGCCTGAAAATACCGGCGCTTCGCGCGATGCGTGTATTCCGAACCCGTCGCTGCAATCAGGGAGATTACCCCACCATCCGGTCCCGGCCGCTCCAGAAGCCGGCACGCAATACCTTCTTGTCGACCTTGCCGACGCCGGTCATCGGCAGCTGCTTGACGAACTGGATCTGCTTGGGCGCATGGGCCGAGCCCTTTCGCGTCCGCACCATGTTGATCAGTTCGTCCGGATCGGGACTGGCGCCCTCGCGCGGCACGACGATGGCGGTGACGGCCTCGCCCCATTTCTCGTCGGGCACGCCGACGACCGCGACCATCGCGACGTCGGCATGTTGCGACAGCACGTCCTCGACCTCGCGCGGAAAGATGTTGAAGCCGCCTGATACGATCATGTCCTTCTTGCGGTCGAGAATGAACATGTAGCCGCGCTCGTCCTGGCGCGCGATGTCGCCGGTGTGAACCCAGCCGTTCCTCAGCGTCTCTGCAGTGATGTCGGGCCGCTTCCAGTATTCCGCCATCACATGCGGTGCGCGCACGCAGATCTCGCCGGCTTCGCCCGTCTTCACCTCCTGGTCGTTGTCGTCGAGGATCTTGACCTCGCAGGCCGCGATCGGAAAGCCGCAGGACAGGAACAGTTCGGGCGTCTTGGGATCGTGATCCCTCTTGCGCAGCACCGAGACCGGATAGCATTCAGTCTGGCCGTAGAGCTGCGAGAACACCGGACCGATGCGCTCGATGCCCTCGAGCAGCCGGCTCGGCGACATCGCCGATGCGCCGTAAAGCACCAGCTCGAGCGAGGAGAGGTCGGTCTTGCCGAGCGTGGGATGATCGAGCAGCACATAGATCATGGTCGGCACGAACAGCGTGAAATTGATGCGCTCGCGCGCGATCGTCGCCAGCACGGCTTCGGGATCGAAGCCCTTCAGCATGTGCACGGTGCCGCCGCGCATCAGCGTCGGCAGCACCTTCGTGCCGGCGACGTGGCTGATCGGTGCCACCGTGAGATAACGCGCGGCGTCGGGGATCTCGAAATCGGCGAGGATCGCGCCGGCAGCACCGGCGTTTTCGCGGTGGTAGCGCAGCGCGCCCTTGGATTTGCCCGTGGTGCCGCCGGTGTAGTTGAGCGTGGAGAGATCGTCGAGGCCAGCGAGGCATTGTGCGCTGGCATGTCCCGCGCTCTCGATCGCCGCCAGCAGATCGACGCCATAGTCCGCTGGCCCCATCGTGAAGACCGCCTTGAGCAAACTCGCCTTCGCGGCGAGCTCGCCGCCGCGATCGCGGAAGGCGGCGACATCGACCACCAGTACTTCCGCCTCGGAATCTTCGAGCTGGAAGAGCTGGTCGCCCTGCGATCCCAGCGGATGCAGCCACGTGATGCAGCATCGCGACAATTGCGCGGCAACGCCGGCGCACCAGGTGTCGGCGCGGTTCGCGGTGAGAAAGGCGACGCGCGCACCTCGCTGCAAGCCGAGCCGCATGAACACGCCCTGGATACGTCCGATCAAATCGATGGTGCCCCGATAGCTCAGCGATCCGCCGGGCCAAGCGAACGCGGTGCGACCGGGATAGCGCGCCAGCGCCCGTAGCGTCTGCGCACAAGTCGGGGACGATGCGTGGAGCGGATCGGACATATGTTTCCTCGTTGCTTTGTCATCGGCTTCTTGCGTGCCAATGTTGCCGACGACGCTAGCACAGGGAATGCGGGATGGAACGACAAAGCCCGCACGCGGAGCCAAGAGTGACAGGGAGGCATGGTTGACATCCGATCGACTGCAACGCTTCAGCGACCGCCTCGCTCTTCCGCTGATCGCGGCGCCGATGTTCCTGGTGTCCGGCGTCGAGCTCATGGTCGCGGCCTGCCGCAATGGCGTGATCGGGAGCTTCCCCACCGTGAATTGCCGCAACACGGAACAGCTCGATGATTGGCTCACCGAAATCGCGACGCGCCTGCATCGGCACGAGGATCAGACCGGTCGCAAGTCCGCGCCGCTTTGTCCGAACCTGATCGTGCATCGCTCCAATGCGCGGCTGGAGCAGGATCTCGCCGTGCTGCTCGAGCACAAGCCCGAGATCGTCATCACCTCGGTCGGTTCGCCCGCGCCCGTGTTGAAGCCGCTGCACGATGCAGGCAGCCTGGTGCTGGCGGATGTCGCCTCGATCCGGCACGCCGAGCGCGCGGCGGCAGCAGGTGCCGATGGACTCGTGCTGCTCACCGCGGGCGCGGGCGGACAGACCGGCTGGCTCAATCCCTTCGCCTTCGTCCGCGCGGTGCGCGCGTTCTATGACGGCATCATCGTGCTCGCCGGCGGCATCAGCGACGGCCGCGCGCTGCATGCGGCTGAAGTGCTCGGCTGTGATCTCGGCTACATGGGCACCAAATTCATCGCGACGCGCGAGAGCATGGCGGACGAGCGCCACAAGCAGATGCTGGTCGAGAGCAGCGCCGACGACATCCTGCTCACCACGGCGTTCACGGGCCTGCAGACCAGCATGCTGACGCCGTCGATCGTCGCCGCCGGTCTCGACCCCGACGACCTGCCGGCGCGCGGCGCCATCGACATCGGCAAGGATATCGACGTCACGGCGCGCGAGAACCGTCCCAAGCGCTGGCGCGATATCTGGAGCGGCGGCCATTCGACGTCGGGCGTCACCGGCGTGATGGCGGTCGATGACCTCGTTGCGCAGACGGTCGCGGAATACCGCGAGGCGGGTGCCCCGTAGCGTTTTGCGCCGCCCGGCACGGTTAATCCCGCATGGCTGAACAAGCCCGCACTTAACGCCAGATTAACCATCGACCGCCAAGAATCCCCCTCACGGCCGCCAATCAGGACGAGAGGGACAGGCGATGGATTTCGATTTTCTCAACAGCAAGACGGCAGCAACGCTGGACGAGATCCGCGTCCGCGTCGCCCATGCGCTGGCCCGTCACCCGCTGTGCCGTAATGTCCGCTTCGACATCGTCAGCGTCCCTCGCACCCGTCGGGGCGGCAACTGGACGGTGACGCTGCAATCGGTCGAGCCGCGCGCCGTCTGGGAGGCCTCCGAGATCGTGGCCGACATCCAGGACGCCTACGATCTCGCCGCAGCTGCTTGATTTCATTTGGTATTTCTGTCTTGACGCCGCGGGCATGGTGATTGTCGCCGCAAAGGCACACTCAAGCCTTAATTCGTGCCCTTTTGCCGGGCATCTCTAACAACATCGTGAAGCGGCCCTCCCGGAGAGAGACGTTTGTCCAGAGCCATCACCATCACCGTGCTGACCTGCTTCCTCGTCCTCGGTGCCGCCACCACTGCCATTCTCAGCCGGGATAGCGTGCCCAGCGCCAGTGCCGAGATGATCACACAAGCCCCGCCGAAGCCGCTTGCCGCCAATCGCGCCGCCAAGGCCGACCGGCTGGTTCCGACGCTGGCGCTGGCCTCGGCCGCAATCGACCCGGTTCAGGTTCCGGCCGACAGGCTCTCCCAGGCCCCGGTTCTGACCGAGCCGCTGCGCCAGGCCTTTGCCGCGGCGACCCCGTCCGATTTCCCGATGCCCGCGTCGTCGTCATCGGCGAGCGTCAACGAGGCGCCGGCGGAAACCACCGCCGCCGTCGAACCCGCGCCGAAGCCGAAGCCCGTCGCCAAGCCTCAGCCGCAGAAACACTACTCTCTGCTCTCCGACGTCCAGATCGCCGGCATCCGGGATCGCCTGAAGCTGTCGTCGTCGCAGGAATATTACTGGCCGTCGGTCGAGAGCGCGCTGCGCAACGTCGTCAAGAAGATCTCGGCGAACAAGCTCTCCAATCCGGGCGGGCCGAACGTGCAGATCGATCCGAACTGCGACGAGGTCCAGCAGCTGAAGTCGGCCGCGATGCCGCTGCTGTTCCAGCTGCGTGACGACCAGAAGGAAGAAGTGCGCAAGCTCGCCCGCATCATCGGGCTGGAAAAGGTCGCGCAGCAGATCTGACGTCGTTCCGTCACAGGAACTGCATCCTTCAGGAACATCCGGCAATCCTGCCGCGTTGCCCGCTCCAAACAGGGAGTGGGCCAATGCGTGCCTCGACAGCTTATTTCGTCGGTGCCGGAACGATCGTCGCCGCCATCGCCATTGGTCTCGGCGGCGGCATCGTTGCCGGCAATATCATGAATCCGATCGCGCCCAAGCAGGGGCCCGACACCAGCAAGACGGCGCAGCGCGCGGAAGCCAACGCGCCGGCCGCGACCAATGCGCCCTCGGAGCGCGTGCAGTACATCACGGGGTCGCAGGCGTTCACCACGATGATCGCCGCACCGGTTCAGGCGCAGAGCGAAGCCAAGCCGGATGCGAAGCCCGATGCAGGGACCACTTCAGCCAAAGCGGACACGTCGCCGCCTGCGCAGACCGCAGCCGTCGAACCGCCCAAGCCGGCGCCATCGCCTTCGCAAGCGACGAAGCCCGCTGAGCAGCAGGCCTCGACGGAGCCCGCATCCTCTGCCGAGAATGCCTATGCCAGAGCCAGCAATTCCGACGTCAAGCGTGCCGCAGCGGAGCGCCGGCGGGCGAGCCGGCACGAACGCTGGGCCGAGCGTCGCCGCTATGAACAGCGCGATGCGCGTGCGGCGCGCGACCAGACCGATTGGGATGATGTCGCGCGCAGCGTCCGCGAGGATTCCGATGCGCGCGACTATGCCAGCCGCCCGCGCGGCGGCTTCCCGCAGATCCGGATGTTTGGCCCCGATGACGACGACTAGCGACCGGTACCACGCACGCGAACGTGAAGCGGCATAGCCCAAGCTTCGCTTCGGCGTTCACGGAGACGGCGGCCGTCGGCCGCCATGCCGCCTGCTCCCGCAACGAGAGAAGCAGGAAACGTCATCCGCCGTGTGACTCCACCACCTTGCGGCAGCCGTCCGAAAGCTTCGCCTTGTTCTCGCGCAGGCAGGCGTTCATCTGCGGCGGCTTGCCGATGTGCTCGGCGCAGAACTTGCCGGCGTCACTGCGGCAGGCCATCTGCTCCTGCGGCGTCGGGCCGGATTGTGCCGCGGCGGGCATGATAGCAGCGGTGAGCAGCAGTGCGGCAAGAACCGTAGTCTTCATAAGGCACCTCTTTGCAATTGCGATCGGTCCCGCTCGGGATCGGGCGAGCCGGACCATCTCGCGGAGATCCATGGCCGGTCCATGCCATGTTCATGGCATCGGTTCGGAGGCTGGCCTGCTGCACCCCCATCTTCATGGCATGTCTTGGCGCGGCGTCTTTTGCCATTGAGGCTGCACGTCGGCTGCGAGATCAGGTGATTGCACCGGGGCGCCGAACGGGAAGCAGGAGAGCGAGATGTCGAACAAACTGGGAGCGCTGAGCGTCGGGTTGACGGTGATGATGCTGGCGGGTGCGGCCACGGTGTCGCTGGGCACGAGCCCGGCGCAGGCGGTGGTCTATTGCAAGACGGTCGGCGTGCCCAAGGGTTGCGTGGTGCGGCCGCCTGCGGCGGTGGTCGTTGCGCCGGTTGCGGCCGCGGCCGTGGCAACACCCGGCATAGGCGCGCCCGGCGTCGGCGTCCGCGCCGGCACGCCGATGAATCGCGGCGGCCCGGTCAATCGCGTCGGCGTGCGCTAAGCACCACCTCTTCACCTGGCCCCGCTTGCGGGGAGAGTGGAGGAAAGGCTTCGGGCCAAGGGAGCTCTGCAAGCGAGCCTGCGAACGAACCCCCCGTCCTTCGCAAGCCAAATCCCGGCCCGTCCCCTCTTCCCGCACGTCCCATGCGTCCGGGGAGGGGGCTTTCAGACCGCGGCCACGTCGCTGTCGGGAAAGACCCTCGGCAATTGCAGCCTCACCTGCGTGCCTGAGGTATCCGAATTCAGATCGAGCACCGCGCCACAGCGCGTGGCACGGCCTTTCATGTTGCGCAGGCCGCGCGCGGTCTGGCTCGCGCCCGCCGCTTCGCCGTCGTCACCAAGTGCAAAGCCGCGGCCGTCGTCGGCGACGCTGATCACACCGTACGGTCCCTCGCCGTCATCACGCGTCTCGATGGTCACGATGATGTGGCGCGCAGCGGCATGCTTGACCGCGTTGGTCACGGCCTCGTCCAGGATGCGTACGATCTGGATGACGTGCCAGGGCCGCAGTTCGGGATGCAGCGGCAGGCCTTGCGGCGTTGCCACGCGCCACTCGAGCGCGATGTCATGCGGCCGCAACTGCATCGCCGCGCGTTCGCGCCAGGAGCCGAGCGCAAGCATGAGGTCGCCGCCGATGTCGTCCATGGAATCGATGACGAGGCGCAGATCCTTCAGCGCGGCGCGCGCAGCATCCGTGATGGTCGCGCCCTCGTGCCCACGCTCGGAGAGCGCAACGATGCTGATCAACTGGCCGCCGAGGCCGTCATGCAAATCGCGCATCAGCCGCGTGCGCTCGTTGGCCAGCGCTGCGGCCCGGGCGCGCGCCTCCTCGCGGGCAAAGCTCGTCTTCAGCCGCTCCTCGGCCTCGCGCACCTGCGCAACGAGCTGGCCGGCAAAGCTGTCGACCTGGTTCAGCGCGCGGGCGAAGCGCCAGGTCAGGCCGGCGCCGATCGCAATCAGCAACGCGGAATAGGACAGTCGCGAGACGAAGGTGCGTTCGTTGGGCATGATCTCGAACACCGACAGCATGTCGTGGACCCAGCAGGTCAGCACGATGGTCGCCGCGCAGCCGAGCGCGAAGCTGACGACGTCCTGTCGTCGGAGCACGGCGTAGGCCGCGATGCCGACCATCAGCACCAGGCAGAACCCGACCGTTGGGATACCCAAAAGCATGAAGAGAATGCGCGGCAGGGGCGGCCCTGCGATGAGGCCGCCGGCGATCACGATGAGCCCGGGCACGAACAGCAGCACGCCGTAGCGCGGCCAGCGCCAGCCGAGGAAGAGCACGGCCGACGCCACGATCAGCGCGCTCTCGATCGGTGCGGAGGAGAGCAGCACTCCGGCCAGGCGGGACGAGGTGGCCGGCGGCACCGGCGGCGTCAGGAAGGCCTGCACCACGCCGAGCACCATCGCCGTCGCGAGCACGCCATAGACCGGCTCGTGGCGCCGCATCAGCCACATGATGGCGAGGATGACGGCGAGGATCGACTGCCAGGCGGAGAACACCACGGGCAACGTCACGAACAGCAGCGTGCGGGTCTCGTAGGCCGGGCGCAAGGCCGCATCCGGGCCGACATAGACGGTGTCGAGGAAGCCGAGCAGCGGTCCCCAGACGAACAGCCGCACGTTGATGTCGTTGCTGCCCTCGCGCAGCAGCGAGGCGGGGATGACCGCGATTTCAGGCGTGTTGCGGTCAGGCCGGTTGGCGGTGGGATCGTGCCGGGAGTCCAGGATCACGACGCCATTGACCGCGACCTCCACGCCGTTGCTGAAGCGCGGCAGGAAGACCGACCAGGTCGTATTGGCGCCATCCCGCTTCAAGAGGAACTTGCCGGAATAGAGCGGCGGATCGGCGAGCGAATAGCGCGACGCCGTGAAATGCGGCAACGTCACGGGGCGTGTCGTGCCGGCTTCGCGCAGCGAGAACTCGCTCACGGCAAAACCATCGGGGTCGCGCGGCTCGAGCAGCCGCAGCCCGAGGACGATGGCGATCACGATCAGGATCTGGAGCAGCAGATACGGCACGATGCGCCCGAGCCGCAGCCTGCGCCGGGATACCACGGCCTTCGCGGCGATCTCGCTCACAGCTTGATCAGGCCCTGCTGCACCGCCTCGAACACCGCTTCGCTGCGCGTGTGCACCTCGAGCTTGCGATAGATGTTCTTGATGTGGCCGGGCACGGTCTGCCGGGACAGGCCGAGATGGCTCGCGATCTCGGCGTAGCTGAAGCCCTTGGCGATGCCCCAGAGAATGTCGATCTCGCGCGGCGTGAGCCTTGCGGTGTTGAGTGCGGGGCCCGGTGGCGGCTCGGCCGAATTCTGGGTTCGCCGCACGATGAAGCGCGCGATCGAGGCCGAGATCGGCGAATGCCCGGCGACCAGATCGCGCACGGTGGTGGCGATGTCGGTCGGGAAGGCGTCCTTGAGCAGATAGCCGGTGGCGCCGACGGTGATGGCGGAGATCACGCTTTCCTCGTCGCCCAGCGCCGAGATCACCATGATCTCGGTGTCGGGAAAGCGCCGCCTGGTCTGGCGGATCAGCTCGATGCCGTGACCGTCGGGCAGCCGCAGATCGGTCAGCAGTACGCGCGGTGCGCTCCCTGCGAGCGCGCTGCGGGCCTCACCGAGCGTACCGGCCGTGCGCACGTCGTAGCCGGCCTTCGCCAGCGCGTCCTGAAGCCGCCAGCAGGTCGGTGCGTCGTCTTCGACGAGGAGGATGGTGATGGCTTCACCGGTCTCGCCCTGGTCCGTCATGATCATGGTCCCGGCCGCGTGTCCCCCGCGGCGTGCAGCCAAGCTTAGCCGCGGTGCCGCGCGCGCGACACCCATAATCATGGGGGCGGCGGCGCTGGCAACCGCTGCACCCGGATCGTCGCCGTTCCGCTGTTGTTTTTGTAGAACTGGACGCGCCGGCCCTGGACCGGAACGAGCCAGCGCGGCGCATGCCGCGTGGTCATGAGGCGCGGGAAGATCTGGACGGCATCATTGACGTAGAAGAACAGCTCGCCGGCCTCGGGGGCCTCGAACTCCGCGACCAACAGCTCGGACAATCCCTGCTTGCGCCAAAGTGCGCGCGCCGCCGGCAGCGCCGCATCCGGGATCGGCTCGAAATCCCCGAACGGTTTCCAGACGCGGCTCAGTTCGCTGCCCGGTTGCTTGAACTCGGCGGAGTCCTCGACGTGGGTGGGGTAGTTGTCCTTGCTGTCGTCATCATAGGCCGGCACCGTCGCGTTGACCCGCCGCGGCAGCTCGCTCGCCGGCACTCCGTTGATGGCTTGCAGCGGCAGATCGTACGATCCGCGCGCGCCGATCCGCACGACCGGCTGGAACCAGTCGGCGCCCCGGAGGCGCAGGATCGGGACGGCGAGGCGGTGGGTCAAATCAGGCGGTGTGGTGAATCCGTTCAGACCGGTCATGATGGTGCGGTCGAACCACGGATCGGCCATCTGGATCCAGACACGGTATTTGCGGCCCTTCTCGACCGCGAGGCGGCTTGGCCAGCAGAAATCGCCGACGTCGAACAACTCGCCGTCGCGCGCCGTCACCGGCGTGTCGCCGACAGCTTGCGTCGATGCGCTGCCCTTGCAGAGATCGCCGACGCCCGCGCGCCAATCGAAATAGCCACGGGACAGGAGCAGCAGTCCGGAGCCGAAGATGGCGGCGAGGAAAACCGCCGGCATCACGACGTTGGTGAAGGCCATCCGCACCGGCCAGGCATGCAGCCGCATCCAGCGGCCGATCGCGAGCAGCCAGCCGGACTTGCTGACCCGCTTTCGCGAGGCCATCCGGTCTGGCCGGTACCAGGCCAGTCGGGCGCGCTCCTGTATGCTGTCGCGCAGCGTCGCATTCCTGTTCCAGGCAATTAGGATGATGATGACGAGCACGGTGGTGAGCGTGGGATAATAGAGTGCGATGGCAAGCCACGGCGCCACATAAGACGGCAGCACGCTCGAAACCAGATCGGCGAACGGCTTGATGACCGTGCTCGTGCCGTTATCGATCGCCGTGATCACTTTGAGCAGCGTGGTGTTTTCGAGACCGTGCGCCTTGGACGATCCGACGACGGTGCGTGCGATCCAGGGCCATGCGGCGAAGATGATGAGCGCGATGACCAGCGAGAAATAAGCCACCCGGCGCCACCACACGGTGTCGAGGACTTGCCGCACCATCTCGGAATTCGGCGGACTCATTGCCATGAAGGCGTCGGCTTCCGCCGCCTTGTGGCGGTCGCCTTGCCGCTTCGCGTAGGCGGATCTCATGGCCTTGCGCGTTTCGTCCCGCGTGAGCGGCAGCACCTGATCATCCGGCAGCAGCACCCGGGCATTGGCTGGGAGCATCAGCGGCGCGTAATTGTCGCACCCATGCAGCATCCGTTCGACCACGCCGAAGTGCACCACCGGCGGTCCGCCATCCTCGATGCGGTCGTGGATCGGCCGCGGGCCGTAGCGGTACAGCACGCCGGCGCCGCTGCGCGAATCGTGCATCGGCCCGATCGCCGACTGGTACTCGCGGAAATGCTCGATCGTGCCGTCCTGGAAACGGAGCTGGTCGCGGAGTTGCTCGGCCATCCACACCAGCGGCACGAACGACAGCGTGGATTCCGGATAGCCGCCGCCGATGTCGGAATGCACGCCGGCGAACCACACTTCCTTGACGATCTGCCCCTCGGCAAGATTGGCCTGATCGATGCGCAACGGGTGGAAGGTCGTGCGTTCGTCGTCGAGCGCGAGTGCGTGGCAGGCGTGTTTCACCTTGCTGGAAAGCCGGTAGTTTCGGAACGAGATCGGCCAGATCGCCCAGTCGATCGCGACACGGAGCTCCTCGACCGGCACCCCGAACGCCTCGACCGTGTCGAACAGTCCGAGGAATTCGATCTTGACCTCCTTGCGCCCGTCCATCGCTTCGCGAACGCTGGCATAGGAGCGATGCCTGAGAAGGAAGTGATAGAGATAGATCACGACGTTGCGCAGCCAGCGCGCCAACCAGATCGTTGGCAGGCTGTAATAGCCGACGGACTCCTCGCGGTACTTTCGCCAGGCGGCCATCGTGTTGCGCTGCATCTCCGCATGCGACACGGCCACCTTGTCGATCACCGCCGGCACCAGACCCTGGCTGGCGATCAGCGCCGCCAGCGTGCGCGCGGTGAAGGCGCCGCGGCTGAAGCCGAAGATGTAGATCTCGTCGCCCTCGCGCCAGTTCCAGCACAGGAAGCGATAGAGCTTGCGGACGTTGGCGGGCACGCCGATGCCGGTGGCGCCGTCGAGGGCTGCGAGCGGCGCCCAGCCGGCGGTGCCGACGCCCTTGATGTAGTAGGCGATCTGGTCGGGCTGGGTATGGTCGAGCGCCTCGTAGAGCCGCCAGACGCTGGATTCCTGGGTCGTGAAAGCGTTGCCGGTGCCATCGGCGAACAGCACCAGCTTGCGCCCTTTCTGCGCGACGGTCGCGGGCGTGTCGGCATCCGGATCGTCGTGCGTATGCTCCAGCCTTGCGGGCCCGTCATGCAGCGCCACGTCCTGGTGCGTCATGGATTCCTCCGAAAATTCAGCTGGGGATGTCTTCAGCCCTGCTCGGGCGGCATCCCGGAAATTCGATCAGTGGCTTCGCCATCAGGGAATGGATGTATTTCGCCCATAATCACGCTAAGGTAGCAAGGAAGATCGCGCCGTCCCGCGCCCTGCGAGTATGATCTGCGCCACAATCGGCGAAAAAAATGCCCGGGCAAGCCCGGGCATTTTTCCTGATTGCGAAGCGGCCGCGATTGAAAGGCGCGGGTCGGCCGGCCGTTACTTGCCGTTGCCGCGGCAGGCGCCGCCGGGGCCGATATGGTAGCCGCGCGGACAGACATGCGCGGCGGGATTGGCGTAGTTTCTCAGGCAGCCGCCATAGGGGCCGCGGTGCCAGCCGGCGCCGCAGCCGCCGGCGACGGCGATGACATCGTCACGGCCTTGCGCGCCGAACGGCGCCGGCGGCATGGCTTCGGCAGAGCTGGCGATCGCGCCGAGCGCGAGCGCCGCGAAAAGAGTGATCCGTATCATGCGTCCTGCTCCCTGATGTCTGATGTCTGGCGTCAGTGGGTGGCTGCGAACGTGATGCCGGCGCGCACTTCGGCGACCGCCTGGTCGATCAGCCCCAGCGCCCGTTCGCGATGGCCACCCTTGTTGGGCTCGGCCTTGGCGAGTTCGACGCGGGCCGATTGCAGGATCGCGATGGCCTGGTCCATGTGCGGTTGCGCGCCGAGCGCGTAGCCGACGCAGAGGCTGGTCGCGATGGCGCCGCCGAGCACGAGGCTGCGGGGTAGAGAGGTTCGCATGTCGATGTCTCCTCCAGCGGGCGTCAGGCCGGGGCCGCCCGGTTGCCCGGACGCGATTCGCGTATGGCGGGATGTCGCATCCACAGATTGAATAGGATGGGGATGTGCGGGCGGTCTTGGACTGTCCGGCGCCGGAGGCGGCCCGGCTTGGACTGACCGGCGCAGCTTGATTCATGTCGGCGTGCTGATAGCTTGCACGCGCCGGTTGTCAGCGGGCGTTCATGTCCGGCGTGCGAAGTTCGGCGGGCGTTCAAGCGTTTCTTTAGAAACTCAGAAAAGCCATTCTCGAAAAGTCGTCGATGTCCGTCATCAGGAAGTCGCTCTCGACCGAGATGTTGCCGACAGGTCTGTCCGACCGGCAGCGCTTCATCCGCTTCGCCGAGCTGTTCGAGCATTTTTCCAACACCGGCGAGCTCGATCCGGCGTCCGACGTGCCGTTTCGCGCCGCGATGAACTCGATCCACATCGGCACCACCATGCTCGGCCGCTGCGACGGCAGCTTCGTCACGGTGCGGCGGGAAAAGCGCCAGGTGATCGAGACCGGGGACGATCGCTTCTGCCTCGTGCGCAACACCGGCGACCGTGCCTCGCAGGTGATCCATCGCGGTCGCGAGTTCACCATGCGGCCGGGATCGATGGTGCTGCTCAAGCTGGACGAGCCGTTCTTCGCCGCCGACGGCGCGAGCCGGAAGCGCTTCACCAATGTGCATCTGCCGGTCGATTCACTGCGCGCGATGGTCGCCGACGTCGACGACCTCGTCGGCTGTGAGCTCGAGCCCGGCGGCGCGCTGTCGCTGGTGATGGACTACAGCGATCTCTTGCTTCGCCATCCGGCGGCCGCCGACGAGGCCGGCATGGCGATCGCGTCTCACCTGCTCGATCTCGCCGCGATTGGCCTCGGCGCGCGCGGCGACGTCGCGGCCGCGGCACGACGCCGGGGCCTGCGCGCGGTGCGGCTCAAGGCCGTGCTGTCGATCCTCGAAGCGCGCTTCCACGAGCCGGATTTTTCCGCGCAGAAGCTCGCCAATGCGGCCGGTCTTTCCGAGCGCTATGTCAACGAGCTCCTGTTCGAGGCCGGCGCCGGCTTCACCGCGCGCCTGACCGAATTGCGGCTGCGCAAGGCGGCCGACCTGCTCGCCCATCGCGAAGGCCGCATCAGCGACATCGCCTTTGCCTGCGGCTTCAACGATCTCTCTTATTTCAACCGCTGCTTTCGCCGCCGGTTCGGGCTGACCCCGACCGCGGCGCGGGGCAAGTGAACGCGCTTAAAGCGTCTCCACCTTCGGCGGCGGATATCGCCGCGCCAGCATCGACAGCGGCAGGCGCCGCTCGTCCGCCGGCAGCTCCAGCCAGGCCAGCACCAGCGGCCGCTTCCAGTCGCCCACGCCGAAATCCATGTCGACCCATTTCTGCGGCTCCGGCCCGTCGAGGCCGCGGACCCAGACGAAATAGCGCGGCAGGCCGTCGGCCTCCGTATCGGTCGTGGGTCTCCTGGCCATCACATGCTCGCTGCATCGACACGCGTTCGCCTCAGGATATAGGTATTCGCCCGGAGAAGTCGAAGGCGCCGTCTCGATCGGATACTGTTGGGTCCAGAGGACATGAACGAAACTGTGACCGATGCTTGGTGTGATGCGTCGCAGGTGACGGTGCGGCTGGTCGGCGCCTGGTCGTTCAGCCGGGTCATCGAAGGCCATGGGAGCATGCAAGGCATCGCGACCTTCACGCCGTTGGACGCGGAGAGCCTGGCCTATCGCGAGCAGGGACGCTTGAGGCTCCAAGACGGCACCGAGCTCGAGGCGGAGCGCGAGTATATTTTTCGCAAGGGCGACCGCGGATTCGAGGTCTTCTTCAAGGAGACCCCGCCGCGCCTCTTCCATGCGATCGAGCTCGCTGCATCCGGTGGCGGCGCCTTGACCGGAAGCGCCGGCCATCTCTGCAATCTCGATCATTATCAGTCGGGTTACACCTTTCGCGGCGACGGTCGCTTCGTCATTCGTCACGTGGTGTCGGGTCCTCGCAAGGACTACACGATGGTGACGACCTATACGCGGGTGGCGTGAGGCGTGGCTGCGGCTTCGCGGAGGTCTATGAAAGTCCATCTTCAAGAGGCTTCGCGGGACAGGCTTCGCCCGTTCGGTCTTGCGCGCCGCGCCACGCAAAGCCCGAACGGGCGAAGCGTGGTGCCCCTGGCCGGAATCGAACCAGCACTCCTTGCGGAACTCGATTTTGAGTCGAGCGCGTCTACCAGTTCCGCCACAGGGGCCCTCGGTCGGCCCCTCCGATGGAGGGCGTCGCGAAGCCGGCGGACTATAGCCATGGCAAGGGCGGGGTCAACCCGCGCCAAAGTGATCCCTGACGTTCTCGACAGGGACCCGGGCCGGGGTTAGAGCCATAAACCACGCCCTATCCGCAAGAGGCTGCCGTGACGACCCAGAGTGCCGCAATACCTGCGTTTCGCCCCGCTGCCGGCGCACCTGCGCTGACCGCTTCGCTGGCCGTCACCCTGATCGCGGCGGCGACGATCGCGGGCGCCTGGTTCTTCCAGCTCGTCCTGGACATCCTGCCCTGTCCGCTCTGCCTCGAGCAGCGCTATGCCTATTATCTCGCGATCCCGCTCGGTGCGCTCACGGCGCTGGCGGCGCGAAGCGGCGCGCCGCGGCCGCTGCTGCTGGCGGGGCTGGCGATCCTCGCCCTTGCGGCGCTCGCCAATGCCGGGCTCGGCGCCTACCACTCCGGTGTCGAATGGGGTCTCTGGAAGGGGCCGACCGATTGCACCGGACCGGTGGTCAATCTCGGCAGCGCCGGGGATCTCTTGTCACGGCTCGACACCGTCAAGGTGGTGCGCTGCGACGAGGTGCAATGGCGCTTCCTCGGCCTCTCGCTCGCCGGCTACAATGTGCTGATCTCGCTGCTGATGGCCGCGATCGCCGGCTGGGGTCTTGTGCGGACCGCGAGCCGCTAGATCGTGCTCGCGCCTTCGTGCTGGAAGCCGAGATAGCTCGCCGCCACCCGCTCGTTCGCCGCGATGTCGCTGGCCTTGCCGCTGAGCACGAACTCGCCGAGCTCCATCACATAGGCATGGTCGGCGATCTTCAGCGCAGCCTGCGCGTTCTGCTCGACCAGCAGCACGGAGACGCCGCTGGCGCGTAGCTCGGTGACGATGCGGAAGATGTCGGCGACGATGATCGGCGCGAGGCCGAGGCTCGGCTCGTCCAGCATCAGCAGCTTTGGCTCGCCCATCAGCGCGCGCCCCATCGCCAGCATCTGCTGCTCTCCGCCCGAGAGGGTGCCGGCGAGCTGCTTGCGGCGCTCCTTGAGGCGCGGAAACAGCATGTAGATCCGCTCGATCGAGGCCTTGGCCCGGCTCTTCTCGATGCGGAAGGCGCCCAGCTCGAGATTGTCCTCGACATTCATGGTGACGAACAATTCGCGATGCTCCGGCACGAGGCCGAGCCCCATCGCGACGCGGTCCTCGATGTCGAGCCGGGCGAGGTCCTGGCCGGCAAAGGCGACGCGGCCCTTCAGCGGCAGGATGCCCATGATGGCCGAGAGCAGCGTGGTCTTGCCGGCGCCGTTGGCGCCGACGATGGTGACGATCTCGTTCTCGCCGACATCGAGCGCCACCGAGCGCACCGCCTCGACCTTGCCATAGGCGACATGCGCGTCGGTGACGGACAACAACGCGCTCATGCCGCCACTCCGAGATAGGCCTTGATCACTTCGGGATTGGTCTTGATCGTGGCGGGCGTGCCTTCGGCGATCTTGGTGCCGAAATCGAGCACCACGATGCGGTCGGCGAGGTTCATCACGAAACCCATGTCGTGCTCGACCAATAGGACGGACATTCCGCCGTCGCGCAGGTCGCGCAGCAGTTTCGCAAGCTGCTGCTTCTCCATGTGGCGCAGGCCGGCGGCGGGCTCGTCGAGCAGCAGCAGCATCGGATCGACGCACAGCGCGCGCGCGATCTCGACGATGCGCTGCTGGCCGAGCGATAGCGATCCTGCGAGCTGATGCATCTGGTCGGCAAGGCCGACACGCTCGATCTGGCGGGCGGCTTCCGCGAGCAGTTTTGCCTCGTCCGCGCGGTCGAGCCTCAGCATCGAGGCGAGCGGGCCGGACTGGCCGCGCAGATGGGCGCCGATCGCGACATTCTCCAGCACGGTCATGTCGGGGACGAGCTTGACGTGCTGGAAGGTCCTGCTGATGCCGAGCTTGACGATCTCCTGCGGCGGCGCGCGATCGACCTTCCTGCCGAGCACCGAGATCGAACCCGACGTCGCCGACAGCACGCCGGTGATCAGGTTGAAGGTCGTGCTCTTGCCGGCGCCGTTGGGGCCGATCAGCGCGACGATCTCGCGGGCCTGGACGTCGAAGGAGACGTTGTTGACCGCGACCACGCCGCCGAATTGCTTGCGCGCCTTCTCGACCTGGAGAAGGATGCTGGACTGGCCTGGCGAACGGGGGCGCTGCTCCAGCGGCAGCGAGGTGTCGGGCTTCTTGCCGCGGGTCGCCTCGGGCAGCAACGACATCAGCCAGGGCCAGACGCCGCCGGGGGCGAGCTGCAGCAGCGCCACCAGCATGATGCCGAACACGATGGTCTCGACCTGGCCGGAGCCGGGCAGGATCAGCGGCAGATAGCTTTGCAGCACCTCTTTCAGGATCACGACGATCGCCGCGCCCAGCACGCCGCCCCAGACGTAGCCGGCGCCGCCGACCACCGCGATGAAGAGATATTCGATGCCGGCATGGGCGCCGAACGGCGTCGGCGTCACGGCGCGCTGGAGGTGGGCATAGAGCCAGCCGGAGAGGCCGGCGAGCACGGCGGCATGGATGAACACCAGCAGCTTGGCGCGCGGCGTGTGCACGCCGAACGCTTCCGCTGCGACATGGCCGCGCCTGAGCGCGCGGATGGCGCGGCCGGTGCGGGAGTCCAGCAGGTTCATGGTGAGAAGGGCCGAGATCAGGACGGCGACCCAGATCGCGTAGTAGATCGAGTCGGGCGAGAGCATCCTGAACGTGCCGATCGACAGCGGCGGAATTGCCGAGACGCCGTCGTTGCGCCCGAGGAATTCCAGCTTGCTGAAGAGGTAGAACAGGCCGAGTCCCCAGGCGAGCGTGCCCAGCGGCAAATAATGGCCGGAGAGGCGGACGGTGATCAGGCCGAGCAGCACCGCGAACAGGCCGCTGACCACGAGCGACAGCGGCAGTGTCAGCCAGGGCGACAGGCCGTAGGCCGTCGTCAGCACCGCGGTGGTGTAGGCGCCGAAGCCGACGAAGGCGGCCTGGCCGAACGAGGTCAGGCCGCCGACGCCGGTCAGCAGCACGAGACCCATCGCGACCAGTGCGGAGAGGCCGATATTGTCGAGCAGCACGATCCAGAACGGCGGCATGCCCGGGACGAACGGGATCGCCGCCATGAGAAGCGCGAAGACGAGGATGGGAAGCCGGCTCTGCATCTTGGCCTCAGTCCTTCTCTTCTTCGACCGCGGGCGCAGCGAGCGAGCGCAGCAGCAGCACGGGGATGAGGAGCATGAACACGATCACCTCCTTGTAGTTGGAGGCATAGAAGGACGAGAAAGCCTCCACGATGCCGACGAACAGGGCCGCGACGGCGGTGAGGGGGTAGCTGACGAGGCCGCCGATGATCGCCGCGACGAAGCCCTTCAGGCCGATCAGGAAGCCACTGTCATAGTAGAGCGTCGTGATCGGCACGATCATGATGCCCGACAGCGCGCCGATGACGGACGCCAGCAGGAAGGCGATCTGGCCCGATAGCGTGGTGCGGATGCCGGCAAGCCGTGCACCCAGCCGGTTGACAGCGGTGGCGCGCAGCGCCTTGCCGTAGAGCGTCAGGCCGAAGAACAGCCAGAGCCCGACGATGAAGGCGATGGTGATGCCATAGACGGTGAGGCTCTGGCCGGTGAAGCGCAGCGAGCCCGCCGTGAAGGCGCCGGAGAGCACCGCAGGTCCGCGCTGGCCCTCGGCGCCGAAGAACAGCAGGCCCAGCCCCTGAAGCGCCAGATGCACGCCGACCGAGGCGATCAGCAGCACCAGAACCGAAGTGTGTGCCAGCGGCTGGAACGCGATGCGGTAGAGATAGAGCCCGATCATGGCGACGATCACCAGCGACAGCGCGATGCAGATCGCGACCGGCGGCTTCTGCGCTGCGAAGTAAATCGTCAGCGCCAGCACGATGGCCGGCAGAACGACGTTGGCGAGCACGCTGCGCAGGATCAGCCGGCCATGCAGCGTCTTGCGGGCCACGAACAGGTCGAAGGCGCAGGCCGCGATGCCCATCGCCAGCGCCAGCTGGGCCGTGCCGGGCATCTGGCCGGAAGCCAGCGATGCATAGGTCAGCGCGCCATAGGTGACGAACTCGCCCTGGGGGATGAGAATGACGCGGGTGACGGCGAACACCAGCACCAGCGCCAGGCCGAGCAGCGCATAGATGGCGCCATTGGTGATGCCGTCCTGCAGCAGGAACAGCATGATGGTGGTGTTCAAGACCGGACGCTCCCCCTTAAGATCCGGACCGGTCCTGCGCGATTGCGGTGGATGGTCCGTTCACAGCCATTGATCTACGCTGACGATATTTGATATGGTCCATAACAATTATCAAATATAACATCAAGGGTGGGCGGACGACCCGTCCCGAATTTAGCGGGATTACGAGCACGAGGCGATGACCGTTTCCAAAACCGCCGAAAAGTCCTCCGAAAAGGCGTCCGATGCGACCAAGGGGCGCAAGGATGCGCCCGAAGGCGTGCCCGAAGCCCTCCAGCTCGGCGAACTCTCCGAGCAGCTCGGCTACGTGCTGAAGCGGGCGCAGCTCAAGGTGTTCGAGAATTTTCTGCGCTGCATGGCCTCGCTCCAGCTGACGCCGGCGCAGTTCTCGGTGCTGTTGCTGGTGGAGAAGAACCCCGGGCGTAACCAGACCGAGATCGCCTCCACCCTCGGCATCCTCCGGCCGAATTTCGTCGCCATGCTCGACAATCTCGAGAGCCGCGATCTCTGCGCCCGGATCCGCTCCACCAACGACCGCCGCTCGCACATTCTTGTGCTGACCGACAAGGGCAAGGCCGTGCTGACGCGTGCCAAGAAGCTCGTCGCCACCAAGCACGAGTCGCGGCTCAACGAACTGCTCGGGCAGGCCAACCGCGAGGCGCTGCTGGAGATGCTATCGAAGATCGCCAACGAGTTTTGACGCGCCCGGCCATGGCGGCGGGCAGGCAGGCGCCTCAATCCACCAAGATCACCCTGACGTCGTTCACATTGGTCAGCGTCGGGCCGGGCGTCAGCAGATCCCCCGTCGCCTCGAAGAACGTCGTCGCGTCGTTGTTGTCCAGATAGGCCTGCGGCTGAAGCCCCTGCGCCTTCATCTTCGCAAACGTCGCGGCGTCGATGAGCGCGCCGGCGGGATCGGTGGGATGGCCGGCGCCGCCGTCGGCGCCGTCCGTATCGCCGGCAAGCGCCGAGATGTCGGGCGTGTCCTTCAGCAGAGCGGCCAGCGCCAGCGCGTATTCCTGGTTGGGGCCGCCGCGGCCGTTGCCGCGCACGGTGACCGTGAGCTCGCCGCCGGAGAGGATGGCGACGCGCTTGCCCTGCGCGCGCGCGGCAAGCGCGAGTTTCGCGTGACCGGCGGCGACCTCGCGCGCCTCGCCCTCGAGATCGGCGCCGAGATCGATGGTCTCGTAGCCGGCGTCTTTCGCGAGCTTCACCGCGGCGTCGAGCGACTGCTTGGGCCGCGCGATCAGTTCGAAATGCGCGCGGGCGAAGGCGGCGTCGCCCGGCTTGCAGCTTTCATTGGCGGGATCGTCGAGCGCGCGGGCTACGGCATCGTCGATCGCGAGCTTGTACTTTGCGACGATCGCGCGTGCGTCCGCGAGCGTGGTCGGATCGGGCACGGTCGGGCCCGAGGCGATCGCGGAGGGATCGTCATGCGGCACGTCCGAGATCGCGAGCGTCACGATCTCGGCGGCGTTCTTGCCGGCGCGCGCGAGCCGTCCGCCCTTGATCCGCGAGAGATGCTTGCGCACGATATTCATTTCGCCGATCGGTGCGCCCGAGCGCAGCAGCGCCTTGTTGACCGCCTGCTTCTGCGCGAAGCTGATGCCGTCCACCGGCGCGATCCAGTTCGCCGAACCGCCGCCGGTGAGCAGCACCAGCAGCAGATCGTCAGGCCCAGCCTCCCCCGCCAGCGCGAGCGTGTCGGCCGCGCCTTTGAGGCCGGCCTCGTCAGGGACGGGATGACCGGCTTCGACGACGCGGATGCGGCGCGTCGGCACGCCATAGCCGTGGCGCGTGGTGGCGATGCCGACGAGCCGCTCCGGCGCGAGTTCGAGCGTGTCGAGGTAGTGCCGCTCCGCAGCCGCGGCCATCGCTGCGGCGCCTTTGCCGGCGGCAAGGCAGATCACGCGCCCCTTGGGCGCCGGACGCAGGTGAGGTGCGAGGATCGTGCTCGGATGAGCGGCGGCAACGGCGGCGTCGTAGAGCGCGCGGAGCAGGGGGCGTCGGTCGGTCATGACGATGGCCTTCGGCAGACTCGTGAGCAGACTAGAGCTGTGGCGAGAACGTCGCCATGCCCCTGCCTAGCGCATCGGGCGCAAAAGGGTAAGCAGGCTTTACCATCATTCGATTGTGCAATCGCGTGATGATAATCGGCGCCTGGCAAAACCCCCTGCGAGATGATCGCAGGGGGCCATTAGCGTCGCAATTCAGATAGCGCTTAGCCGCCGGCGTCGGCGCTGATCACGTCGCCGAACAGTTCCCAGCGTTCGCCCTTGAATTTCTCGAGCTGGAGCTGGCTGATCGGTGCAAAGTCGTTCGGGCCGGTGTTGATCTTGATGCCCGGCAGCAGCGCCTCGGTGCGGAAGTCCTTCAGGCTTGCCGCCTGCTTCATGATGTTCTCGTGCGTGAGATTGTCGCCGCACTTCTTCAGCACGGCCACCAGCGTCTGCGCCACCGCGTAGCCGACGATGGTGCCCTTGTCGAGCTTGTCGCCCTCAGGGAAGTATTTGCCCATGAAGGCGAGAAAATCCTTCATGCCGGGATCGTTGTTCCATTCCGGATCCGACACGTCCTTGAGGTAGTCGGCCGAGATGATGTCCTGGCCGTTCTCGAAGCCGGCGGGCTTCATCACGCTGCCGACGGATGCGGAGACGTTGTTGAGGAAGTGCAGCGGCTTCCAGCCGATCTCGGCGTTCTTCTTGATCGCCTGCGCGGCGAATTTCGGCGTCGTGATGTTCATGAACACGTCGGCGCCGGTCGACTTGAGCTTCACGATGTGGTTATCGATGGTCGGCTCGGAGGTCTCGTAGCTTTCCTCCGCAACGATCATCGAGGACGCCTTGGCGCCGAGGCCGTCCTTGAGGCCCTTCAGATAGTCCTTGCCGTAATCGTCGTTCTGGTAGAGCACCGCGATCTTGGCGTCCGGCTTGTGCTTGAGCAGCCACTTTGCGTAGATCTGCGTCTCGCTCTGGTAGTTGGGCTGCCAGCCCATCGTCCACGGGAAGTTCTGCGGGTCGTTCCACTTGGTGGCGCCGGTGGCCACGAACAGCTGCGGCACCTTCTTGGTGTTCATGTATTTGTGGATCGCCGAGTTCGGCGGCGTACCGAGCGAGTTGAAGATGAACAGCACCTCGTCGCTCTCGACCAGCTTGCGGGCCTGCTCCACCGTCTTCGGCGGCGAGTACGCGTCGTCATAGGAGATGAAGTTGATCTTGCGGCCGTTGATGCCGCCTTCGTCGTTGATCTTCTTGAAATAGGCGGCTTCGGTCCGCCCGATGATGCCGTAGGCGGAGGCCGGTCCGCTGTAGGGCATGATGTTGCCGATCTTGATCTCGGTATCGGTCGCGCCGGTATCGTATTTCTTCTGGGCCGACGCAGTGGACGTCGTGGCCGCGATGAGCGCGAGCGCGAGTGACGCGGCCGCAAGCTTGCCGGTGACAGCGGGCATTCCAATCTCCCTATTTTCTTTGTGTGTGTGCGCTCCTTTTCTTGCCGTGATTGTTTTTGAGCCGCGCAGCCGCAATTCAATACGATTTGCCTGAGGGCTTCAACAGAAAGCCCCCGCGACGTGGTCGCAGGGGCTGCGTCTTTAGTAGTCAGGGACGCCTGTGCAACTGCGAAAGGACGAGACGGTCTTGAGTTGCCAGAGGGATGTCGAACTATTCTGAGTTGCCGTCAGTGGCTGGTGTCGCTCGAAATGATGTCGCCGAACAATTCCCACGCCTTGCCCTTGAACTGCATCATCTGGAGCTGCTTGATCGGTGCGAAATCGTCGGGTGTGGTGTTGATCGTGATGCCCGGCAGCAGCGTATCGGGCGCGAAATCCTTCAACGCCGCCGCCTGCTTCATGACATTGTCGCGGGTGAGGTTGTCGCCACACATCTGCAGCACCTTCACCATGGTCTGAGCGGCGGCATAGCCGAACACCACGCCGGCATCGAGCTTGTTGCCCTTCGGATCGTATTGCGCGATGAAATCGTAGAATTTCTTCATGCCGTCATCGGCGTTCCATTGCGGATCGGAGCCGTCCTTGACGTAGCTCGCCGACAAGATGCCTTGCGAGATCTCGTAGCCTGCGGGCTCGATCACGCCGCCGACCGAAGTCGAGACGTTGGAGACGATGTGGATCGGGTGCCAATTGATCTCGGCCGCCTTCTTGATGGCCTGGGCTGCGAATTTCGGCGTGGTGATGCTGATGAAGACGTCGGCGCCGGCGGTCTTCAGCCTGACGACGTGCTCGTCGACGGCAGGCTCCGAGGTGTCGTAGGGCTCCGCCATCACGATCATCGAGGCCTTGTCGCCGAGCCCGTCCTTCAGCCCCTTGAGGTAGTCCTTGCCGAAATCGTCGTTCTGGAAGAGCACGCCGATCTTTGCGTCCGGCTTCTCCTTCATGATGTACTTGGCATAGATCTTGGCTTCGCTCGCGTAGCTCGGCTGCCAGCCCATGGTCCACGGATATTGCTTCGGATCGTTCCACTTCGAGGCGCCGCTCGCCACGAACAATTGCGGCACCTTCTTCTCGTTCATGTACTTGCGGATGGCGCCGTTGGTGGAGGTGCCGAGTGAGCCGAAGATCAGGAGCACGTTGTCGCTCTCGACCAGCTTGCGCGCCTGCTCCACCGTCTTCGGCGGCGAATAGGCATCGTCATACGAGATGAACTTGATCTTGCGGCCGTTGATGCCGCCCTCGGCATTGATCTTGTTGAAATAGGCTTCCTCGGCCTTGCCGATCGCGGCATAGGCGGAGGCAGGGCCGCTATAGGGCATGATGTTGCCGATCTTGATCTCGGTATCGGAAGCGCCGCTGTCGTAGGTCTTTTGCGCCAGTGCGGGGTTGCTCATCGCAGTGCACAACGCGAATGCGACCGAAAGCGTCGCAACCTGAAATCGAACGGCAGCCATTGCTCTCCTACCCCAACTGGATCGGCGTCGCATTGAACAAGTTTGATGCTCGGCGTCAACAAAAAGCCCCCGCGATGGCTCGCGGGGGCTTCGTCGGCCTGGACTATGGCGACGACGATTATTCCGGGGCTACGTCACCGCTCATGATGTCGCCGAACTGTTCCCACTTCTCGCCCTTGAAGCGCTGCATCTGCAACTGGCTGATCGGGGCGAAGTCGGTCGGTCCGGTGTTGATCTTGATGCCGGGCAGCAGGGTGTCCGGCTCGAAATCCTTCAGGCTTGCCGCCTGCTTCATCAAATTGGCGCGGGTGAGATCGTCGCCGCACTGTTCCAGCGCCTTGACCAGCGTCTGGGCGGCTCCGTAGCCGTAGACGACGCTGGAGTCGGTCTTGTCGACACCGGGCATGTACTTGTCGAGGAACGCGATCCATTTCTTCATGCCGGCATCGTCGTTCCAGCGCGGATCGCTGCCGTCCTTGGCGTAGGTCGCCGACAGCACGCCCTGTGCGGCCTCGAAGCCCGCCGGCTTCATCACGCTGCCGACCGAGGACGACACGTTGGTGATGATCTGGAGCGGCTTCCAGCCGAGCTCGGCCGTCTTCTTGATGGTCTGGGCGCCGAATTTCGGCGTCGTATAGATCAAGAGCACGTCCGGATTGGCGGCCTTGATCTTGACGATGTGACCGTCGATCGACGGCTCGGAGACTTCGTAGCTCTCCTCCATGATGATCGCGGACGCAGCCTTGGCGCCGAAACCGTCCTTGGTGCCCTTGAGGTAGTCTTTGCCGAAATCGTCGTTCTGGTAGAGGATCGCGACCTTGGCGTCGGGCTTCTCCTTCATCAGCCACTTCGCGTAGATCTGCGCTTCGCTCTGGTAGGAGGGCTGCCAGCCCATGGTCCAGGGGAAGTTCTTCGGGTCGTTCCACTTGGTCGCGCCGGTGGCGACGAACAGCTGCGGGATCTTCTTGGCGTTGAGGTACTTCTGGATCGCGGTGTTCGAGGGCGTGCCGAGCGGGTTGAACACGGCGAGCACCTCGTCGCTCTCCACCAGCTTGCGGACCTGCTCCACGGCCTTTGGCGGCGAATAGCCGTCGTCATAGGTGACGTAGACGATCTTGCGGCCGTTGATGCCGCCCTTGTCGTTGATCATCTTGAAATAGGCTTCTTCGGTCTTGCCGATGATGCCGTAAGCCGACGCCGGACCGCTGTACGGCATGATGTTGCCGATCTTGATCTCGGTATCGGACGCGCCGGTGTCGTATTTCTTCTGGGCGAGGGCAGCGCTGGAGGCGAGTGTCGCGACCGCCGTTGCAAGTGCGGCGGTTCGCAGTGTTCTTCCGAAAGGCAATTGGGTCTCCTTGGTTAAAGCGACAGTCTTGACGATGAGGTCAGTTTTTCCTGAGCCTGCCTGCGAGTTGCTGGCCCAGGATCGCGAGTTGCCTCGCGCCATGCGGCACGAGGTAGATGACGAGGAACAGGAGCACGCCGAACACGGCGCCGGAGAGGCCCTTGGAGATGCCTTCCGCGATGTTCGGCACGAAGATGATGAAGGCCGCGCCCACGATCGAGCCTGGCAGCCAGCCGACGCCGCCGACGACCATGCCGAGGAACAGCTGGATCGCGAGCGTGATGGTGAAGCTGTCGGGCGCGACGAACTGCACCGCGATGGCGCTCAAGCCGCCTGCGACGCCGGTAATGGCGGCGGAGACGCCGAAGGCGAGCGTCTTGTACAGCGCGACGTTGACGCCCATGGCGGAGGCCGCGATCTCGTTGTCGCGGATCGCCATGAAGGCGCGGCCCGAGCGGGAGCGCAGCAGGTTCACCGAGGCGACGTAGATCGCGAGCACGACGACGAGCGTGAAGTAGTACAGCCACATGTCCTGCGACATCTTCAGGCCGAACGGCGCGTCGGGCTTGGTGACGACGAGGCCCTGCACGCCGCCGGTCCACGGCTCGAGGAAGTTCAGCTT
The DNA here is from genome assembly GCF_015291665.1 of Bradyrhizobium sp. CCBAU 53338. Classification (NCBI taxonomy): domain Bacteria; kingdom Pseudomonadati; phylum Pseudomonadota; class Alphaproteobacteria; order Hyphomicrobiales; family Nitrobacteraceae; genus Bradyrhizobium; species Bradyrhizobium sp. CCBAU 53338. The sequence continues at coordinate 979,020 of NZ_CP030048.1, forward strand.
GAGAAGCTGCGGCATCGCGGTGGCCAGTGCGAAGGTCGCCAGCGCAAGGTACACGCCGGAGAGCCGCAGCGCCGGCTGGCCGAACAGGAAGCCCACACCGAAGCAAAGCACGCCCGCGACCGGCAGGCAGAGGAAGTAGGGGATGTTGAACTGCTCCATCATCACCGCGGTGATGTAGGCGCCGATGCCGTAGAACGCGCTCTGGCCGAGCGAGAACTGGCCGGAGCCGCCGGTCAGGATGTTCAGGGCCAGCACGGCGAGACCCAGATAGAGGAGCTGGGTCAGCTGGAAGATCACGAAGTTCTTCGCGAACAAGGGAACGGCGATGAGAAGCAACAGCACCACCACCGAGGTGCCTGTGCCCAGCGTCATGGCCCGCTTCGGAACGGCTTCGACCGCCTCGTGGCCTTCGGCGACGACTTCTTCTGCTGCGCTCATGATCAAACTCGCTTGACGATGTGCCGGCCGAACAGACCAGCGGGTTTGACGACCAGGACGGAGATGATCAGCGCGAGCGCGATCGGAAGTTTCAGCTCGTTGCCGACGCCGGGGATGTAGGTGCCGGCGAGGTTCTCGAAGATGCCGACCAGGAAGCCGCCGACCACGGCGCCGAACGGGCTGGTCAATCCGCCGAGCACGGCCGCGGCGAAGCCGTAGAGCAATACGCCGCCCATCATGTTGGGCTCGAGGAACACGACCGGAGCGATCAGCATGCCGGCAATGGCGCCGATCGCGGAGGCCATGCCCCAGCCGAGCGCGATCATCCAGCTCGTATTGATGCCGACGAGACGGGCCGATTCAGGCAGCGAGGCGGCGGCCCGCATCGCAAGTCCGATCCGCGTGTACTGGAAGAAGAAGAACAGGCCGATCAAGAGCAGCACGGTGACGCCGATCATGCCCGCCTGGTGGGTCGAGATGAGCTGGCTGCCGAGGAACGGCGAGGATCCGAACGGGGTCGGATATTGCTTGATGGTGAAGTCCCAGATCAGGCCGGCCGAAGAGTTGATGATCGAAAACAGGGCAATGAAGCCTGCGACATTGGTCAGGATCGGTGCCTTGGCGAGCGGCTTGAACAGGACGCGCTCGATCACGATGCCGCCGACGAAGGCGAACGCCAGCGTGATCACGAATGCGCCCCAATAGGGCACGCCCCACTGCATCAATTGCCAGGACACGAAGGTCGAGAACATCGCCATCTCGCCCTGCGCGAAGTTGAGATGGTCGATTGCCTGGTAGATCATGACGACGGCGAGCGCCATGCAGGCGTAGATGGCACCGGTGGCAATGCCGGCCAGCACCTGGTTGGTAAAAAGGTCCATCGTGCCGGCTCCTCAGTAACCCAGATAGGATTTGCGGATGTCTTCGTTGTTCGCGATGTCCTTGGCGTTGCCGGACATCACGATACGGCCGGTCTCGATCACATAGGCCTGGTCGGCGAGCTCGAGCGCGAGCTGGGCGTTCTGCTCGACCACCAGGATCGAGACCTTGTCCTCGCGGTTGATCTTGCCGAGGATGCCGAACAGGTCGCGCACCACCAGCGGCGCGAGGCCGAAGGACGGCTCGTCGAGCAGCATCAGGCGCGGCCGCAGCATCAGCGCGCGCGCGACCGCGAGCATCTGCTGCTCGCCGCCGGAGAGCGTCCCGGCCTGCTGGGTGTGCCGCTGCTTCAGAACCGGGAAATGCGCATACATGCGCTCGATGTCGGAGACGATGCCCGCATTGTCCTTGCGGGTGATGGCCCCGAGCTGCAGGTTTTCCTCCACCGTCATGGTGGTGAAGGTGCCGCGGCCCTGCGGCACGTGGGCGATGCCGAAGCGCACGATGCTCTCGGTCGACCGGTTGTTCAGCGGCTTGCCGTCGAACTCGATGCCGCCGGTGGAGCGTACCATGTTGCAGATCGCCCGCAGCGTCGTGGTCTTGCCGGCGCCGTTGGCCCCGAGCAGCGTCGTCAGCGAACCCTCGCTGAGCGAGAAGGAGAGGCCGTGGAGCGCCTGGACCTGGCCGTAATAGGCGCGCAGGTCCTTGACGTTGAGCAGCGTCGTCATTGGTCCTTGCTCCCGAGATAGGCCTTGATGACGTCGGGGTCGGCCTGCACCTGGGCGGGCGTGCCTTCCGCGAGCTTCTTGCCGAAATTCAGCGCGACGACGTGGTCCGCGATCGACATCACGAGGCCCATGTGGTGCTCGACCAGCAGCACGGTCATGTGGCGCTCGTCACGGATTTTGCGGATGAGGTCGCCGAGGACGTAGACCTCTTCGTGGTTGAGGCCGCCGGCGGGCTCGTCGAGCAGCAGGATCTTCGGGTCTGCCGCCAGCGCGCGCGCCAGCTCGACGCGCTTCTGCGTACCGAAGGGCAGGCCGGAGACGGTGGTGTGGGCGACGTCCTCGAGACCGAGATAAGCGAGGATCTCGTGCACCTTCTTGTTCACGCTGCTCTCGCCGCGGCGAATCCAGGCGAGCCGCAGCGAGTCGCTGATGATGTCGCTGGAGGTGCGGGCGTGGGTGCCGACGCGGACATTGTCCATCACCGACAGGTTCGGAAACAGCGCCACGTTCTGGAAGGTGCGGCCGATGCCGATCTCGGCGATCCGGTGCGGCGGCCGCGACAGGATGCTCGCGCCTTCCATCAGGATGTCGCCCGACGACGGCTGGTAGAGGCGCGAGAGGCAGTTGAAGAGCGTGGTCTTGCCGGCGCCGTTGGGGCCGATCAATCCGAGGATCTGGCCCTTGTGCATGTCGAAGGACACGCCGTTGAGCGCGACGATGCCGCCGAACACGACGCTGACGTCGCGAACCGCGAGCAGGGGCGATGTCCCCTGCGCGAGCTGTGCCTGCGTCATCTCGTCTCGCCCACACGGTTCAGTGGGCGAAGGGGCGATGCAAACCGCTCCCCGTTATGACAATGGCTATCTGATCCCCTCGGCCAGGCGCGCAACTTTTCCTCCTGATTTCAGCTTTTTGCTGTCGTCTTTTTTGGATGGCGGCATCAGACCCCCAAGTGCCGCTTCGATGTTCCTTACCATCGACAGCAGACGCGGTCCAATGTCGTTGATCAAACGCTCTTCCGTGAAGCGGAATGCGGGTGCGCCACAATTGAACGCATAAGGTCCGGTTCCGTCGTTGAGCTTGAGTGCGACGCCGGCGGCGCCGATGTCGTCGTGCCAGTCGCCGACCGAGATCGCAAAGCCGTGCTTGGCGACGGTCTCGCCGGAGCGCTCCAGGCCGTCGCGCATCTTCGGCCAGCGGCTGCCGTAATGTTCGCGCAGGACGCGCGACAGTTCAGCGCGGTCCTCCTCGCCGAGCGCCCAGAAATAGGCGCGACCCATCGCGCTGGTTGCAATCGGCACGCGAGAGCCGACGTCAAGTTGAACGCCGACGGTCTCGCTGCCGCGGCTCTGTCCGAAATAGATCATGCTGTGACGATCGCGGCCGCCGATCGCGACGGCACCTCCCGTCGCGCGCATCATTTCCTCGCGGAACGGTTCGGACAAATGCCGAACACCGAGATTGGCGAGTGCCGCGTAACCCAGCGCCATCGCGGCGGGCGCGAGCTGATATTTCTCGAAACGGGGAACCGGTGTCAGGTAGCCGAGCTTCGTCAGCGTATAGGTCAGCCGCGAAACGGTCGGCTTCGGCAGATTGGTGCGGGAGGCAATCTCCTGATTGCCGAGAAGTCCGTCGCTCGGTTGGAAAGCTCGCAATACATCAAGCCCGCGGGAAAGCGCGACGACGAAATTCCGATCGGTCGCAGTCTTCTTTCCTGTACGCTTCATCCCTGATCTGCTTCTTGCGCGGAGTCGTTGACAAGCCACGTGCTTCAAAATAACCCTGCCGTCAAGATGCGGAATTAAATTCCGCACCGCGAAATCGAACAAAAGTAAGCCCCACCAAGGAGGGAAACCGTGAGCGAAGTGGTCAAGCTTGAGCGTCATGACGAAGTCGGGATCGTCACGGTCAATAGCCCTCCGGTCAATGCGCTGAGTGCCGCAGTCCGCGGTGGCATTCTGGAATGCATCAAGGCCGCCGTCGCCGATCCCGCGATCAAGGGCATCGTGCTGACCTGTGCCGGCCGCACCTTCATCGCCGGCGCCGACATCACCGAATTCGGCAAGCCGCCGAAGCCGCCGGGCCTCAACGAAGTGCTGGCCGAGATGGAGAATTCGCCGAAGCCGATCGTGGCCGCGATCCACGGCACCGCGCTCGGCGGCGGCCTCGAGGTCGCGCTCGCCTGTCATTTCCGCGTGGCCGTGAAAGAGGCCAAGCTCGGCCTGCCCGAGGTGAAGCTCGGCCTGTTGCCGGGCGCCGGCGGCACCCAACGCCTGCCGCGCGCAGTCGGTCCCGAACTCGCCGTCAAGATGATCGTCGGCGGCGATCCCATCGGTGCCGCCGAAGCGCTCAAGGCCGGCCTGATCGAGGAGATCGTCGAGGGTCCGGCGTCCGGCGGCGAAGCTTTCGTGCGCAAGCTGCTGGCCGAGAAGCGCCCGCTGCGCCGTCTGCGCGACGACGATTCCAAGATCGCTGCTGCGAAGGCCGATCGCTCGATCTTCACCAACGCGGTCGCGGCCATGACCAAGAAGGCGCGCGGCCTGGAAGCGCCGTTCGCGGCGGCCGACGCCGTCGGTGCGGCGATCGACCTGCCATTCGACGAAGGTCTAAAGAAGGAGCGCGAGGGTTTCCTCAAGCTCGTCGCCAGCGACCAGTCCAAGGCGCAGCGCTATGCGTTCTTCGCAGAGCGCGAGGCCAACAAGATCGCAGGCGTGCCCGAAGGCACCAAGTCGCGTCCCGTTAACCGAGTTGCCATTTTGGGTGCCGGCACCATGGGCGGCGGCATCGCGATGTCCTTCGCCAATGCCGGCATCCCCGTCACCTTGATCGAAACGGGCGAAGAGCAGCTCAAGCGCGGCATGGGCATCATGCAGAAGAACTGGGAAGCGACCGCGGCGCGCGGCGGCATCCCGGCTGACGCGCCCGCCAAGCGCATGGCGCTGATCAACGGTGTCGTCGGCATCGAGAACGTCGGCGATGCCGACCTGGTCATCGAAGCCGTGTTCGAGACCATGGCGGTGAAGAAGGAGGTGTTCGGCAAGCTCGACCAGTACGTCAAGCCGGGCGCCGTGCTTGCCTCCAACACCTCCTACCTCAACATCGACGAGATCGCGAAGGCGACCAAGCGCCCGCAGGACGTGCTCGGCATGCACTTCTTCTCGCCGGCCAACGTCATGAAGCTGTGCGAGATCGTCCGCGCCGACAAGACCGCGCCGGATGCACTGGTCACTGCCGTCAGCATCGCCCGCAAGATCGCCAAAGTGCCGGCCGTGGTCGGCGTCTGCGACGGCTTCGTCGGCAACCGCATGCTGGCCCAGCGCGGCAAGCAGTCGGAGAAGCTGTTGTTCGAGGGCGCTCTGCCGCAGCAGGTCGATGCCGTCGTCACCAAGTTCGGCATGCCGATGGGCCCGTTCGCGATGGGTGACCTCGCCGGCCTCGACATCGGCTGGCGCTCGCGCAAGGACCGCGGCATCAAGTCCGAGATCGCGGACGCGCTGTGCGAAGCCGGCCGCTTCGGCCAGAAGACCGGCAAGGGCTACTACAAATATGAGGCCGGCTCCCGTGCGCCGATGCCCGATCCCGAGGTCGAGAAGCTGATCGACGAGACGCTGCTGCGCCTCGGCCGCAAGAAGCGCATCGTCAGCGACGACGAGATCCTCGAGCGCATGATGTACCCGATGATCAACGAGGGCGCGAAGATCCTCGAAGAGGGCATCGCGGCGCGCCCCTCCGACATCGACGTGGTCTGGCTCTACGGCTATGGCTGGCCGATCTACCGCGGCGGCCCGATGTTCTGGGCCGACACCGTTGGCCTCAAGCACATCGCCGATCGCCTGGCCTTCTACGCCAAGGAGACCAACGACCCGAGCCTCGAGCCCGCCCCGCTGCTGAAGAAGCTCGCGGCCGAAGGCAAGACCTTCGCCTCGCTGGCCGCGGCGTCGAAGGCGGCTTGATCGGATCGGTGGCTGCTGCGATGTCGCGCTCCGGGCAACGCCTCTCTCCGTTCCCTCCCCCCTTGTGGGGGAGGGGCATGGCGGGGGGTAGCCCCGGGCGAGAGCAGAGCTTGTGGCTACCCTTCGCCCCAACCCTCTCCCACAAGGGGGGAGGGAGCCTATCCGTCCGTGCCTGCCTTACGTGCAAAGTAACGAAGCAATGACCCATCCCGGCGAACAGTTTTACCCCGAGGGCGTGCATTGGGACGACACCATCGTCCAGGGCACGCTGCCTGACCTGCTCGCGACCGCTGCCGCAAATTACGGCCCGCGCACCGCGCTCGAATTTCGCGATCGTCCGATCACCTATACCGAGCTTGCCGCCATGGCCGAACGCGCGGCCGCTGCGTTCCTGCGCGCCGGCTGCGGCAAGAACACCTCCGTCGCGCTGTTCCTCGGCAACACGCCGGACCATCCCGTCAATTTCTTCGGCGCGCTGAAGGCAGGCGCCCGCGTCGCGCATCTGTCGCCACTCGACGGCGAGATCGCGCTGACGCACAAGGTCTCCGACTCCGGCTCGCGCGTGCTGGTCACCTCGAACCTGCAGGCCTTGCTGCCGACCGCGCTGAAATTCCTGGAGAAGGGGCTGATCGACCGCCTCGTCGTCTGCGAGGACGACGACTGGGGCAAGGTCGGCACGCCGCAGGCGGCGATTCCAAGTGATCCCCGCATCGTCACCTTCAAGGCCTTCGTCGAGGGCGCGCCGTTGCCGGCGCAATGGCCCGCGGTTGCAGTCGATGACGTCGCGCTGCTCCAATATACCGGCGGCACCACCGGCCTGCCCAAGGGCGCCATGCTCACGCACGGCAATCTCTCCTCTGCCGTGTCGATCTACGACGTCTGGGGCAAGCCGGCACGTGCGGCGCGCGGCGACGTCGTCGAGCGCGTGATCTGCGTGCTGCCGCTGTTCCACATCTATGCGCTGACCGTCGTGCTGCTGTCATCGCTCCGCCGCGGCAATCTGATCTCGATCCATCAGCGTTTCGACGTCGAGGCGGTGATGCGGGACATCGAGGTCAAGCGCGCGACCTATTTCCCCGGCGTGCCGACGATGTGGATCGCGATCGCAGCCCTCCCCAATCTCGACAAGCGCGACTTCTCCTCGCTCAACGCGATCGGCTCCGGCGGCGCGCCGCTGCCGGTCGAGGTCGCGAGCTTCTTCGAGCGCAAGGTCGGCAAGAAGCTGAAGAGCGGCTGGGGCATGACCGAGACCTGCTCGCCCGGCACCGGCCATCCGCCTACCGGTCCCGAAAAGCCGGGCTCGATCGGCTTGATGCTGCCCGGCATCGAGCTCGACGTCGTCTCGCTGGACGATCCCACGAAGGTGCTGCCGCCGGGCGAAGTCGGCGAAATCCGCATCAAGGGCCCGAACGTCACCAAGGGCTACTGGAACAAGCCGGCGGGATCCGCAGAGGCCTTCATCGACGGCCGCTTCCTCACCGGCGACATCGGCTATGTCGACAGCGACGGCTATTTCTTCCTGGTCGACCGCAAGAAGGACATGATCATTTCCGGCGGCTTCAACGTCTATCCGCAGATGATCGAGCAGGCGATCTACACCGTTCCGGGCGTGCACGAGGTGATCGTGCTCGGCATTCCCGACCAGTATCGGGGCGAGGCCGCAAAGGCCTTCATCAAGCTGAAGCCGGACGCAAAGCCGTTCTCGCTCGACGAGCTGCGCGCGCAGCTCACGGGCAAGGTCGGCAAGCACGAATTGCCGGCGGCGGTCGAGTTCGTCGACGATCTGCCGCGCACGCCGGTCGGAAAGCTGTCGCGCCACGAATTGCGCCAGCAGCAGAAGCCATCACATCTAACGCAACCAGGAGGTCGCTCTTGACCGACGCCGTCATCGTTTCCACCGCCCGCACGCCGATCGGCAAGGCCTACCGCGGCATGCTCAACGCCACCGAGGGCGCCACGCTGCTCGGTCACGCCATCGGCGAAGCTGTCGCGCGCGCCAAGGTCGATCCGAAGGAGATCGAGGACGTCGTGATGGGCGCGGCCCTCCAGCAGGGCGCAACCGGCGGCAACATCGCGCGCAAGGCGCTGCTCCGCGCGGGTCTGCCTGTCACCGTCGCCGGCACCACGATCGACCGTCAGTGCGCCTCGGGCCTCCAGGCCATCGCGCTGGCGGCACGCTCGGTGATCTTCGACGGTGTCGAGGTCGCGGTGGGTGGCGGCGGCGAGTCGATCAGCCTCGTGCAGAACGACAAGATGAACGGCTTCCACGCCCAGGATCCGGCGCTGCTCAAGATCAAGGGCGAGGTCTACATGCCCATGATCGACACCGCGGAAATCGTCGCCAAGCGCTACGGAATCTCGCGCGAGAAGCAGGACGAGTATTCTCTCGAGAGCCAGCGCCGCACCGCAGCCGCGCAACAGGGCGGCAAGTTCAAGGACGAGCTTGCGCCGATCACGACGCAGATGGCCGTGACCGACAAGGCGACCGGCACGGTCTCGATGAAGGAAGTCACGCTGTCGCAGGACGAGGGCCCGCGCCCCGAAACCACGGCTGAAGGCCTTGCCGGCCTCAAGCCCGTGCGCGGCGAAGGGTTCTCCATCACCGCCGGCAATGCGAGCCAGCTTTCGGACGGCGCCAGCGCCTCGGTGATCATGAGCGACAAGGAAGCCGCCAGGCGCGGCCTGAGCCCGCTCGGCATCTTCCGCGGCTTCGTCTCCGCCGGCTGCGAGCCGGACGAGATGGGCATCGGCCCGGTGTTCGCCGTGCCGCGCCTGCTCAAGCGTCATGGCCTCAAGGTCGACGACATCGGCCTCTGGGAATTGAACGAAGCCTTCGCGGTGCAGGTGCTGTATTGCCGCGACAAGCTCGGCATCGACCCCGAGAAGATCAACGTCGACGGCGGTGCGATCTCGGTCGGCCATCCCTACGGCATGTCGGGCGCGCGCCTGACCGGCCATGCCCTGATCGAAGGCCGCCGCCGCAAGGCCAAGTACGCGGTCGTCACCATGTGCGTCGGCGGCGGCATGGGCGCCGCCGGTCTGTTCGAAGTTTTGCAGTAATTCACAGGAGGATCCGATGGATCTCGCATTCACGAAAGAAGAGCAGGCGTTTCGCGAGGAAGTGCGGTCATTCTTCCGCGACAACGTGCCGCCGGATACACGGCGCAAGCTGGTGGAAGGCCGCCATCTCTCGAAGGACGAGATGGTGACGTGGTGGCGCATCCTCAACAAGAAGGGCTGGGGCACCAGCCACTGGCCGACGCAGTATGGTGGCACGGGCTGGACCTCGGTGCAGCACTACATCTTCAACGAGGAGCTGCAGTCCTACCCGGCGCCGCAGCCGCTCGCCTTCGGCGTCAGCATGGTCGGCCCCGTGATCTACACCTTCGGCAGCGAAGAGCAGAAGAAGAAGTACCTGCCGCGCATCGCCAACGTCGACGATTGGTGGTGCCAGGGCTTCTCCGAGCCGGGTTCGGGTTCTGACCTCGCTTCGCTCAAGACCAAGGCCGAGCGCAAGGGCGACAAGTGGATCATCAACGGCCAGAAGACCTGGACGACGCTCGCCCAGCACGCCGACATGATCTTCTGCCTCTGTCGCACCGACGCCAGCGCCAAGAAGCAGATGGGCATCTCCTTCATCGTGTTCTCGATGAAATCCAAGGGCGTCACGGTACGCCCGATCCAAACCATCGACGGTGGTCATGAGGTCAACGAGGTGTTCTTCGACGACGTCGAGGTGCCCTACGAGAACCTGATCGGCGAGGAGAACAAGGGCTGGGACTACGCCAAGTTCCTGCTCGGCAACGAGCGCACCGGCATCGCGCGCGTCGGCGTCTCCAAGGAGCGGTTGCGGCGCATCCGCGATCTCGCCGGCAAGGTCGAATCCGGCGGCAAGCCGATCATCCAGGACGCGGCGTTCCGCGAGAAGCTCGCCGCGTGCGAGATCGAGCTGAAGGCGCTCGAACTGACTCAGCTCCGCGTCGTCGCCGACGAGGGCAAGCACGGCAAGGGCAAGCCCAATCCGGCCTCCTCGGTGCTGAAGATCAAGGGCTCCGAGATCCAGCAGACCACCACCGAGCTGCTCATGGAAGTGATCGGCCCGTTCGCCGCGCCCTACGACGTGCACGGCGACGACGGCTCGAACGAGGCGATGGACTGGACCGCCCAGATCGCGCCGAGCTACTTCAACAACCGCAAGGTCTCGATCTACGGCGGCTCCAACGAGATCCAGCGCAACATCATCGCCAAGGCGGTGCTGGGGCTGTGATTCAACAATGACGGTGTCGTCCCCCGCGAAGGCGGGGACCCGGTACGCCGCGGCAGTCGTGAGTACGTCAGGCGGCTGCGTTTACTGGATCCCCGCCTTCGCGGGGATGACGTCTGAGGGTGAGGCGACGGCAGGGCAATTCCCGCCGATTTGGAGAGAAACATGGATTTTGATTTGACCGAGGAGCAGCGGCTCCTGAAGGACAGCATCGACGGCCTGCTGAGCGATTCCTACGATTTCGAGAGCCGCAAGAAGTACATGAAGGAGAAGGGCGGCTGGAGCAAAGCCGTCTGGGGCAAGCTCGCCGAGCAGGGCCTGTTGGGTCTGCCCTTCAGCGAGGTCGATGGCGGCTTCGGCGGCGGCGGTGTCGAGACCATGATCGTGATGGAAGCGCTTGGCAAGGCGCTCGTGCTCGAGCCGTATCTGGCAACCGTGGTGATCGGCGGCGGCTTCCTGCGCCATGCCGGCACCGATGCGCAGAAGGCCGCGCATGTGCCGGGGATCGTCGACGGCAGCAAGACGCTGGCGTTCGCCCAGCTCGAGAAGAACTCGCGCTACGACCTGTTCGACGTCGCCACGACGGCGAAGAAGAAGGGCGACGGCTGGGTGATCGACGGCGAAAAGTTCGTCGTGCTCAACGGCGAGAACGCCGACACGCTTCTGGTGACCGCGCGCACCAAGGGGGGCCGCCGCGACACGACCGGCATCGGCGTGTTCCTGGTGCCGGCGAATGCCAAGGGCGTCACCAGGAAGTCCTATCCGACCCAGGACGGCCTGCACGCCGCCGACATCACCTTCACCGGCGTCGAGGTTGGCAGCGACGCCGCGATCGGCAACCCCGACGACTCGCTCGCTCTGATCGAGCGCGTGGTGGACGAAGCGCGCGTCGCGCTCTGCGCCGAAGCCGTCGGCCTGATGGATGAATCGCTGAAGACGACCGTCGAGTACATCAAGACGCGCAAGCAATTTGGCGTCGCGATCGGTTCGTTCCAGTCGTTGCAGCACCGCGCCTCCGACATGTTCGTCGCAGCCGAGCAGGCGCGCTCGATGTCGATGTTCGCGACCATGGCGAACGATTTCGAGAACGCCAAGGAGCGCGCCAACGCCATCGCAGCGGCCAAGGTGCAGATCGGCAAGTCGCTGAAGTTCGTCGGCCAGCAGGCGATCCAGCTCCACGGCGGCATCGGCATGACCATGGAGGCGAAGATCGGTCACTACTTCAAGCGCCTGACCATGATCGAGAACACCTTCGGCGACACCGACTACCACCAGCGCCGCGTCGCGGATGCGGGTGGGTTGATCTAACTCGAACGAGACCACACGAAAACTGTCATCCCCCGCGAAAGCGGGGGATCCAGTACGCCGCGGCCTCTCGATTCCAGCCGCGCCGTCTCTGGAATACCGGATCGCCCGGTCAAGCCGGGCGATGACACCGAACTAGCGGCATCAGCGGAGCAACAACAATGAAGAACACCCCGTTCGATCTCACCGGCAAGGTCGCCGTCGTCACCGGCTCCAGCCGCGGCATCGGCCGCTCATCGGCAGAGCTGCTTGCAAAACTCGGCGCCAAGGTCGTGGTGTCCTCGCGCAAGGCCGATGCCTGCAAGGAGGTCGCCGACGGCATCGTTGCCGGCGGCGGCGATGCGATCGTCATTCCCTGCAACATCGCGCGCAGGAACGAGGTCGAGGCGCTGATCGCAGGCGCCACCAGGCACTACGGCAAGATCGACATCCTCGTCTGCAACGCCGCGGTGAACCCGTATTACGGCCCGCTGCTCGACATCACCGACGAGGCCTTCGACAAGATCATGGGCTCGAACGTCAAGAGCAACATCTGGCTCTCCGCGCTCGCGATCCCCCAGATGGCGGAGCGCGGCAACGGCTCCGTCGTCATCATCTCCTCGATCGGGGGCTTGCGCGGCTCCACCGTGATCGGCGCCTACGGCATCTCCAAGGCGGCCGACTTCGCGCTGTGCCGCTCGCTTGCCGGCGAATGGGGGCCGAAGGGGGTCCGCGTCAATTGCATCGCGCCCGGCCTCGTCAAGACCGACTTCGCCCGCGCGCTCTGGGAAGACGAAGCCAACCTCAAGCGCCGCACCGCCACCACGCCGCTTCGCCGCATCGGCGAGCCCGACGAGATCGCCGGCGCCGTCGCCTATCTCGCCTCGGACGCTTCGAGCTTCATGACCGGCCAGACCATCGTCATCGACGGCGGCGTGACGACGGCTGCGGTGTAGCTGCTACTGGCCACGCTCGGCCAGGGCGCTCTCGATGGCGCGCACGACGAGCAGGGCCGATCGCTCGTCGAGATGCACGCCGTCGGCCCAGCGGAGCTCCTTCACCGGCGGATGGATCGGCAGCCAGCGCGCGTGATCCGGGAAGGCCGCGTGGACGATCGCCTTGCTCGTCCTGACCATGCGCGATTCCTCGATCTCGGGCGCGAAGGGAATCTCAAGCAGGAAAGCGCGTGATCCCCGCCGTTCGGCGTCGTCGATGAACGCGTGGATCCGCGCCACATTCACCCGCGTCATAACGGTAGGGTCTTCGTCGTTCATCTGCTCCACGGCGCGGTCGAGGTAGACCTTGTTGTCGAAATTGCTCGGTGGCTCGCTGAGCAGGCGATCCCGCCCGGCGCGCGCCTCAGCAGGATTGGGCGGCGTGTGATTCCACGTTTCATAGGCTGCAACCGCTGTTCGTACCGGGCGCAGGAACAACGTCTCGGCGTGCGTGTCGCCTGAAAACTTGTCGATCAGCGCCTCGTCGGGCAGGCGCGTGAGAACATTGGTCTCGATCAGGACGATCTTCGGCAGGCTTTTCTGCTTCGCGATGATGTCGAGGCTGGTCACCGGGGTGCCGCCCGCCAGGGCGAGATTGCGGACGCCGGGACGCGAGAAGTATTCTTCCTTGAGCCGCCACGCGACCGAGCTGCCGACCAGCGCGAGATCTGGCGCGGGCTCTCTGACATAGCGGTTGAGGGTGATGATGGTGCCGTCGCGGGTCGTCACGGTCGGCTGCTGGAGCGCGGCGCCGAAATGCGCGGTGGCAAGGCCGCAGGCCAGCAGCAGTGCTACGGCGACGCCCGCGCATTTGATTAGCCATGGAAACATTGATTTCTGTCCCATGGTCAGAACTGAAAATAGATGAAGGCGGCGTCCGGCCCGGCCTCGAGCCAAGCCATCGCCGCGAGCGCGCCATAGAGATACGGCTCCCATCGCCGCAATCTGCCGTCGAGAAGCGTGCCGATGCCAAGGTGCTGGATCAGGACGGGCAGGGCGTAGAGCAGCGCCATGTTGCGGTAGAGCTTGGTCGGATTGGGATTGTCCGTCGGCGAGAACATGCCCGAGAGATATCCGAGCGCGTGATCGAAGTTCGGAAGCTTGAAGAAGATCCAGAGCATCGTCACGCAGAAGAACACCACGCTCATGCGGACAATGCGCACGACCGGGCCGGCATCCCCGAGCAATGCAAGGAAGGGACGCTCAACGACGAGCAGCAGCCCGTGCAGCGTGCCCCACAATGCGTAGCTCAGGCTAGCGCCGTGCCAGAGCCCGCCGAGCGTCATTACGATCATCAGATTGAGACAGGTTCGGACCGGTCCCTTCCGGTTGCCGCCGAGCGGGATGTAGAGATAGGTCCTGAGCCAGGTGGACAGCGAGATGTGCCAGCGCGTCCAGAACTCGGAGAACGAGACCGAGATGTAGGGCAGGTTGAAGTTGACGGGCAGACGATAGCCGAACAGCAGCCCAAGCCCGAGCGCGATCGCCGAATAGCCGAAGAAATCGGCATAGATCTGGTAGCTGTACAGGAACACGAGCAGCCAGCGGTCAGCCGTCGCCACGGTCTCGTAGAGCGGATAGTCCATATAGGACGTCATCTCGTTGAGATTGTTCGCGACGTAGAGCTTGAAGAAGAAGCCGGTCAGGACCCATTTGGCGGTCGCGACGAAATCGACATCAGTGAGCCGCTTCGGCGCGATCTGCGGCATGAACTGGCTGGCGCGGGTGATCGGCCCGGACACGAGCTGCGGAAAGAAGATGATGTAGAGGAACACGTCCCGCAACGGCGGCGGCCGCTTCTCCCGCGTGAGGTCGACCAGCAGGCTGATATTGTGGAAGACGAAGAACGAGATGCCGATCGGCAGCGGCAGGCGCAGCAGCACGTCCAGCGGCGTAATGCCGGTCTGGTGAACCGCGGTCGGGTCGATGAACAGCAGCTTGTATTTGAAGAACGCCAGTAGTGCGAGGTTGAAGACGATGCCGGCCCGCATCCAGATCGCGCGGTTGTCAAACGCCAGCACCAGGCAGAGGTAGGTTCCGAGCACGGCGAGGAGCAGCAGCGGCAGCAGGGCCGGTTGACCGGAGCCATAGAACACCAGGCTTGCGAGCACGAGCAGCTGAACCTGGAAGCGGCGTAGCGGCGGCAAATAATAAACGCCGAACACGACCGCAACAAAGATGCCGAACTGAAGAGAAGTGAATGTCATGCCGCCCCAGACTGTCCGGTCCGGCATGTACCATCTTCGCCCCCGTCGTCCTAGTCTCCGGGGAGAGTCTCCGCTTTCTTACCCTCTCCTCCGGAGGGCGGTAAGCAGGGGCTGCCTTGACCTCTTGCCGACAATCCCGTTTCTTTGGCGCGACACAATGACCCGTCCACCGGGAAAACGCCAAGGGTGCTTCCATGTCTTTCGTCCTCGCCATCGACCAGGGCACCACCTCCTCGCGCGCGATCGTGTTTCGCGGCGACATTTCCATTGCCGCGACGGCGCAGCAGGAGTTTCCGCAGCATTTTCCGGCCTCGGGCTGGGTGGAGCATGAGCCGGAGGACATCTGGACTTCGACCGTGATGGTCTGCCGCGATGCGATCGAGAAGGCCGGGATCAGCGCGAAGGACATTGCCGCGATCGGCATCACCAACCAGCGCGAGACCACCGTGGTGTGGGATCGCGCCACCGGCCAGGCCGTGCACCGCGCCATCGTCTGGCAGGATCGTCGCACCGCCGACGTCTGCGCGAAGCTGAAGCACGACGGCCGCGAGCCCGTCATCACGCAGAAGACCGGCCTGATCGTCGATCCCTATTTCTCCGGCACCAAGGTCGCCTGGATCCTCGACCACGTCCCTGGTGCGCGCGCCCGCGCCGCGCGCGGCGAGCTGATTTTCGGCACCGTCGATTGCTACCTGCTGTGGCGCCTCACCGGTGGCAAGGTGCACGCCACCGACGCCACCAATGCCTCGCGCACGCTGCTGTTCAACATCCACACCGGCCAGTGGGACGACGAGCTGCTGGAGATCATCGGCGTGCCGCGCTCGATGCTGCCGGAGGTGAAGGATTCCTCGGCCGCTTACGGCGAAAGCACGCCGGACCTGTTCGGCGGCGCCATCGCCATCTCGGGCATCGCCGGCGACCAGCAGGCCGCCACCATCGGCCAGGCCTGCTTCCGCCCGGGCATGATCAAATCGACCTACGGCACCGGCTGCTTCGCGCTGCTCAACACCGGCACCACGCCCGTGGTGTCCAGGAACAAGCTGCTCACCACCATCGCCTATCAGCTCGGCGGAAAACGCACCTACGCGCTCGAGGGTTCGATCTTCGTCGCCGGCAGCGCGGTGCAATGGCTGCGCGACGGCATCAAGCTGATCAAGCATGCCGCCGAGACAGGACCTCTTGCCGATCAGTCGGACCCCATGCAGAGCGTCTATCTCGTGCCGTCCTTCGTCGGCATGGGGGCGCCCTACTGGAATCCGCGGGTGCGCGGCGCGCTGTTCGGGCTGACCCGCAACACCGGCCCGGCCGAGATCGCGCACGCGACGCTGGAGAGCGTCTGCTATCAGACCTACGATCTTCGCGCGGCGATGCGCGCCGACTGGCCCGGCGAAAAGGCCGAGAACGTGCTGCGCGTCGACGGCGGCATGACCGCGTCGGACTGGACCATGCAGCGTCTCGCCGACCTGCTCGACGCGCCGGTCGATCGTCCCGTGATTCAGGAAACGACGGCGCTGGGTGCTGCCTATCTCGCCGGCCTCGCCGCCGGCGTCTATCCCGAGCCGACGCAGTTCGCCGACAATTGGCGGCTGGAGCACCGCTTCAGGCCGAACATGAGCCAGGCCACGCGCGAGCGGAAGCTCGCCGGCTGGGCCCGCGCGGTGAAGGGCGTGCTGGCGAGCGACGAGGGGGAGGAGTGATCCTCCCCGACGGCTGTTCCGATGTGCCCCACGGGAAGATCGCCGCCGTCGTCATCCATCTGGAGATGACCGCACCTCCCGCGCGCCGCGACGATCCGCCGGGCACGTGGTCCTTGCGCAAGGTCGATACGCCGCCGCTTCCCTGGTATCGCGATCTCTTCCGTCGTGTCGGCGAGAACTGGCTGTGGTTCTCGCGCGCACGGATGAACGACGCCGAGCTCGCCGCGATCGTCCACGCTACTGGTATCGAGGTCTATGCGCTCGTCGTCGACGATCGCGAGGAAGGCCTGCTGGAGCTGGATTTCCGTCAGCCCGGCCAGTGCGAGCTGGTCTATTTCGGCGTCACCGCAGGGCTGATCGGCACCGGCGCCGCCCGCTTCCTGATGAACCGCGCGCTGGAGCGCGCCTGGTCCGGCGAGGTGCGCCGCGTCTGGGTGCATACCTGCACCCTCGACCATCCCTCGGCCGTCGCGTTCTATCAGCGCTCCGGCTTCCGTCCGTTCCGTCGCCAGATCGAGATTGCGGATGATCCGCGGCTCGACGGCACGGCGCCGCGCGATGCGGCGAAGCATGTGCCTGTTATCGCTTAGGGAGCGGCGACGGCGCGTTCAATAATTGTATCGCATGCCGAAGCTGAATCCCTGCGCGAGCAGGTTCGTCGTGTTCATCACCGGCAGCGGCCGGGTCGGGCCCGCGGGCGGGCCTGGCGGCACCAGGCTCGGATTGACGGTGGTGTCGATCAGCCCGCCGGCGCGCTGCACGCCGGTCCAGTACAGCACGTCGTAGCCGACGGTCAGGCGCCAGGCCGGCGCAATCTGGTAGCCCGCCTTCAGCGACAGTTCCGGCACCACGGCGAATTTGGTCTGCGAGAAATGGCCGCTGTTGCTGGCGAGCGCGAGGAAGCCGCCCGGCACCGTCGTGGTGACCGCGGCGACGGTCGACGTCGTCGAGCCCGAAACGTCGGCGGTGTTGAAGACGGCGCCGAGCGCGACCTTGCCGCGCCATTCCAGCGACCACGGGCCATTGCGCCAGTCGCCGGCGAGGCCGAGATCGAGACCGTGGAAGTTGCTCGCCGCCTTGAAATTGTCTGTCGGCGTGAACGTCCCGAAGGCGAGGCTGGTCGAGGTGTCGGTGATCCACAGCGTGTCGGAGGCGCGCAAGTACCGATAGCCGATCAGCGCGCTGATGCGCTGTCCGCTCCACATTCCCAAACCTTGGATATTCAGATCCTGGCGATAGAGCGCGCCGGCGCCGAGCAGGCGCGATGTCTCGCTGGCGTTGACGCTGCCGGTGGAGACACCAGGAAAACCTGCGATCAGCGCGTCGGGAAGTCCCGTCAGCACGTTGATGAAAGGCCGCGTCAGGATCGGATAGGCGCCGGAATCGGCCGCAAAGCCGGTCCCGATAGTCTCCAGCCCGAAGAATGACGCCTCGATGCCGCGGCTCCGCTGCGGATCGAACCAGTAGCCGGCCGTGATGCGGCCACCCGAGCGCCAATCATTGTTGACGGTGGAATTGCCGAACAGCACGGTCGTGGTCGGCTGCCCGAGCACTCCGGCCACGCCCAGTGGCGTGCCGACGGGCGCTGTCGTCACCAGCGCGGGCAGCTTGTCCCCGGTCACGCTCCAGGCGAGATACTCGGCCTCTGCCCAGAACGGATTGAATTCGACGGCTTTTGGCGGCGCCTTGAGCGGCAGGTCGGCGGCAACCGCGCCACCATTCAGCGAGACCGCCGCAAGCGCCACCCCAGCCGCTGCCGCCAACTGCCGGTTCATCGGACCTTCCCCAAGGTTCCCCGGACTGAACCATGCGACATCTTGTTCGGCAAGGTGAAGTGGACCGTGGCGACAAAGGAACCTGCGGCTGTTGCCGCAAAGCCTCGTTGTTGAGACCACTAATCGTCGAACTTCACCGCCGTCGTATTCGCACCGCAAACCAGCACCGCGATGCGCTCATCCGGCGAAGGTCGATAGCCGCCCGAGAGCAGCGCCGCGAACGCCGCCGCGCCGCCGGGCTCAGTGACCAGACGCAGGCGTGACCACAGTGCGGCCTGGGCCTGCCGGATCGAATCGTCGCTGACCAGGACGGCGCGCTCGACATGGGCCCGCGCGATCGGGAACATCAACTCGCCGACGCGCCGCGGCGCGAGGCTGTCGGCAGCGAGGCCGCTCGCCGGCGCGTCGACCGGGGCGCCTGCTTCGAACGCGTCGTGCAGGGTCGGCGAGAGCTCCGGCTCGACCGCAATGATGCGGGTCCGGCCGGCGCTCCACGCCGCGATGCCGCCGATCAGTCCGCCGCCGCCGACGGCGACCAGCAGCGTGTCGATTTCAGGCGCGTCCTGCTCCAGTTCGAGGCCGACGCTGCCCTGGCCGAGCAGGGTCTCTGCCTGGTCGTAGGCGTGAACGGCCATGGCGCCGGTCCGCGCGACATGCGCTTCACTGGCCGCAAGCGCATCGGCATAGCGGTTGCCCGCGATCACGAGCTCGGCGCCGTAGCCCTTGATCCGCTCGGCCTTGGCGGGCGAGGTGATGTCAGGCACGAAAATCGTCGCGGGCACTTTGAGCCGCTGCGCCGCATAGGCGACCGCCGCGCCGTGATTGCCGCCCGACGCGGCGACGACACCGGCTTGCGGCACTTGCCGCAGCAGCAGATTTGCAAACGCGCCCCGCGCCTTGAACGAACCGGAATGCTGCAACAGCTCGAGCTTGAAGATGACGGGCGCGGGTGCAAGCCCGAAATCGGCGAGGTCGGCTGCAAGCAGCGGCGTGCGGCGGATATGCGGACGGATGACGGCTTCGGTCGCCGCGATCCGCTCGCGCGTGATGTCTGATGTCGCTGTCATGGTGATGAATGCTAGCGCGTCCGGGTGTTGACATCAATTAGGTAATTAGCAAAATAGCTAAATGAAATTCGCGACTGCCATGCGCGCGCTGGCCAATGAGCGCCGTCTCCAGATCCTGGAATGGCTGCGGGATCCGCGGAAGCATTTTCGCGCGCAGCTCGACGGCGATCTGGTCGAGGACGGCGTTTGCGGCCTGCTGATTGCCGAGAAGCTCGGTGTCAGTGCGCCGACCGTGAGCGAGCACATGCGGGTGCTGACGTCGGCGAAACTGGTGCGCGCCAAGCGTATCAAGCAGTGGACCTTGTACAAGCGCGACGAGGCGGCGATCGCGGCTTTCAAACGCGCGATCCGGGACGGGCTGTGAGTGCGGCTGTCACGCTGTCAAAACAGCTTCTGCTCGGCCCGCGCGAGAGAGAACCCATGCTGCATGGCGTTGAAGCGCGTCAGCCCCGTCTGCTCTAACCGACAGGTGAATCCCGCGCGCTGCCACACCTCGCCATAGTCGAGCTCGCAATCGGCGGGGCCGCGCGGGCGCGTCCATATTGGTGATGTCGCAGCGGAGCATGCCCTGTCCGTTGTCGGTGTAGAACTGGCAGCCACTGATTCCGCGTTGTTGCGTTGCGCGCAATGCTCTCCTTCCAAGATGTTTGTTGCGGACGCCGCCCAATGACGATGAACTGTTCGGCCCTGCCTTGTCTAACGACAGAGAGAAGCGAGAACCATGTTCCTGATCGGCCAATATGATTCCCCCTTTGTCCGCCGCGTCGCGATTGCGCTGCGGCTCTACGGGCTCAGCTTCGAGCACAGGCCATGGTCGACCTTCGGCGATGCCGACAGGATCGCACCGTACAATCCGCTGCGCCGGGTGCCGACACTGGTGCTGGACGACGGCGAGGCGCTGATCGAGAGCACGATCATTCTGGACTATCTCGACGAGTTCGTCGGGCCTGACAAGGCGATGCTGCCGCGAAGCGGTGCCGAGCGCCGCCGGCATTTGCGGATCTGCGCGCTCGCGACCGGCCTCGGCGACAAGGCGGTCAGCCTGCTCTACGAGCGCGTGCTGCGGAAGGAGCAGCTGGCGCTATGGGTCGAGCGCTGCCAGGCGCAGATCGGCGATGTGCTCGGCGTGCTCGAGGCCGAGCGGGCCAAAGTGACGACGCCGTATTGGCTCGGCAGTCGCACCGGCCATGCCGACATTGCGGTTGCCTGCGTCGTCAGGTTCACCCGCGAGGCGCATCCGCAACTGTTCGATGCGGCACGCTATCCGGCGCTGTCGGCGCATGCCGATCGCTGCGAAGCGCTGGTCCCGTTCCAGGAGATCGTGCAGCCGCTGGCGCCGCCGAAGGGGTAAGAGGGCCGTGCCTGAGGGACAATGTCGCGATCACGCGCGCGGTTCCGATCCTGCACTCTTACAGGTGTTTTGCCCGACGGAGCAATCGATTTTTCGGTAAGGCCGAAAAATCTGTCGACCCCGGCCCTACTGTGCATGGGGTTGTTTTCGCCTTTTGCCTTCCGAGTGGGCGCTAACCCGCCCCCGCGCGCTTCTTCTGCCAGACCAGATGCACCGCACAGGTGCAGCCGGGCGGATGCGAGGCGAGGTCCTTCGACGTCTCGTCGTTCGCGGGCGTTGCCTTGAACGCCTTGTCGGTGCCTTGCTGCGACGGGATGTAGTTCAGCACCGGCGCGAGCCAGCGCTCGGTCTCCGCCACACTCATGCCCTTGCGCGCGGCATAGTCCTCGACCTGGTCGCGCTCGATCTTGCCGACGCCGAAATAATAGCTCTCGGGGTTCGCGAAATAGAGCCCGGACACGCTACTGCCCGGCCACATCGCAAAGCTCTCGGTCAGCTTCACGCCGGCGGTCGCTTCCGCATCGAGCAGTTCGAACAGCGTCGCCTTCTCGGTGTGATCGGGCTGCGCGGGATAGCCGGGCGCGGGGCGGATGCCCTGGTACTTTTCCAGGATCAGCTCGTCGTTGGAGAGCGCCTCGTCCGGCGCGTAGGCCCAGAATTCGCGGCGCACGCGGGCATGCATGCGCTCGGCAAAGGCTTCGGCGAGGCGGTCGGCCAGCGCCTTGCACAGGATCGAGGAGTAGTCGTCGTTGGCCATCTTGAAACGGTCGGCGACGGCGTCCTCGCCGATGCCCGCCGTGACGACGAAGCCGCCGACATAGTCCGGCACGCCCGTAGGTGCGACGAAGTCTGATAGCGCCGCGTTGAAGCGCCCCTCGCGCTTCTCGAGCTGCTGGCGCAGCGTGTGCAGCGTCGCGATGCTCTTGGTCCTGTTATCGTCGGCATAGAGCACGATGTCGTCGCCTTGCGCATTCGCCGGCCAGAAGCCGACGGTGGCGCGGGCTTGGAACCATTTCTCCCTGACGATGGTGTCGAGCATCTTGCGCGCATCGTCATAGAGCGAGCGCGCGACCTCGCCGACCTTGTCGTCCTTGAGGATCGCGGGGAAGCGGCCGGCGAGCTCCCAGGTCTGGAAGAACGGGGTCCAGTCGATATAGGGCACCAGCTCGGCGAGATCGTAGTCGTCGAAGCTCCTGATACCGAGGAAGGTCGGCTTTACCGGCTTGCTCTTGGCAAAATCGACGGGCACCCGGTTGGCGCGCGCGTCGGCCAGCTTCAGCCGCTTCTTGTCGGCCTGCGCGCGCAGATGCGCCTCAGAGATCTTGGCGTATTCGGCGCGCACCTCGGCGGCGTAGGCTTCGCGCTTCTCCGGCGAGAGCAGCGAGGACGCGACACCGACGGCGCGGCTGGCGTCGTTGACATGCACCACGGGACCGGCGCGATAGCTCGGGTCGATCTTCACGGCCGTATGCACGCGGCTCGTGGTGGCGCCGCCGATCAGCAGCGGCAGCTTGAGGCCTTCGCGTTGCAATTCGCCGGCGAAGAACGCCATCTCGTCGAGCGAGGGCGTGATCAGGCCGGAGAGGCCGACGATGTCGGCCTTCTCGGCCTTCACCGTCTCGACGATCCTGGCCGCCGGCACCATCACGCCGAGATCGATCACCTCGTAATTGTTGCACTGGAGCACGATGCCGACGATGTTCTTGCCGATGTCGTGGACGTCGCCCTTCACAGTCGCGAGCACGATCTTGCCGGCCGACGACGAGGCGCCGCCGTCAACGCCGTTGGCGAGGTTGCGCGCCTTTTCCTCTTCCATGAACGGCATCAGCCAGGCGACCGCCTGCTTCATCACGCGCGCCGACTTCACCACCTGCGGCAGGAACATTTTTCCGTCGCCGAAGAGATCGCCGACCACGTTCATGCCGGCCATCAGCGGTCCCTCGATCACGTCGAGCGGGCGCGAGGAATTCTTGCGGGCTTCCTCGGTGTCCTGCTCGATGAACTCGGTGATTCCATGCACCAGCGAATGCGACAGCCGCTTCTCCACCGGCCATTCGCGCCAGGCGAGATCGGCTTCCTTGCTTTCCGTCTTCTTGCCGCGGAACTTCTCGGCGAGCGCCAGCAGGCGCTCGGAGGCGCCGGGATCGCGGTTGAGGACGACGTCCTCGCACACTTGCCGCAATTCAGGGTCGATGTCGTCATAGACGATCATCTGTCCGGCATTGACGATGCCCATGTCCATGCCGGCCTTGATGGCGTGATACAGGAACACCGAGTGCATGGCTTCGCGCACCGGCTCGTTGCCGCGGAACGAGAACGACAGGTTCGACACGCCGCCCGAGATGTGCGCGCCCGGCAGGTTCTGCCGGATCCAGCGCGTCGCCTCGATGAAGTCGACGCCGTAATTGTTGTGCTCCTCGATGCCGGTCGCGATGGCGAAGATATTCGGATCGAAGATGATGTCCTCGGGCGGGAAGCCGACCTTGTTCACCAGGATGTCGTAGGCGCGCTTGCAGATCTCGGTCTTGCGGGCGAACGTGTCGGCCTGGCCGACCTCGTCGAACGCCATCACGACGACAGCGGCGCCATGGCGGCGGGCGATCTTGGCCTCGTGGATGAATTTCTCTTCGCCTTCCTTCATCGAGATCGAATTGACGACCGGCTTGCCCTGCACGCATTTCAGGCCGGCCTCGATCACCGAGAATTTCGACGAGTCCACCATCACGGGGACGCGGGCGATGTCGGGCTCGGAGGCGACAAGGTTGAGGAACGTCACCATCGCGGCTTCCGAATCCAGAAGGCCTTCGTCCATGTTGACGTCGATGATCTGCGCACCATTCTCGACCTGGTCGCGCGCGACCTGCAGCGCGGCGGTGTAGTCGCCGGCGGTGATCAGCTTGCGGAAGCGCGCCGAGCCGGTGACGTTGGTGCGCTCGCCGACATTCACGAACGGAATGGCATCCGTCAGCACGAAGGGTTCGAGGCCCGAGAGCCGCAGCTTCGGCGCGATTTCGGGGACGCTGCGCGGCTTGTGCGGAGCGACTGCGGCGGCAATCGCGGCGATATGGTCCGGCGTGGTGCCGCAGCAGCCGCCGACGATGTTGACGAGGCCGTCGCGCGCGAATTCGCCGACGAGGCGCGCCATGTACTCGGGCGTCTCGTCATACTGGCCGAACTCGTTGGGCAGGCCGGCGTTGGGATAGGCGCAGACCAGCGTGTCGGCGACGCGGCCGATATCGGCGATATGCGCGCGCAGGTCTTCGGCGCCGAGTGCGCAGTTGAAGCCGATGGTGACGGGCTTGGCGTGCCGCACCGAATTCCAGAAGGCTTCAGGCATCTGGCCCGACAGCAGGCGGCCGGATTTGTCGGTGATGGTGCCCGACACCATCACCGGCATGTCGATGCCGAGTTCCTCGGTGATCTCGGCAATCGCGTAGAGCGCCGCCTTGGCGTTCAGCGTATCGAAGATGGTCTCGACCAGCAGCAGGTCGACGCCGCCGTCGATCAGGCCGCGGATCTGCTCGCCATAGGATTTGCGCAAATCGTCGAAGGTGACCGCGCGGTAGCCGGGATTGGCGACATCCGGCGAAATCGACGCGGTACGGTTGGTCGGACCGATGGCGCCCGCAACGAAGCGCGGCTTGCCGTCCTCGGCGGCGACGCGCCTGGCGGCATTGCCGGCGAGGCGGGCGCCTTCGCGCGCCATTTCGTAGACGATTTCGGTGAGGTCGTAATCGGCCTGCGCGATCGAGGTCGTCGAGAATGTATTGGTCGCGACGATGTCGGCGCCGGCGCGCAAATACGCGGCGTGGATGTCCTCGATCGCCTGCGGCTGGGTCAGGATCAGGAGGTCGTTGTTACCGCGCAGGTCGCGATGGAAATTCTCGAAGCGCTCGCCGCGGAAGGCGGCTTCGTCGAACTGAAGGTTCTGGATCATCGTGCCCATGGCGCCGTCGAGCACGAGAATGCGCTCGCGCGCGGCGTTGATGAGGGCGGTTCGCTTCGGCGAGGTGGGTACGGTCATGATGTCCTAGGCCGCCTTCTGCGCGCTCTTGGCGCGAATGCCGAGCAAATGGCTGATCGCGAACACGAGATCGGCGCGGTTCATGGTGTAGAAATGGAAGGTGTCGACGCCGTGTTTTGCCAGTTTCTGCACCTGGCCGGCTGCGACCGTGGCGGCCACCAGCTTGCGGGTCTCGGCGTCGTCATCGAGGCCTTCGAACTTCGCGGCGAACCAGTCCGGCACCGTGGTGCCGGCGCGGGTGACGAAATTCCGAGCCTGCTTGAAATTGTGCATGGGCATGATGCCCGGCACGATCGGGATGTCGATACCGCGCGCACGGACGCGGTCGAGATAGCGGAAGTAGAGGTCGTTATCGAAGAAGACCTGGGTGATCGCGCGCGTCGCGCCGGCATCGACTTTTGCCTTCAGCGTGTC
This sequence comes from Bradyrhizobium sp. CCBAU 53338, assembly GCF_015291665.1. Classification (NCBI taxonomy): domain Bacteria; kingdom Pseudomonadati; phylum Pseudomonadota; class Alphaproteobacteria; order Hyphomicrobiales; family Nitrobacteraceae; genus Bradyrhizobium; species Bradyrhizobium sp. CCBAU 53338. The sequence continues at coordinate 1,004,096 of NZ_CP030048.1, forward strand.
GATATCGGCGTCGAAGTCGCGCGCCTCGGGGTGCTTCTCAGGATAGGCGGATACGGACACTTCGATATCGGCGTGCCGCCTCTTGATTCCGGCGACGAGGTCGGCCGAGCTCTGGTAGCCCTCGGGGTGGCTGGAGTAGGGCGTACCGATGCCGCCGGCGGGATCGCCGCGCAAGGCCACGATGTGGCGGACGCCGACCTCGTGATAGCGGTCGACGATCTCGTCGATCTCGCCGCGCGAGGCCCCGACGCAGGTCAGGTGCGCAGCCGGCAGCAGCGCGGTCTCCTTGAGAATGCGGGCTATGGTCGAGTGGGTACGCTCGCGGGTGGAACCGCCGGCGCCGTAGGTTACCGAGACGAATTTCGGATCGAGCGGGGCGAGCCGGTTGATGGTCTCCCAGAGATTCCGCTCCATGTCTTCCGTCTTGGGCGGAAAGAACTCGAACGAGATCGCAGGCCGCTTCAGGTGCCCGTCTTGCCCGTCGGTATGGCCAGGCGTCGTCGTCTCGGTCATGGCACCACTCACTCCAGGGGCGCGCCAAGGTCTGGCGGCCGGCGTCTATCTTTGGAGGGGCTAAGATAGGACAAAGGCAGGTTACTCGACAGCCCATCGGAGATGGGAAGTAGCCCACTTATGGTGATATTGGTGCCAATAGTGCAGCACAAAGGCTTCGGGTGGGACGCGTCTATAAATGAAACTTAATATAAGCAATTCAGATATATAGTTTTATTTTGATGGCCGACGAAGTCTCTTTTTCTGGTGTGGGCAGGGTGAATCTAATGTTGCAGATGGCTCGATCGTCCCAATCCTAGCCTGGCCTTATACCTGAAGTCTCGGTCCGAACACGCCAGATCTGCGCTGATGACCCATTGCCGCTGCGCGGCCCTCCATTACGTTACCGCGCCATGATCCCGCTCTCAGTCCTCGACCTCTCGGTCGTCACCACAGGCACAAAGCCCGCCGCGGCGCTGCGCAACAGCATCGATCTGGCGCGCCAAGTCGACGGGCTCGGCTATGTCCGTTACTGGCTTGCCGAGCATCATAACCTCGCCTCCGTGGCGAGCCCGGCGCCCGACGTGATGATCGGGCAGATCGCAGCGGTAACGAAGCACATCCGCGTCGGCTCCGGCGGCGTCATGCTGCCCAACCACGCCCCGCTGGTGGTGGCCGAGCGCTTCAAGATGCTGGAGGCGCTGTTTCCGGGCCGCATCGACCTCGGTCTTGGCCGTGCGCCCGGCACCGACGGTGCCACGGCTTACGCGCTGCGCAGCCGGCTCGACCGCCGCGAGGGCGACGATTTTCTGGAGCGGCTGCACGAATTGATCCTGTGGGAGACGCGCGAATTTCCCTCGGGGCATCCTTACCACAACGTGGTCGCGATGCCTGATGACACGCCATTACCGCCGATCTGGCTGCTCGGCTCCAGCGACTATTCTTCGGAGCTCGCCGCGCAGGTCGGCATGGGCTTCGCCTTCGCCCATCACTTTGCGTCCCACGATGCGATCGACGCGATGGTACACTATCGCAACCGCTTCCAGCCGTCGGCCTGGCGCGCGACGGCGCACGCGATCCTCGCGGTTGCGGTCATCACGGCGGATACGGACGAGGAGGCTGAAAGGCTCGCGACCTCGTTCGACCTCAACCGCCTGCGCCGCGATCGCGGCCAATATCTGCCGTTGCCGAGCGTCGAGGAAGCGCTGGCTTATCCCTACTCGGATTCCGAGCGGGTCTCGATTGCGCGCAACCGCTCGCGCCTGTTCGTCGGCAATCCGTCCACGGTGCAAAAGAAGCTCCAGCCGCTGCTGGAGGCGAGCAAGCCGGACGAGCTGATGGTGATCACGGCCGTGTACGACCACGAGGCGCGCAAGAGGTCGTATTCGCTATTGGCCGAGGCGTTTGAGCTTAAAGCAGCCGCGTAAAAATCCTCGTGCCCCTGCTCGCGCTTCGCGGTTCCGGGACACGAGATCAATCCTGCTGCGTCTCGTTGAACGTCGCGCGGAACGGGTGGCCCGGATATACGCCGACGATGCGGAATTCACGCGAGAAGAATTTCAGCTCTTCGATCGCAAACGCCAGGCCCTTGTCGTCGGGGTGGCCGTCGACGTCGGCATAGAACTGCGTGGCGAAGAAATTGCCATCGACCATGTAGCTTTCGAGCTTGGTCATGTTGACGCCGTTGGTGGCAAAGCCGCCGAGCGCCTTGTAGAGCGCGGCGGGCAGGTTGCGCACCCGAAATACAAAAGTGGTGACCAGCGGGCCGGAGCCCTGCGCCGCCCATTTCGGCTCGCGCGCCAGCACCACGAAGCGCGTGGTGTTGTGGGCCTCGTCCTCGATGTCCTCGGCGAGGATGTCGAGGCCGTAAATCTGCGCGGCGAGGCGCGAGGCGATCGCGGCGACGGTCTTGTCCTTGCGCTCCGAGATGTCGCGGGCGCTGCCGGCGGTGTCGGCGTGCACGATCGGCTTGATGCCGAGCTTGCGGATGACGCGGCGGCACTGGCCGAGCGCGTGCACATGGCTCTCGACGGACTTGATGTCGGACAGTTTGGTGCCCTTGATCGCCATCAGCTGATGGCGGACCGGCAGGAACCATTCGCCGATGATGAAGAGGCCGGAGGCCGGCAGCAGATGATGGATGTCGGCGACGCGGCCGGCGACCGAATTCTCGATCGGGATCATGCCGAGATCGGCTTCGCCCGAGGAGATCGCCGACAGCGCGTCCTCGAAGGTGGCGCAGGGCATCGGCTCGGCGTCGGGATAGGCCTCGACGATGGCGATATGGGAATTGGCGCCAGGTTCGCCCTGGAATGCGATCTTCATCTTGCTCATGACGGTGCCTTGTAGCAGCGGCTCAGGATTTGGAAAGGATGCCGCGGGCGGTCTCGAGATCAGCCGGCGTGTCGACCCCGCGGGGGACGGTATCGACGATGGTGAAGTCGATGCGCATCCCGGCCTCCAGGGCCCGGAGCTGCTCGAGCTTCTCCTGCAATTCCAGCGGCGAGGGCGGCAAGGAGACATAGCGCTCCAGTGCGGCGCGACGATAGGCGTAGAGGCCGATATGGTGGTAGCGCGGTCCGTCACCGGTCGGCGCGGTCGCGCGGGTGAAATAAAGTGCGCGCATGCGCCTGCCGCCGAGTGAGGTTCCAATCGCCTTCACGACGCTCGGGGCGAGGTCCTCCTCCTCGGTATGGATCTGCGAGGCCAGCGTGGCGATGTCCACCGCGGGGTCTTCCAGCGGCGGCAGCACTTCGCGGATGTTGTCGACCGTGATGGTCGGGAAATCGCCCTGGAGATTGACTACGATCTCGGCCTTGGCGTCAGGATCAAGCTTCCGCATGGCCTCGTGGATGCGGTCGGAGCCGGACGGATGCTCGGGCCGGGTCATCACGGCCTCGCCGCCATGGGCGGTCACGACGGACGCGATTTCGTCCGTGTCAGTTGCCACCGCAACCCGGCCGATACCGGCAGCGACCGCTCGCCGCATCACGTGCACGATCATCGGCAGGCCCGCGATATCGGCGAGCGGCTTGCCGGGCAGGCGGGTGGCGGCCATGCGGGCCGGGATCAGCACCAGGATGCGGGGATCGATCATTGGTTCAAGCGACTGGGTTCAAGCGACTGGGTTCAAGAGCCTGGAAACGGGGCGTTTTCCGCACCGGGAAATGGGGTGGGGATGGGCTGAAAGCCGCACCGCTTATACGGGTTGCCAGACCCCGGGCAAACCGATATCTGAATGGCAAAACTCGGGGAAACAATAAGGAACGTCTGATTCTCCCGAGGCTCGTCCTGGCGGCCGCCCGGCCGCCTAATCCTTCTTGCGGTGTGGGGCCTGGCCGGAAATGGACTCTTTCGAACTCAATAAGATTCTCGGTGCTGTTCTCGGCACCTGTCTCATTCTGCTGGTGACGAGCTTCACCGCTCAGGCGCTGTTCTCGCCGAAGATGCCGGAAAAGCCGGGCTTCGAGATCGCCGTGAAGGAAGAAGCCGGTGACAAGGGCGGCGCCGCCGCGGCCGCAGCCCCGTCCGAGCCGATCGAAAAGCTGCTCCAGACCGCCTCTGTCGAGAAGGGCGCTGCTGCCGCCAAGAAGTGCGGCGCCTGCCACACCTTCGAAAAGGGCGGCCCGAACCGGGTCGGTCCGAACCTCTATGGCATCGTCGACGATCACCGCGGCGAGGGACGTAACGGCTTCAACTTCTCGGCTGCGATGAAGGCCAAGGGCGGCACCTGGACGATCGATGAGCTGAACAAGTTCATCGCCAATCCGAAGGGCGACATCCCCGGCACCGCGATGGGCTTCGCCGGTATCCCGAAGGACAGCGAGCGCGCGGACGTCATCGCCTATCTGAACAGTCTCTCCGACAGCCCGAAGCCGCTGCCGACCGCGGCGAAGTAAGGCTCTCGCAACAAGGCTCTCTAAGGGGCTTGGGTCTCGATCTCTGACATGCGGCCAGGCCTCAAAGCCTGGCCGTTTCCGTATCCGGGCCTCGCGGCGTCGTTATCGGGGCGTTTGGCCGCATCCGAGAGGCCGCTCCGCCTTCCAAGATGAGGAAAAAGCAACATATTCCGTCGAAACCTCGCCTATATTGGGAACTTAAAGGAATAGCCTCCTTCAAGACAGGGATGTTGATTTGGCCATTACCCGACGCGATCTCCTGCTCACCGGCGCAGCCGTTGCTGCGCTTCCCGCCCTCGGTTCTGCGGCGGGCCTTCCCGTCGTCGGCACGGCCGAGGCGCAATCGGCCGGTGAGCTCCCCTGGCGCCATGCCCTGTCGCTGTTCGGCGACATCAAATACCCCGCCGACTTCAAGCGCTTCGACTACGTCAATCCGGATGCCCCCAAGGGCGGCACAGCGCGCCTGATCTCGCTCGGCACGTTCGACAATTTCAACATCGCGGTCGCCGGCATCAAGGGCTCGCTCGCGCCGGCCGCGGCGTTGATCTACGAAACGTTGATGACGCGCGCCCAGGACGAGGTCGCCACCGAATATGGCGAGCTCGCCGAATCCGCGCAGCATCCCGACGACTTTTCCTTTGTGGTCTATCGCCTGCGCAAGGAAGCCCGTTGGCACGACGGCAAGCCGGTGACGCCCGAGGACGTCGTCTTCTCGCTGGAGAGCCTGAAGAAGCTGAGCCCGATGTACGCCTCCTACTATCGCCATGTCGCGAAGGTGGAGAAGAGCGGTGAGCGCGACGTGAAATTCACCTTCGATGCGCCCGGCAATCGCGAATTGCCCACCATCGTTGGCGAACTCACCGTGCTGCCGAAGCATTGGTGGGAGGGCACCGACGCCCAGGGCCGCAAGCGCGACATCGGCGCGACCACGCTCGAGCCGCCGCTCGGCTCCGGCCCGTACAAGATCAAGGAATTCGTGGCCGGACGTTCGATCAAGCTCGAGCGGGTGAAGGACTATTGGGGCGCCAATGTCCCGAGCCAGATCGGCACCAACAATTTCGACGAACTGCGGTTCGAGTTCTTCCGCGACAACCTCGTTGCGCTGGAAGCCTTCAAGGCCGACCAGGCCGACTGGATCGCGGAAAACTCGGCCAAGCAGTGGGCCACGGCCTATGATTTCCCGGCGGTGGCCGAGAAGCGCGTGCTCAAGGAAGAATTCCCGATCAACGATTCCGGCCGGATGCAGGCCTTCGCCTTCAACATCCGCCGCGATCAGTTCAAGGATGCGCGGCTGCGCCGTGCCTTCAACTACGCCTTCGACTTCGAAGAGATGAACAAGCAGCTCTTCTACGGTCAGTACAAGCGCATCGGCAGCTATTTCGAGGGAACGGAGCTCGCGTCGTCAGGCCTGCCGCAGGGGCAGGAGCTGGAGATCCTCCGGGCGGTGAAGGACAAGGTGCCGCCGGAAGTCTTCACCACGGCCTACCAGAATCCGGTCGGCGGCAGTCCGGAAACCGTGCGTGCCAATCTGCGCGAGGCGGCGAAGCTGCTGAAAGAGGCCGGCTTCGAAGTCAAAGACCACAAGCTGGTGGATGGCACCGGCAAGCCGCTCACGGTCGAGATCCTGGTGCAGGATCCGTCGTCGGAGCGCATCGCCCTGTTCTACAAGCCGTCGCTCGAGCGCATCGGCATCAGCGCCTCGATCCGCGTCGTCGACGATGCGCAATACCAGAACCGGCTGCGCAGCTTCGACTTCGACATGATCATCGATCAGTGGGGCGAATCGCTTTCGCCAGGCAACGAGCAGCGCGAGTTCTGGGGCTCGCAGGCCGCCGACATGCCGGGTGCGCGCAACACCATCGGCATCAAGAATCCCGCGGTCGATGCCCTGATCGAGAGGGTGATCTACGCCAAGAACCGCGGCGAACTGGTCGCGGCGACCCATGCGCTCGATCGCGTGCTGCTGTGGAATTTCTACCTCGTCCCGCAATTCACCTACGGCTTCTCGCGCTACGCCCGCTGGGACCGCTTCAGCCATGCCGATCCGCTGCCGAAATACGGCCGGTCCGGCCTGCCAACGCTGTGGTGGTATGACGCTGACAAGGCGGCGCGGATCGGAAAACGCTCTTGAGGAAGCAATTGCGCATGGCGCAGCTTTCACGCCGGCATGTGCTGGCTTTGGGTGTCGGCGGTGCATTCGGCGCGGCCGTGCTCCGCGGCGCGTCGGCGTCCGAGGGGCCGCCCGAGGTCCACGGCATCTCGGCGTTCGGCGATCTCAAATATCCCGCCGACTTCCATCGTTTCGACTACGTCAATCCCGATGCGCCGAAGGGCGGCACCTTCTCGCTGATCCCCTCGGTGCGCGGCTACAATCAGTCCTATTTCACCTTCAATTCGCTCAATGCCTTCGTCCTGAAGGGCGAGGGCGCGCAAGGCATGGATCTGACCTTCGTCACGCTGATGGCGCATGCCGGCGACGAGCCCGACGCGATGTACGGCTTCGCCGCGAAGTCGGTGCAGATCTCGCCCGACAAGCTCGCTTATCGCTTCACGATGCGACCCGAGGCGAAGTTTCATGACGGCACGAAGCTGACCGCGCACGACGCCGCGTTCTCGATCAACGTGCTGAAGGACAAGGGGCATCCGCTCATCCAGATCCAGATGCGCGACGTCAAGGGCGCCGAGGCGCTCGACGATGCCACCGTGGTCGTGAATTTCGCCGAGAAGCGCGCGCGCGACGTGCCGCTCTACGTGGCGGGCCTGCCGATCTTCTCCAAGGCCTATTACGCGAGCCGTGTCTTCGACGAGACCACCACGGACGCGCCGCTGGGTTCGGGCCCGTACAAGGTCGGAAAGTTCGAGATCAACCGCTTCATCGAGTTCGAGCGCGTCAGGGATTGGTGGGGCGCGGACCTGCCGGTCTGCCGCGGCAGCAACAATTTCGACGTGATCCGCTACGAATTCTACCGCGACCGCGACGTCGCCTTCGAAGGCTTCACCGGCAAGAACTATCTCTATCGCGAGGAGTTCACCTCACGCATCTGGGCGACGCGTTACGACTTCCCGGCCATCAAGGACGGCCGCGTCAAGCGCGAGGAGGTGCCGGATCAGACACCGTCGGGCGGCCAGGGCTGGTTCCTCAACACGCGGCGGGACAAGTTCAAGAATTTGAAGGTGCGCGAAGCGCTGAACTACGCGTTCGATTTCGAATGGACCAACAAGACCATCATGTACGGCGCCTATGCGCGCACGCGCTCGCCGTTCCAGAATTCCGATCTCGTCGCCGAGGGGATGCCATCGCCCGAGGAGCTGAAGCTGCTGGAGCCGTTCCGCGGCCAGGTGCCTGACGAAGTCTTCGGCGAGCCGTTCGTGCCGCCGGTGTCCGACGGCTCGGGCCAGGATCGCGCGCTGCTTCGCAAGGCGCAGCAATTGCTCCAGGAGGCGCAGCTTCCGGTGAAGGACGGCAAGCGCCTGTTGCCGAACGGCGAGGTCTTCGGCATCGAGTTCCTGACCGACGAGGCCTCGTTCCAGCCGCACCATGCCTCGTTCCTCAAGAACCTGAACATGCTGGGCATCGACGCGAATTTGCGTCTCGTCGATGCGGTTCAGTATCGCGCCCGGGTCGAATCCTTCGATTTCGACGTGGCCATCAACCGCCTGTCGATGTCGGCAACGCCCGGCGACAGCCTGCGCACCTACTTCACCTCGCAGGCCGCGGCGACGAAGGGGTCCTACAATCTTGCCGGCGCCTCCAGCCCCGCGCTCGATGCGCTGGTCGAGAAGGCGATGGCGGCCGCGACGCGCAATGACCTCACCGTCGCCTGCCGCGCGATCGACCGTGTCTTCCGCGCCGGCCGCTACTGGGTGCCGCAATGGTACAATACCAGCCACCGGCTGGCGTATTGGGACGAGTTCAGCCATCCCGCGAACCTGCCGCGATATGCGCTCTCCGACTATGCGAGCGGCGTCGGCGAGCGGACCTTGTGGTGGTACGACCGCGCCAAGGCCGCCAAGATCGAGCAGGCGAAATAATCATGAGCGCCTATATCGCCCGCCGCATTCTCCTGATGATTCCGACGTTGCTCGGAATCCTCTTCGTTTCGTTCGTCGTCGTGCAGTTCGCGCCGGGCGGTCCGGTCGAGCGCGTGATCGCGCAGCTGTCCGGCGCCGATACCGGCGGCAATTCCCGCATCTCGGGCGGGGGCGATTTTGCGCAACGTGCGCCCGGGCAGCTGGGCGCCGGGGGCGATGCCATCAACTCGAAATATCGCGGCGCCCAGGGGCTCGACCCCGATTTCATCAAGAAGCTCGAGGTGCAGTTCGGCTTCGACAAGCCGGCGCCGGAGCGCTTCGCGCTGATGGTGTGGAATTTCGCGCGCTTCGATTTCGGCAAGAGCTATTTTCGCGACGTCAGCGTGATCCAGCTGATCAAGGAAAAGCTGCCGGTCTCGATCTCGCTCGGCATCTGGCTGACACTGATCACCTATCTGATCTCGATCCCGCTCGGCATCCGCAAGGCGGTCAAGGACGGCACGCGCTTCGACACCTGGACCTCGGCGGTGATCATCGTCGGCTTCGCGATCCCGGGCTTCCTGTTCGCGATCCTGCTGATCATCCTGTTCGCCGGGGGCTCCTTCTTCAACCTGTTCCCGTTGCGCGGCCTGACCTCGGACGGCTGGTCGCAGTTTCCCTGGTACTGGAAGATCATCGACTATTTCTGGCATCTGACCTTGCCGCTGGTCTCGATGGGGCTGAGCGCTTTCGCTACCATGACGCTGCTGACCAAGAACTCGTTCCTGGACGAGATCCGCAAGCAATATGTCATGACCGCGCGCGCCAAGGGCTGCAGCGAGGGGCAGGTGCTCTACGGCCACATCTTCCGCAACGCGATGCTGATCGTGATCGCGGGATTCCCGGGCGCCTTCATCCACGCCTTCTTCTCCGGCTCGCTCCTGATCGAAACCATCTTCTCGCTGGACGGGCTCGGGCTTCTCAGTTTCGAGAGCGTGCTCAATCGCGACTATCCCGTGGTGTTCGGCACGCTCTACATCTTTTCGCTCGTCGGTCTCGTGGTCAATCTGATCTCCGATCTGACCTATATGTGGATCGATCCGCGGATCGACTTCGAAGCGCGGGAGGTCTGATGACGCTGACCGCCCCAACTCCGATCGAGACCACGACAACGTCGCCGCTCGGCGACGCCGTGCCGGCCACGCGCAAGCCGTTCGCGCCCTCGCCGCTCAACAGGCGCCGCTGGGAAAACTTCAGGGCGAACCGGCGCGGCTACTGGTCGTTCTGGATCTTCATGGTCCTGTTCGTGGTGTCGCTGTTCGCCGAGCTGATCGCGAACGATCGGCCGTTCCTGATCAAATATGACGGCCACCTCTACTGGCCGGCCTTCGTCACCTATTCCGAGACGACCTTCGGCGGCGACTTCGAGACCGCGGCCGACTATCGCGATCCCTATCTGCAGAAGCTGATCAAGGACAAGGGCGGCAGCATCGTCTGGCCGCTGATCCGCTACTCCTACGACACCCACAATCTCGACCTGCCGACGCCGGCGCCGTCGCCGCCGACCTGGATGCTGACGGAAGCGCAGTGCAAGCCGGTCGTCGAGAAGAAGGGCCTGAAGAGCTGCCGGGATCTCGAATACAACTGGCTCGGCACCGACGACCAGGGCCGCGACGTCGTGGCGCGGCTGATCTACGGCTTCCGCATCTCGGTGCTGTTCGGCCTTTGCCTGACCATCGTCTCCTCGATCGTCGGCGTCGCCGCCGGCGGCATCCAGGGCTACTTCGGCGGCTGGATCGACCTGACCTTCCAGCGCTTCATCGAGATATGGACCGCGATCCCCTCGCTCTATCTGCTGCTGATCCTGTCGTCGGTGCTGGTGCCCGGCTTCTTCGTGCTGCTCGGGATCTTGCTGCTGTTCTCATGGGTGTCGCTGGTCGGTCTGGTGCGCGCGGAGTTCCTGCGCGGACGCAATTTCGAGTACATCCAGGCGGCGCGAGCGCTCGGCGTGTCGAACGCGGTCATCATGTTCCGGCACCTGCTGCCGAACGCGATGGTCGCGACCATGACGTTCCTGCCGTTCATCGTGTCGTCCTCCGTGATGACGCTGACGGCGCTGGACTTCCTCGGCTTCGGCCTGCCACCGGGATCGCCGTCGCTCGGCGAGCTGCTGTCTCAGGGCAAATCCAACGTGCAGGCGCCGTGGCTAGGCTTTACCGGCTTCTTCTCGGTCGCGATCATGCTGTCGCTGCTGATCTTCATCGGCGAGGCCGTGCGCGACGCCTTCGACCCGCGCAAGACGTTCAAGTGAGGGCGTGATGGACGCGATCAATCAGCCATTGCTGGCCGTGCGCAGCCTCTCGGTGGCCTTCCACCAGGGCGGCAACACGACGTTGGCGGTCGACAAGGTCTCGTTCCAGATCAGGCGCGGTGAATGTGTGGCGCTGGTCGGCGAATCCGGCTCGGGCAAGTCGGTCAGCGCGCTCTCGATCCTGAAGCTGCTGCCTTATCCGAGCGCGTCGCATCCCTCGGGCAGCATCCGCTTCAAGGGTCAGGAATTGATCGACCGGTCCGAGCGCGAAATGCGGGAGATCCGCGGCAGCGACATCTCCATCATCTTCCAGGAGCCGATGACCTCGCTCAATCCGCTGCACACGATCGAGGCGCAGATCGGCGAGATCATCCAGCTGCACAATCCGACCAGCAATGCGAAGGCGCGCGAGCGGACGCTGGAATTGCTGACGCAGGTCGGCATTCCCGAGCCGGAGACGCGGCTGAAGAGCTATCCGCACCAGCTCTCCGGCGGCCAGCGTCAGCGGGTGATGATCGCGATGGCGCTCGCCAACGAGCCGGATCTGCTGATCGCGGACGAGCCGACCACGGCACTCGACGTCACCGTACAGGCGCAGATTCTGGCGCTGCTCGCCGAGATCCGCGCCCGGCTCGGCATGAGCCTGCTCTTCATCACCCACGATCTCGGCATCGTGCGCCGCATCGCCGACACCGTTTGTGTCATGAAGGGTGGCGAGATCGTCGAGCAGGGGCCGGTCGAGCAGGTCTTCAACACCCCGAAACATCCCTATACGCGCGATCTGCTCGCGGCCGAGCCGAAGCCGGATCCGGCGCCGCCGCAGCCGAACGCGCCGGTAGTGATGGCGGCCGATGACCTGAAGGTGTGGTTTCCGATCAAGCGCGGCCTGATGCGCAAGACGGTCGGTCACATCAAGGCGGTCGACGGCGTCAGCGTTGCCGTGCGCAAGGGCGAGACGCTCGGTGTGGTCGGCGAATCCGGCTCGGGCAAGACCACGCTCGGGCTGGCGCTGCTGCGACTGATCTCGTCGAACGGCCGCATCGTGTTTCTCGGCAAGGACATCCAGGGCCTGCGCTTCAAGGAAATGCGCCCCTTCCGACGCGACATGCAGATCGTGTTCCAGGATCCGTTCGGCTCGCTCAGCCCGCGCATGTCGGTGGCCGACATCATCGCCGAGGGCCTCTCGGTGCATCAGCCGAAGCTGTCGCGCGATGAGCGCGAGGCGCGTGTCGTCAAGGCGCTCGAGGATGTCGGGCTGAAGCCGGATACCCGCTACCGCTATCCGCACGAATTCTCGGGCGGCCAGCGCCAGCGCATATCGATCGCGCGCGCCGTCGTGCTGGAGCCCGATTTCGTCGTGCTGGACGAGCCGACCAGCGCGCTCGACATGCTGTTCCAGGCGCAGATGGTGGAGCTGTTGCGCGAGCTCCAGCGCAAGCGTGATCTCACCTACATGTTCATCTCGCACGATCTGCGCGTCGTCGCCTCGCTCGCCAGCCATCTCATCGTGATGCGCGGCGGCAAGGTCGTCGAGGAAGGCCAGGCCGCCGAGCTCTTCAAGAACCCGAAGACGGATTACACCCGCGCGCTGTTCGCTGCGGCGTTCCGGCTGGAGACGGCGGGCAACGGCGCGGTGGCGACGTAGCTTTTCCGGTCATTCGGGGTCGGCGACTTGTCGGCCGAAGCGCGAAGACTTTCGGCCGTCCCGAAACGATCTCTACCCGATCACCCTGTCCGCCAACAAGAGCACTCGTTCCGGGACGGCCAAATGCAGCGCTTTGGCCGTTTGGAGATTGATCACGAGCTCGAATTTCGTCGGCTGTTCAACCGGCAAGTCCGCTGGATTTGCGCCTTTCAGGATCCGATCCACGTAGTCAGCCGCCAGCACGAATAAAGCCTTGATCTCCGGCCCATAGGCCATCAACCCTCCGCGGTCAGGGTAGCTGGTGATCTGATAGACCGTGGGCATCCCGTATTTGAGCGCGATCGACGGCAATGCCGGGCGGATCGGGTCTGCAAGCACGTAGACGACTTCGCAATCCGCCGCTTGCATGCTGGCGAATGTCTTGTCGAGATCCTCCGGGTTGGGCGCAACGAATCGTTGGGCCGAAACGCCGATGGAATCCGCCGCCCTGGCCGCCGTTTCAAACGCCGCCACGTGTGTCGGATTGTTTGAAGCGAGCACACCGATTTTTCGCACTTTGGGGAAGAGAAGGCGAATGACGTCCAGCATCTTCGCCGTGAGATCAGCGAACATGTTCGCTATGCCCGTGATATTGCCGCCCGGCTTGGCGAAGCTCTTGACGAAGCCGGAGCCGACGGGATCGGTGGACGGCGACATGATGATCGGAATCGTCGAGGTCGCTCGCTGCGCCGCCGCAATCGCAGGCGTCGCTTCAGCAATGATGACGTCTGGCTCGAGCGCAACGACTTCCGCCACCAGATTCGGCAGCAGTGAGTAGCTGCCATTCGCTTCGCGGAATTCTATGATCAGGTCCTTTCCCTCCTGATATCCCTTGGCTTTGAAAGCTTCTCTGAACCACCCGAGAACCCGATCGCCTTTCCCCGAGGTGACCAGTCCGACGCGCCATGGCCGCGATGGATCGGCATTTGTCGCGGCGGCAATAGCAGCCGAAAAGGACATCGTAAGAAAGGTGCGACGCGTTGAAGATCGAGGCACGGCTCCCTCCTGCCAGCGACACTTCCATATCAGCATGGCTCACTGCCGCTCGGGACGATGAGGCTTTCTGCTGCGGTGCATGAGCCCAGGTTGTGGTTCTCTTGCGACGTGGCGGACCAATCTGAAGATGACCGTCCGGAGGACCGGAAGCGAGGGGCACGCTTTCATACTTTAGTTGTCGCTTGCGGTTCCACGAGACGCCGCTGCTCTTCCACGAACCGATGTTATCGGAGGAGAGCCTGGAACTGCTCAAGGGGCCGCGACCGTAACCGTCTCTTCCAGTATTCTGGGCTGACCATCCTGCTGCACGACGATTGCGCTGTAGTATCCGTGGAAAGGCTGGTCGCCGAGCTTCGCCTGCCACGTCCCGGCGTTGAAGAGGAAAGCACCTTCCGAACGCGAAACGAGAATCTTGGCTGAATGGTCATGCAGACCAAGCTTCAACGCTTCCTGGAAACTACCTCGAATGGCGTCGCGTCCCTCGAAAATTCCAGAGGGTGTTACCCGCACGGCATTGTCGGTGAAAGCGGCTGCCATGGCATCGACATCGCCGTGGTTGTAGGCTTCAGAGAAGCGCTTCTGCATCTCGGCGGTGGGGGGAGCCCCGGACTTGTCTTGGGCCGAGACGGTCGCGGGAGCCGCTATCAGTAGGCAAGCGATAGGAAGGATGATCCTGATTACCATAACGCTCCTCCTGAGCAGTTGCTCTTGCCGGGTGGAGAGCAAACTATCGGCAAGTTTCGATCGGCCGCAAGATCGACCGAGGTAAGCTCGCTCGGGCTGAGAGCGGCGGTGCCGGGCTCGCGGCCTGCGGTCCGGGACCAAATTCCTTGATCCAGATCAAATTCAGCGTTTTCCGAGCCTCCCTACTATTGGCGATCATTGGGCAACGAGGGTTCAGCGGGACAATTTGAAGCCACGGTCCGCCGACCGGCCGGGCGACCATTTTTGCACTGTCATCTTCCAAACTGCCAACCGAGCGTGGATTCGGGGTGTCCGGTGCACCGATTTATCGCGAAAGCCAACGTGGATCATTTTATTGGCCTTCTGAACGACAGCGATCTGACGGCTGATAAACGAACGAATATCACGAAGTTGCTGATCGCTGAGCTGGATAAGCTCACGCATGATCTGGAGCACCTGGAGTTTGCCGAGACAAGGGCAGCAGAATGCCGTGACCGGTTGCATCGCATCAGGGACCAACGCAGCGGTCACGCCTTCGGCACAACGGAGCGCGAACAGGCGGAGCGGCTGCTCGTGAGCTGTGAGAATTTGCAGACGGTGCTTGAGGATTTTTGTCATCGATTGCGCGAAAAGGTTCTCTCGCGGAGCATCTAGCAATCGTTTGGCCAAGCGCGTGCGCTCTGCCAAGGCGCGCACAGCGGATATTTGTCGCGTCGCAGCGGAGCGGCAAGATCCGGCCCAGTTAACCCGCCCATGTCCGGGGGCGCATCTCAGGTGGTTGACGATCGGCGAAGCTCTCGGGCTATGCTGGGCCGCAGTTCGGCTAGGTCAATGAAGACATCGGCCTGCCGGCGAAGCTCATCGGCAATCATCGGCGGTTGGCTGGCGATCGTGGACACCACAGTGACGTGGACCCCGCGTCGCTGCACTGCCTCGACGAGCGGACGGAAAGTCCCATTACCGGAAAATAGCACCATTTGGTCGAGACGCTCGGCAAGCTCCATCGCATGCGCGGCAAGTTCGATGTCCATGCTGCCTTTGATTTTACGACGTTCGTTGGCGTCGATGAATTGCCTGGCCGGCTTTGTGACGACCGTGTAGCCATTATAGTCCAACCAGTCGATCAGCGGGCGCATTGACGAGAACTGATCCTGGTCATCGATGATGGTGGTGTAATAATACGCACGTAGGAGTGCCCCGCGGCTCCGAAATTCCTCTAGAAGTCGCTTGTAATCGACATCGAAGCCGAGCGCTTTTGCAGTCGCGAAGAGATTTTCGCCGTCGATAAACAGAGCCATGCTGTTTGCTGTTGTTGATGACATGAGGCGATGCTCTGACCCTGCGGATCGATTGCCGATGCGCATTGCGAAAATCTTAGTGTGAGGCGGGAGCCGCAATTCGCGGCCAATCTGAAAGTTCGGCACCATCCACGACGCATCAGGGCGCGCGCAGTTCGCCACCGCAAGCAATAGCAACACGCTAATGTGTTTTCCGCTTGCGAGTCCAGCCCGCACGGAATTGAGTGCGGCGGGCATTTGGTAATAAGAAAAGCTTAGGTTTTAGTCCTTCAAGTTTCAAACATCAAAGTACGTGACGTTACGTCGCACCAAGAGGCCTGCGGAGAAATCGCTGGCCGTTCGACGATCTGATCACGCGGCGCGCATGCGAGCTTCTGCCTATGGCGGCCCAAAGTGCCTGTCGCTGTCGCGCGGGATCAACAGAACCCCCAATGCGCATACAGCGTATAAGGGGCCCTACCCCGGCTGAATGCGTCAAACTCAGTTACCGATTATTCCCGATAACAAAGTCTGGTACTATAAAAACAATCCGGTGCCGGACTGCCGCCAGCTAAATCACGAGCACGTTTGCGCCTTGTCTTTGGTGGCTCCGAGGAAGTGGATCGTATTCTGATATTTTTTTCAGGAGGGATACATGCCCGCAGTCGTCGTCCAGTATGTTTCAAAGCCAAGGCCCGGCAGCAGTCTCGAGACCATCATGCAGATATCCAAGGAAGCAGCAGCTCTTTGGAGAAAGCATGGAGCTGAAGTGAGCTACTGGTCCGTGGTGGGCGGTGAGATTGGAAATCTCGTTTTTGTCGTTCGGTTCGAGAGCTTCGAGACCTATGGGCGTTGCATGTCCGCAATCGCAGCCGATCCGGCAACCATGGAATGGCAAGCCAAACGACTGAAGGCAGGTCAAGCGGAATGGGTGCGCGCCAATACGGCGTTCGAAATCGAGATCTAGCGTAACCTGGTCAGCGGCTTGGCGCGCTCTTTTCGTGTGCGCTTTGGACTTTTTTCGAGATCGCAGACGTTTTGCGCGACAGGCTGTCCCTTCCATTCAAGTTCGAGGGGGAATGATGCGCGATATCGCGTTTGGGGTGATGAGTGGGCTTGCCTTGTTGGTTGCAACGCCGGTTCTTGCTGGCCCAAAGGAAGACGCCTACGCGATCGTCGAGAAATGGTCGTCTGACTTCAACGCTCTCGATGCGGAGCAGACGGCTTCGAACTACGCACCGGATGCAATCGTCATCGGAACGTTCGGAAAACAACTGACGACAGGTGCCTCGGCGATCACCGGCTATTTCAAGGCTGTTGCTGCGAGCAAGGCGCAAGTGAAGCTTCAGGACTGGTCGGCAATCGAACTGTCACCCGACGCGGTCGCGATTGCCGGCTTTTACGAGTTTTCGGTGCCCAAGGATGGGCAGACGACGACGATCCCCGCCCGATACACCTTCGCGCTTTTCAAACGTGAGGGGGTTTGGAAAATCGGGCATCACCACTCGTCACCTCGGCCGCACTGACGTGCGATGCCTTGTCGGCGAGGCGAGCTAGAGCCGCTTGATCGTGACGACCTCGCTGCCGGCCGCCTTGATCCGCGCGATCGCCGGCGCGATCGGCTCGATCACCGTTGCCATGTGATGCGCGTTGGCGTGAACCATGGTGTTGTCGTCGCGGACGATGGCGACATGGCCCTTCCAGAAGATCAGGTCGCCGCGCAGCAAGCTGCGGCGCTCATCTGGCTCCAGCGCGCGGCCGAGGCCGGCCTGCTGCATGTCGCTGTCGCGCGGGCAGCCGATGCCTGCTGCGGTCAGCGAGACCTGGACGAGGCCGGAGCAATCGATTCCGAGGCTGCTCTTGCCGCCCCAGAGATAGGGCGTGCCGAGGAAGCGCTCGGCGACCGCGACGAAATCAGGCTCGCGATGGTCGAGCGGCGAAAGATGGGCGTTCGGCACGAACGTGCCCTCGCGCGTCACGGCGAAAGGGCCGTCCTCGCGCGCGATCGTCAACTTCGATCCCAGCACCAGCGTGTTATCGGGCGGCAGCTTGATCGAAGGCCCGGGGAAGACGAGCGTGCGAAGCGCGCTGACCTTGTGCGTCGGTGCCGCCGCCGGCTTCATCAGTGCGGCCTCGGGCAGCCAGCCGACATAGCCGTCGCCGCCGAGTTGGCCCCAGGCCCAGCCTTCGCCGTTGCGGTCGTAGATCGTCACGCGTTCGCCGCGCAGCGCTTCCGTCATCAGCATCGCGTTCGAGGACGGCTGCTCGCGAACCGGCGCAATCGGCGCGACCACCTCGAATTCCTCGCCGGTGACGAAGCGATCGGCCTGCACCTTGCCTTCGAGATATTTGGCGGCGAGGTCGCCGCGTGCCGGTGTCAGCCTGATATCATGCATAGCGCTCGCTCAGCACCTTGTAGATGGCGCGGGCGGCCTGGCATTCGCCGCCCTCGGGCCGCGCAGGCTTCGCCGAGGGCGTCCAGCCATAGATGTCGACATGCAGCCAGCTCCTGGCCTGCTCGACGAAGCGTTGCAGGAACAGCGCGCAAGTGATCGAGCCGGCAAAGCCGCCGGACGGTGCGTTGGTGATGGTGGCCGTCTTGGAGTCCAGCCAGGCATCGTAAGGCGGCCACAGCGGCATGCGCCACAACGGATCGTTCTCCTTCACGGCGCAACGCGCGACGTCGGCGGCCAGCGTCTCATCATTGGTGTAAAAGGGCGGTAAATCCGGCCCCAGCGCGACGCGCGCAGCGCCGGTCAGCGTGCCCAGATCGATCAGCAGCTCGGGTTTCTCCTCGTCGGCCAGCGCCAGCGCGTCGGCGAGCACCAGCCGTCCCTCCGCATCGGTATTTCCGATCTCGACCGTGATGCCCTTGCGCGAGGTGAAGATGTCGAGCGGGCGGAAGGCATTGCCGGCAACCGCGTTCTCCACGGCCGGAATCAGCACGCGCAGCCGCACCTTCAGCTTCGCATCCATCACCATGCGCGCCAGCGCCAGCACGTTGGCGGCGCCGCCCATGTCCTTCTTCATGATCAGCATGCCGCTCGACGGCTTCAGGTCGAGCCCGCCGGTGTCGAAGCAGACGCCCTTGCCGACCAGCGTCACCTTGGGATGATCAGGGTCGCCCCAGCCGATGTCGATCAGCCGCGGCGCGCGGCTGGAGGCCATGCCCACCGCATGGATCAGCGGGAAGTTCGTCTCCAGCTCCTCGCCGATGGTGCAGACGCAGCTCGCGCCGAACTCGGTTGCGAGCGCTTGCGCGGCGGCGGCCAATTCCTCCGGTCCCATGTCGTTGGACGGGGTGTTGATGAGATCGCGTGCCAGCATCGCGGCATCGGCCATCCGGTCGATCTCGGCGGCGTCGACGCCTTCAGGCGGCACCAGGCGGACGTCGGGCTTGTCAGCCTTGCGGTAGCGGGCGAAGCGGTAGCATCCCAATGCAAAGGCGAGCGCCGCCAGCCGTATGTCGTGCGGTGCATTGGCAAAGCGATAGGTCCCCGGCGGCAGCAAGCCGGGCAGGGCGCCCGGCCGGAACGGATCACGCGATCTGGCGCCCTCATCCTCGAGGCCGAACAGCACCTGCGCGATCGTACCGTCGGAGGCGGGCAGCGCGAGATAGCCGCCCGGCTTGGCGGTGAAGGCGCTCGCTGTGGCGAACTGGCGTTGTGCCGGCGGAAGTGTCTCGCGTACGCCCTCCCAGCTCGATTTGGTGACGAAGGTGATCGGGGTGGCTGTCGAGGACGTCTCGAAGACGGAAGGCATTGGCGGGTCCGCAAGGTCATTCGGTTGGAGGAGACTTTGCAGAGTTTGGCCGTTGCTGCAATCGGCTTTGCGGTCACCGCCGGCTGAGCAGCTACTCGCAGGCCAGGAGCCATGCTAGGTTCCGGCAGCGGTTGCCGGGCGGGTTGTCACGTGCGCAGAGAACGCCGGCGACCGGAGACGAAGCGTGCTGGGAGGAAACGCAAATGGAATTTGTGTGGAGCATATTCACGTTCCTCGGCCAGGCCGTCGAGGCGGTCCTTGGCTATGTCGAGCATCATCACTGGGTTTTTGCGTTTCTCGCCGGCGGCTACGTCTTCTATCTCCATGACCGTTCGATCCATGCGCGGTTCGACGCGCTCGACAAGCGTATCGACGAAATCCGCAAACGTCTCGCCGTCGAATATTGATTGATCTCCGCGAAAACCGTCCGCGGGACGGCGCTCGTGCGTCATTTGAGAACTCCCGTTCACGGCTGCGCAGCCGCGGGACTTTACTAGCGCTTCGGTTGTGGCATTATTGACCAATATTTCTAGGTTGTTCCGCGCGTCCCTGCGCCGGTCGAGCGCAAGGGCGCCGCTGAATCCCTGACGATGGCGATCCGGGTTGTCACCTGCCTGAACTCTTCGTCGAAGGCATTTCTCTCAATCGTTTGGGCGACGCACCATTCGCAATGAGCGGCGCAAAATGGATAGATCGTTTGTCATTGCGCAGATCTCCGACCTGCATCTGGACGGGTCCGGCCGGCTGCTTGCGACGATCGAGACCCTCACCGCGGCCTTGCGCGAGCGGATGGCGGCCTTCGCTGACGTGGCCGACCGCATTCTGCTGATCACGGGAGATCTCGTGAACGAGCCGACGCCGCGTGCGCTCGACGAGGCGCTCGCGGTCCTCGCCTCCCTCCGGCAGACCGGCCTGTTCACCGACATCCAGGCGGTCGCCGGCAATCACGACGTCAAGCGTCCGGGCCAGCGCAACGGCCGGTACGATGTCTATGACTATCTGCATCTGCCGCGGACTTCGAAGAGCGTCTATTACCGCCAGGCCGGTCTCGATCTGGTGCTGCTCGATTCCAACGGCGCAAGCCTGACGACGCCCGACGGTACCTTCGATGAGCGGGCCTACCATGCGATGGTCGCGCGGTCCGCCCGGCTGAGCGTCGAGCTCGCGGGGACCGCCGGTTCGACCGGACGCGCCGATTATTTCGAGCCCATGGACAATCTGGTGCGCGTGCTGGCGCTGCATCATCATCCGCTGCCGCAGGCGACCGGCGAGGGCAAACGCTTTCTCGGCGTCCCGGACGAGCCGCTGATGTATCTCGCCGCACCCGCGACCTTTCTCGAAGCGGCCACTTCGCTCAACGTCACCATGGTCGTGCACGGACATCGCCATGTCGAGGGGCTCACCCGCTACTCGATTCCCGATCCACGTGCCTCCCGCAGCAGCGGCGAGGAGTTCTGGCGCACGATCTATGTGCTGTCCTGCCCGTCCTCCACCGGGCAGGGCGGCGACGATGCCGGATTCAACATCATCCATTTCGGCCCGGCATCCGAGGCCCGCCGGCTAGAGCATCGATTCACGATCGCCCGCTATTCGCGGCCGCGCAACGATGGTGGCTTCAGGCCGCTCGATTCGAATCTGCCTGGCGGGATCATCAGCCTTGCAGTCGGACGGGATCTGTCCCGCGATCCCGCCATCCAGTCGGCGATCGAGATCGCCTCATGCACGTCGCTGAAGCGGGACCAGGTCTTGCAGCTCGTCCGCCGGTTGCTGTCGCGGCCGGCGTTCTACGATGACAGCGAACAGAGCTGGACGGACGGTCTCTATACCTATCTCGTCACGTCCCACACCTTCGCCGATATCGAGGGCAGGTTCGCAAGGTCGGCGTCGATGGCCGATGTCGCTGTGCTGGCGGAGGTGAGGGCGCTGCTGCGCCAGCTGATCGGGCAATCGGCCGACATGCTCGGCATCGACAGCGCCACGCTCGACGAGCTCCGCGCCGACCGCCTGGTCAATCGTGACGACCTGTCGCGCCGGTGGCCGATGCTGCCGCGCGCGGCCGTCGACGTCGCGGGGAGGGGGCACCAGCGGTTACAGCGGCTGCGCGACCTGGACGATCAGGTGAAGCGGCTCGGCCTCGACCTTGGGCTGGGTGGGCCGATGTCGCCGCAAGGCCGCGGTGACCTGCGTTAACCGGCCATTAGGGTTAACAGTCTATTGCTGACGCGTTCGGCTCGATCAATTGGCCCGAGAGTCAAAGCGTCATGCGTCAACGGTTCCGTCCTGCCCGGCTTCTTGCCTCCGCCTCGCTGATCGCATTGGTGGCCGCCAGCCTCGGCGGCTGCACGGCAATGTCAAAGCTCTCCGACGTCACCGGCTCGATCGGGACGAAGGCGGAAGCCGCACCGGTCGATCCGGTACGCGCGGTCGAGGCCTATGGCGCGCGCTATCGCGCCAATCCCAAGGATCCCGACGCGGCACTGGCCTATGGCCAGGCCCTGCGCGCCAACGGCCAGAACGCCCAGGCGGCGGCCGTGCTCGAACAGGCGACCATCGCCAACGTCGGCAACAAGCCGCTGCTTGCCCAATACGGGCGCGCGCTCGCCGACAACGGCAATTTCCAGCAGGCTTTCGACGTGCTGTCGAAGGCGCACTCGCCCGACAATCCGGACTGGCGCCTGCTCTCGGTGCAGGGCACCTGCCTCGACCAGATGGGCCGTCACGACGAGGCGCGCGCCTATTACGCGAGCGCGCTGAAGATCGCGCCGGGCGATCCCGGCGTGCTGTCCAATCTCGGCCTGTCCTACATGCTGTCGCGCGATCTGCCCAAGGCGGAAGAGACGCTGCGGCAGGCCTACGCTTCGCCGCGTGCGAGCTCGCGCGTGCGGCAGAATCTCGGCCTGGTGGTCGGCCTCCAGGGCCGCTTCGCGGAAGCCGAGTCCATCGTGAAGGCGGACCTGCCGCCGGACGAGGCCGCGGCCAATGTCGCCTATCTCAAGGACATGCTGAACCGCAACGATGGCGCGCGCGGCGCGCCGAAGCGCACGCCGATCGCCTCGCTCAGCCGATCCGGCTGATTCCGCTGCCTTTGGCGGGACGAGGCGAATTTCGCCTGACAGTTCGAAGGTTTGCCGCGATCCAGGTGGCACCGAGCCGGCGCCGGCCGGCTACTGTGCATGGGGTTGTTTTCGCGTTTTTGTTCCGCGTCAGTGCAACTCGGAGATCTTGATGCCGGTCGGTCCGAGAATGACGACGAACAGCACCGGCAGGAAGAACAGGATCATCGGCACCGTCAGCTTCGGCGGCAGTGCGGCGGCCTTCTTCTCGGCTTCGTTCATGCGCATGTCGCGGTTTTCCTGCGCCATCACGCGCAGGGACTGGCCGAGCGGGGTGCCGTAGCGTTCGGCCTGCTGGAGCGCCAGACAGACCGATTTGACGCCCTCGAGCCCGGTGCGCTTCGCCAGGTTTTCATACGCCACCTTGCGGTCCTGCAAGTAAGACAGCTCGGCGGTGGTCAGCGTGAACTCCTCCGACAGCGCGATCGACTGGCCGACGATCTCGGTCGCGACCTTGCGGAACGCCATTTCCACCGACATGCCGGATTCGATACAGATCAGCAGCAGGTCGAGCGCGTCGGGGAAGGCGCGCTTGATCGAGAGCTGGCGCTTGGAGATCGCGTTCTTCAGGAACAGCATCGGCGCCTGCAGGCCGAGATAGGCCGCACCGACGCAGATTCCGATCTTGATCGGCATCGGGCGGTCCATATGGGCGATCAGGAACACGTAGACGACCGAGCCGACGAACAGCACGAGCGGCGCCACCATGCGGGCGAACAGGAAGGTGACGTAGGGCGCCTGGCCGCGGTAGCCGGCCATGATCAGCTTGTCGCGCGCAGCCTCCTGCGCCAGCCATTTGGTGAGGTTGAAGTCCTCGACGACCTTGGAGACGAGTTGCTTGGGCGTCTGGCGCAGCGACACCTTCTCGCTCTTGTTGAGGCGGTCGCGCTCGCGCTGCCGGATCCGCTCGCGCTCGCTCGCCACCGCCTTCATCCGCTTGGCGAGGCCCTCGCCGGCGAACAGCGGTATGACCAGCGTGTAGACGGTGGCACTGGCGGCGATGGCCGCCAGCAGCATGGTCATGAAGTGGGCGTCATGCAGTTTCGTAACGAGGAACTCGACCATATGGCACCGTCAGAAATCGAAGTTGATCATCTTCTTCATCACCATGATGCCGATCGACATCCAGGCGACGCAGCCGACCAGCATGAGCTGTCCGGTGGGATGGGTCCACAGCAGGGAGATGTAGCCGGGCGTCGTGAGATAGACGAGGAACATCACGATCGGCGGCAGCGAGCCGATGATGCCGGCCGAGGCCTTGGCTTCCATCGACATCGCCTGGATCTTTTCCTTCATCTTCTTGCGGTCGCGCAGCACCTTGGAGAGGTTGCCCAGCGCTTCGGAGAGGTTGCCGCCCGATTTCTGCTGGATCGACACCACGATGCCGAAGAAATTGGCTTCCGGGAGCGGCATCCGCTCGTAAAGACGCGAGCAGGCCTCGCCGAGCGGCATGCCGATCGCCTGCGTCTCGATGATGGCCAGGAACTCGCTGCGCAGCGGCTCCGGCGCGTCGGCCGCGACGACCTTGATGGATTCGAACAGCGGCAGGCCGGCCTTGATGCCGCGGACGATGACGTCGACGGCGTCGGGCAGTGCCTTCAGGAATTGGTTCTCGCGGCGCTTCTTCAGGAAGCCCAGCGCCCAGCGCGGCAGGCCGAAGCCGCCGGCGAAGGCAAGACCAGCCGCGCCGAGCAGGCCGCCGCCGCCGAACAGCGCGCCAAAGAAGAACACGCCCGCCACGACGCCGGACACGATCCAGAATTTCTGCGTGGTCCAGTCGAGCCCGGCCTGCGACAGGCGGATGTTGAGCGGGACGCTCTTCTCCTGCGTGCGTCTGGCCTCGAGGTCCTTGAGCGAGCTCTCGACCTGCTCGCGGCGCGACCGCTGGGTTTTCTCAGCCTGGCGGGCGGTCGGCGCTTCGGCGCGCGCGATCGAGGCGCGGCGGCTCTCGGCCTTCCGTTCGCCGGACAGCATCGGATAGAGGAAGACCCAGGCCAAGCCGCCGACGGCAGCGGTGGCGAGGAAGGCGAGGGCAAGGACCTGAATGTTCATGATTGCGCCGACCTGCTCACGTCTTCGGTCCCGTTTCCGCGGCGTCGAGGGCCGCGGCAAGTCGTTTCTCTTCGCCGTAATAGCGGGCGCGTTCCCAGAATTTCGGGCGGCCGATGCCGGTCGAGCGGTGCTTGCCGATGATCTTGCCGTTGGCGTCCTCGCCGACGAGGTCGTAGAGGAAGATGTCCTGGGTGATGATGGTGTCGCCTTCCATGCCCATCACCTCGGTGATGTGGGTGATGCGGCGCGAACCGTCGCGCAGGCGCGCGGCCTGGACGATGACGTCGATCGAGGCGCAGATCATTTCGCGGATGGTGCGCGAGGGTAGGGAGAAGCCGCCCATCGTGATCATGGATTCGCAGCGCGACAGCGCTTCGCGGGGATTGTTGGCGTGCAGCGTTCCCATCGAGCCGTCGTGGCCGGTGTTCATGGCCTGGAGGAGGTCGAAGGCCTCCGGGCCGCGGACTTCGCCGACGATGATGCGCTCGGGGCGCATACGCAGGCAGTTGCGCACCAGTTCGCGCATGGTGACCTGGCCTTCACCCTCGATGTTGGGCGGGCGGGTTTCGAGCCGCACCACGTGGGGCTGCTGGAGCTGAAGCTCGGCGGCGTCCTCGCAGGTGATGACGCGCTCGTCGTGCTCGATATAGTTGGTCAGACAGTTGAGCAGGGTGGTCTTGCCCGAACCGGTACCGCCGGAGATCAGTACGTTGCAGCGAACGCGACCGATGATCTGGAGGATCTCGGCGCCCTCAGGCGAGATCGCGCCGAACTTGACCAGCTGATCCAGCGTCAGCTTGTCCTTCTTGAACTTACGAATGGTGAGCGCCGGGCCGTCGATCGCCAGCGGCGGCACGATGGCGTTGACGCGGGAGCCGTCGGCGAGGCGCGCGTCGCAGATCGGCGAGGATTCGTCGACGCGCCGGCCGACCTGGCTGACGATGCGCTGGCAGATGTTGAGCAGCTGCTGATTGTCGCGGAAGCGGATACCGGTACGCTGGATCTTGCCGCTGACTTCGATGAAGACCGTGCCGGCGCCGTTCACCATGATGTCGGCGATGTCGTCGCGGGCCAGAAGCGGCTCGAGCGGGCCATAGCCGAGCACGTCGTTGCAGATGTCGTCGAGCAGCTCTTCCTGCTCGGCGATCGACATCACGATGTTCTTGATCGCGATGATCTCGTTGACGATGTCGCGGATTTCCTCGCGCGCGGACTCGGAATCGAGCTTGGCGAGCTGGGCGAGGTCGATGGCCTCGATCAGCGCGCCGAAGATGGTTGCCTTGACCTCGTAATAATTGTCCGAGCGGCGGGTTTCCATGGCCGGGGGCGGCCGGGAGGGGGCAAGCGGCGGGGAGGCGACGGTCGGCGGGGGCGGCGCGCGCGACACCGTCGGCGCCGGAGCCGGGGCAGGCTCTGGCGACACGGCGCCGGGCTTGGGAGCCCGAAGGTCGGTGTCTGTTCCGCTACGCTTACCGAACACTTAACAACTCCATGCGGCGGCCTATTTTCCCCGCAACTTCTCAATCAGCGGTGAAAGCAAGGACGACTTTTGTTTCTTCGTCTCGCTGCGCCCGGTCAGGCGCTGGGCGATCTGGAGGAACATCTCGATCGACTTGTGGTTGGCGGAGATCTCCGCGATCATCTGGCCGTTGTTGGCGGCCGCGCCGAAGATCTGCGGCTCGAACGGGATCGAGACGACCGGCTGGCTCTCGATCGCCTTGGCGAATTCGGTGGCGGCGATCTCCGGCCGCTTGGGAACGCCGACCTGGTTCAGGCAGTACAGCGGGGGACGGTCGTTCGGGCGCGAGGCCTTCAGGAGATCGAACAGGTTCTTGGTATTGCGCAGATTGGCCAGATCCGGGGCCGCAACGATCAGGATGTCGTCGGCACCGATCAAGGCGCGCTTGGTCCAGCCCGACCATTGATGCGGAATGTCGAGCACGATGCACGGCATGGTCGAGCGCAGCGTGTCGAACACGGCGTCGAAGGCGTCGGTGCCGAAATCATAGACCCGGTCGAGCGTCGCCGGCGCCGCCAGCAGGCTGAGATGGTCCGTGCATTTCGACAGCAGGCGATCGATGAAGGCGGTGTCGACCCGGTCGGGCGAGAATACCGCGTCCGCGATACCTTGCGGCGGGTCCTGGTTGTAGTCGAGCCCGGCGGTGCCGAAGGCGAGGTCGAGATCGGCGACCACGGCGTCCATCGCGAGGTCCCGCGCGATCGCCCAGGCGACGTTGTGGGAGATGGTGGAAGCGCCGACGCCGCCCTTGGCGCCGACCACCGCGATGATGCGGCCGACTGCCTTGGCTTCCGGCGCCGAGAACAGATTGCAGATCGAGCGCACGACGTCGATCGGGCCGACCGGCGCCAGCACGTAGTCGCTGACGCCGCGGCGCACCAGCTCGCGATAGAGCATGACGTCGTTGATGCGGCCGATCACGACCACGCGAGTGCCGGCGTCGCAAACGGTGGCAAGCTGGTCGAGCCCGGTCAGCAGATCGCTGCGAGCGTCGCTCTCGAGCACGATCACGTTCGGCGTTGGCGCCGAACGATAGGCTTCGATCGCAGCCGCCATGCCGCCCATCTGGATCTTGAGATGAGCCTTGCCGAGGCGGCGGTCCTCGCCGGCCGATTGCACGGCTGCGGCTGTCTCCACGGTTTCGCAGAAGGCCTGGACCGAGACACGCGGCGCGGGCGCAATATGCTCCTCGGCCGGCGGCGGGGCCTCCGGCTGCTCTTCCTGGGTCTGACGCGCGTAGCTGATCATTTGCCGGTGTCGCTTAGTTTGGCCTTTTCGGCCTCGGGATAGGTGGTCGTCGTCGGCGTCCCCTTGCGATATTTCTCGAAGGCGGTGATGCGCCGCGCCGTGTAGGCGGGAGTTTCAGGCCTGGGCTGCTCGAGGTCCGACGGATTGTCGACCATGGCTGCCATGTTGCGCTGATAAGAGCAGCCGAAGTTGTAATATTCCTTGTTCTCGAACCAGCTCTTGTTCTTGATCGATGGGCCGAGGTCCTCGGGCCACAGGCCGCAGGGGCCCGCGACCGCGGCGATCTTCGAATATGTCAGCCGGATCGGCGGCAGGAAGCGCTTGTCTTCCGGCTGGTAGGGGCGCGAGATGATGCCGCGAGGGGGCACGCCCGCCGCCGCCAGCATCGCCTGAATCTCGCGCATGGATTCCGCAACCGGACGCGCATTGGGCGTTCCCGCGGGCACGTCGATATGGATGGCGCCGGTGCCTTCATGCATCCAGGTCGAGGCAAGGCCCATCACGTCGGCGCGCTGGGCTGCGGTCAGGCCGCCGCGGGCGTGGCCGACGAACACGACGATCGAGCGGTTCTGTTCCTCGATCGCGATCGGATGACGCTGCTTGTAGTCGTCGGGAATGGAAGCCGTGGCCACCTCGTCGTGCTGGCAGCCGCCGAGCGCGAGCGCGATACCGACGAGCGCGCCACCGAGGGCGGCGGCGCGGTAGCGGGTTTGGGGTCGTGTTGTGATCATGACTATGTCCCCGTTCCGCGTCAGTCGGTGATGAAGCCGTAGGTGCCGCGGTAGTTCCTTGCCGGTTCGGCCCGGCCCGGCACGCCATAGATGCGGTTGACGTTGCCGATCAGCTGGGCCTGCGGGTCCGCAGGCGCCGCAAAGCCGTCATCCGGCCGCGACAGGTCCTTCGGCGCCGCTGCGCGCACGATGTAAGGCGTCACGATCACGACCAGCTCGGTCGTGTTGTTGACGAAGTCGCGGCTGCGGAACAGCGTGCCGAGAATCGGGAGCTGCATCAGGCCCGGCAATCCGCTGATCGCCTGCTTGGTCTGCTCCTGGATCAGGCCGGCCATCGCCATCGCGCCACCGGAGGGAATTTCCAGCGAGGTCTCGGCGCGGCGGGTCTTGATCGAGGGCACGGTCAGCGAGTTGACCGAGCTCGAGGTCACCGCCTGCGACAGCGTGATCGCGTTGTCGTTGGAGAGCTCCGACACCTCGGTCATCACCCGCAGGCTGATCTTGCCTTCGGTCAGCACGACCGGCGTGAAGTTCAGCGAGATACCGAACTTCTTGAAGCTGATCTGGGTGGTACAAACGTGAGTGGTGGGATCGCAGGCATAGCCCGCCGGCACCGGGAATTCGCCGCCGGCGATGAATGTCGCGGATTCGCCGGAGATCGCGGTCAGGTTCGGCTCGGCCAGCGTGCGCACCACGCCCGCGGTCTCCATCGCGCGCAGGGTCGCCTGCACCGACGGCGTCGCGCCGAACTTGGTGGTCAGATTGTTGCCGTCGACGAGGTTGCGGCCGTAGGCGGTGAAGGGGTTCGAGTTGGTGAAGCTCACCACCGAGGTGCCGTAGTTGAGGTTCGCCGACAGGTCGATACCGAGCTGCTTGACGATGTTGCGCGCGACTTCCGCAACCGTCACCTTCAGCATGACCTGATCGCGGCCTCGGACCACGATCGAGTTCACGACCTTGTCGGCGCCGCCGGCAAGGCGCACCGCAAGATCGTTGGCCTGCTGCGCTTCGACCGGGCTGGCCGCGGTGCCGCTCAGCACGACGCCGTCGCCGATACCGTCGATCTGGATGTCGGAATTGGGCAGGATCTGCTTGAGCGCCGCGCGCACGCCGTTGAGGTCGCGCTTGACCGCGATGTCATAGGCGGCGATCTGCTGGCCGGCGGAATCGAAGAACACGATGTTGGTCTGGCCGACCGAGGCGCCGATGATGTAGGCGCGCTGGGACGAGCGGACCACGGCATTGGCGATCTTGGGATCGGCGACGAGCACGTCCTTGATGTCGCGCGGCAGGTCGATCACGATCGACTTGCCGATGCCGAGCGAGAGGAAGCGGGCGTTCATCTGGCCGTCGGTCGCAACCGGTGCGGCGGGACGGTAATCCGCGGCGATCACGGGCGTCAGCGCGGGATTGAGCGTCAGCGCGAGAGCGGCCGAGAACGACAGGGCTCGGACCATCGAGGTCCGCAGCGTCGTAAGATCTGCCCTGCACTTCATGTCGACTGTCCTCATGGTGCCTTCGACGCCTGGCTTTGAACGCCGTAACGAATGATCGAAACGCCTTCGCGCTTCTGCGCGGAGTCGTCGAGTGTGATCTCGCTCATCTTGACGTCGGCAATGCTGCGCAGCGCCAGCGACAGCGTTCCGGCCTGGCGGCCCGAAGAAAGCGCCTGGGTCTGTGCGGGATTGAGCTCAAGAGTCACGGTCTTGCCGATCACCGAGTTCTGGCCGTCCTTCTCCTTCGGAGCCTGGTCGATGGCCAGCACGCGGACATTCGCCAGGAGGATCTCGGACTTGATGATGTCGGGGGCGCCGGAGCTCTGATCCGGGTTCTTGAGGCGCCGCGTGAGAATCACGTCGACGCGGTCGTTCGGCAGGATGAAGCCGCCGGCGCCGGTCTCCGGCGAGATTTCGGTGGAGATGGCCCGCATGCCGGTCGGCAGGATCGCAGCCATGAAGCCGGAACCATCGGCCTTGACCAGCTTCTGGTCGCGGATCGGCTCACCCTGGATGAAGGGAGCGCGCGCAATCGAGCCGGTGACCTGGGTGGCGCCATCGGGGCGCTCGCTGCGGCGGATGAAAGTGGAGCTGGCGGTCGCGGTCGGCCAGGTCTGCCACTGCACGTCTTCCGGCTTCACGGTCTGGCCGAGGCCGATGTCGTTCTTGGCGACCAGAACGTCGGTGGTGGGGAGCTGCGCGACCGGAGCCGTTGGCGGCGGCGCAGAGTCCGAACTGCTCGCCAGGTACGCGGCGATACCGCCGGCGCAGATGGCGACCGTCAGGACGACTATGCGTGCCCTATTCATACGCTTCACTTTCCACAGAACGCCGCGACGCTGCCGCCGCCGTAATCGGCAGTTGACCAGCTATTCGTCAAAGCATGGTTAATGAGGCGTATCTAAATCGCCTTAACGCCGGGTTTATCCGAGGCGTTTCAGCCCAGTGCGAGGTGAGCGAGGTCGATCGCCTTCACCCATTCGGTCTCGGGGTAGACCAGCAATGCGCCAAGCGCGAGCGCGATGCCGTAGGGAATGCCGGTCTGCTTGTCGTGCAGCCGTGCGAGCCAGGCCTGGCCGGCAAGCCCGTAAGGCAACGGCCATTGCCGGAACTGGAGCAACAGCAGCGTCAATGCTCCGCCGAACAGCGAGGCGTAGAGCAGGAAGTCCATCAATTGGGCGAAGCCGAACCAGAGCGCAACGGATGCCGCGACCTTGGCGTCGCCGCCGCCCATCCAGCCCATCGCAAAGCAGGTGAAGGCCACGACGAGCAGCAGCGCGCCGGCGCCGACATGGCTCAGCACGTCGTAAGGTGCCATGCCACCGGCAAAGGCGAGCACGAAGAAGCCTGCGACCAGCGCCAGCGAGACGCGGTTCGAGATCGTCATGGTGAAGAGATCGCTGGCGGCTGCGAACGCCATCAGGGCCGGGAAGAGCAGAAGGCGCGCGAGGTCGAGGATCATGGCTGCGTCTTGAGGCCTTCAGTCTGTTGCCGGATCGCGGGCGTCGGCGCATGCTATTGGGCAGTGTTAAACAAACCGACAACGGCCGCAGCGGCCTCATGGCCGGTAGCCGGACGCCGGCGATCTCACCACATAGTGGCGATGCGCATCGCGAGCGTGACCATGGCGAGCAGCAGCGCAAGGCAGACCCAATAGGCCGACGCGTCGGTGCGCGCCGTGTCCGCCTCGTTCGCCGCAACCGCGGCATCGGTCCTGTGCTTACGCAACACCACTGGAACTCGCCTACGCCAGAAAAACAAAGGCCCCGGAGGTCCGGGGCTTTTGCCGTCGTTCGTTGGTCGGCTTACTTCAGCGAGGAGCTGATCGAGCCGAACTTGGTGTTCAGCGTGGTGCCGAGGTTGTTGACGACGGTGATGATGGCCAGCGCGATGCCGGCGGCGATCAGA
Source organism: Bradyrhizobium sp. CCBAU 53338 (assembly GCF_015291665.1). NCBI lineage: Bacteria > Pseudomonadati > Pseudomonadota > Alphaproteobacteria > Hyphomicrobiales > Nitrobacteraceae > Bradyrhizobium > Bradyrhizobium sp. CCBAU 53338. The sequence goes on from NZ_CP030048.1 coordinate 1,035,279, forward strand.
CCGTATTCGATGGCGGTGGCGCCGGATTCATCCTTGGCGAAACGCGCAATCAGGTTCTTCATGAACTAACTCCATCTGGTTGAGGTCGCCGTTCGGCGGTGTCTTGACGCACCGACCATGTGAGCCGAGCTCTTTCGGCGGGGTTAATTCGATCGGTCAAACACGCCTCTTGCGCGATGCTTTTGGCCACAGTGAATTTCGCCTTAAGGGGGCTGTCGCAATTCGGTCCAGTTCCGAACTTCGCGTCAACTTCACCCTCCCTTAAATTTCACGGAGTAGGCGTAAGACGGATCAGCAGCCTGGAAGAGAAGCGATTGATGTCGAGCCTGCCCATGCAAGTCGCCCTGATGCTGGGTGAGACGATCGAGAAGGTGATCCCCGTCACTTTCATGCTCGCGGCCGTGTTCACGGTGCTCGAGCACTTCTGGGCCTGCAATCCCGGTCCGTCGTGGTGGCGCAAGCGGGAGATCGTGACCGACGTCTGCTACTGGTTCTTCGTTCCGGTGTTCGCTCGCACCATGCGGATTGGACTGTTGATCGTCACCGCCGGCTTCGTCTTCAACATCCACGATGCCGACGAACTGATCGCCTTCTACGACAACGGCCACGGCCCGCTGTCGCAACTGCCGCTCTGGTTGCAGGGCGTGCTGTTCCTGGTCCTGGCCGACTTCATGCTGTACTGGCTGCACAGGCTGTTTCACGGCGGCGAGTTCTGGAAATACCATGCGATCCATCACTCCTCGGAGGAGATCAGCTGGATCTCGGCGGCCCGCTTCCATCCGGTGAACCTGATGCTCGGCACGATCGGTGTCGACGTGGTGCTGCTGATGGCCGGCATTTCGCCGAACGTGATGATCTGGGTCGGTCCGTTCACGACCTTCCATTCGGCCTTCGTGCACGCCAACCTGAACTGGACCTTCGGGCCGTTCCGTTATGTGCTGGCGACGCCGGTGTTCCACCGCTGGCACCACACCCCGCTTGAAGATGGCGGTGACACCAATTTCGCCGGCACCTTCCCGATCTGGGACGTGCTGTTCGGGACCTTCCGTATGCCGAAGGGCGAACTGCCGCAGGACTATGGCAAGGACGAAGCGACCATGCCGAAGGAATTCCCCGGTCAGCTTGCCTACCCGTTCCGGCACTAGGCGCTCTCGGCGCTGACAAAGCGGCAGTCCGTTAGAACAATAGTCGGCGAATTTGCGGAACGTTCACGAATTACAGGCAGGTTAACCGGGTCGGGCGCCGGCTCCGCTTCCTGATCGATCATGCCGGTTTGTGACGTCCCGGGGTAAGAGTATGTGTAAAGAGTTCCTGCGCCGTCGTGCGCGCATCTGTCTTCTGGCCACGGCTGCCGTGCTGGCTTCGCCGGCCATCGGCCTTGCCGAGCCCACCGTCGATACCATCGCCGTGAATGTCGACCAGGCCAAGCTGGTTCGGCTGCCCGGCAAGGTGGCGACGATCGTGGTCGGCAATCCCTTGATCGCCGACGTCACGCTTCAGCCAGGCGGAATGATCGTCGTAACAGGCAAAGGCTACGGCGCCACCAACTTCATCGCGCTCGATCGCGGCGGCGAGATCCTGGTCGACCGGCAGATCCAGGTCGAAGGCCCGAGCGACCAGCTTGTCACCGTCTATCGCGGGATCGAGCGGGAGTCCTACAGTTGCATGCCGCTCTGCCAGCGTCGCGTCACGCTCGGCGACAGCGATCAATACTTCAACAACACGATGAGCCAGGCCGGTTCGCTGAACAGCAACGCCAGCGGCACCGCGGCCGCGCCGGCTGCGAAGACGAACTAGCAAAACAAAGGCGTCTGGACCGGCGACCGGCGGGACCTCCGGTCTCGCGCCGTCACTGCTGCCTGGGTCCCACCTTGCGATGGCGGCGGCGTGGTTAACCCGCTCTTAACGACGCGGCCCGGCCGGTGCGGATTGCCTGAAACACTTAAACAATCAGTTTCCGGTACTGGTCAGGGCAATGATCGCCGCCGCTGGGGAATTTGACGCGATGCCATCGCCTGCACCTTCGAGGTTCACGCTCCGGACTGCAATGCGCAGATTTCGCAGCAATCGCCGCGGATCGGCGGCGGTCGAATTCGCGCTGATCGCACCGATCTTCTTCGCACTGCTGTTTGCCATCATCGAGACGGCGCTGGTGTTCTTCTCGGGCCAGGTGCTCGAGACCATCACGCAGAATTCCGCGCGCGTGGTGCTGACCGGCCAGGCGCAGTCGGGTTCAGTGAGCGCCTGCGCGGTGGGCGGCGTCGCCACGGCCTGCACGCAAGCGACGTTCAAGAGCTACGTCTGCAGCCAGATCCCTGCGCTGTTCGATTGCAACAGCCTGTACGTCGACGTCACCAGCTTCTCGTCCTTCTCGGCCGTGACGTTGCCTACCCATCTCGATGCGGCCTGCAACTTCGACACCAACATGAACTACAGCGCGGGCAATGCCGGCGACATCGTGGTGGTCCGGCTGTTCTATCAGTGGCCACTGTTCGTCACCGGGCTCGGCTACAACATCGGCTGCGGCAGCACCAGCAAGCGGCTGCTGGTGGCCACGGCCGCATTCAAGAACGAGCCTTATTGAGACCAACGGACCGGGTAGAGCGATGCGGATGATTGCGAAATTCTGGCGGGCGGCCCGTTTCTCCGCGTATGAGTTCCTGGCCGATGGCAGGGGTCTTGCGGCCACCGAATTCGCGGTGATCGTGCCGCTGATGCTGGTGATGTTCTTCGGCACGGTCGAATTCTCGTCGGCCGTGGCAATCGATCGCAAGGTGACGCTGATGGCCCGCACGCTGTCGGACCTGACCTCGCAGTCGACGTCGGTCGCCGATACCGACATGACCAATTTCTTCGCGGCCTCGACCGCGATCATGACGCCGTATTCCGCGACGCCGGTGCTGGCGACGATCACCGAGCTCTACGTGGATTCGACACAGACGGCGCATGTTCAGTGGAGCAAGGGGTCGGCGCCGCGGACCCAGAAGTCGACGGTCTCGATTCCCACGACGCTCGCGATCGCCGGCACCTATCTGATCTTCAGCGAAGTCAGCTACAACTACACGCCCTCGGTCGGCTACGTGCTCAAGAACTCGATCACGCTCAGCGACGTCGCCTATACCCGCCCGCGCCAATCGTCCTGCGTGTATTACAGCCCGGCCACGGCCTGCACGACCTATTGAGCGCATCCGCTCGCCCGACATGAAAAAGGCCGTGCATTCGCACGGCCTTTTCCTTTGTTCAGTGCGCTCGCGCTGACCCGTCCGTGCGCCCTAAGGCGCGCGGGGGGAATCAGCCTGCGTCGCGGAGATTGTCGGCAGCCGACTTGCCGGAGCGGCGATCAGCGACGATCTCGTAGGAGATCTTCTGGCCTTCGCGCAGCGAGCCGAGACCGGCGCGCTCGACGGCGCTGATGTGAACGAACACGTCCTTGCCGCCATCGTCGGGCTGGATGAAGCCAAAGCCCTTGGTTGCGTTAAACCACTTCACGGTTCCCATGCTCACGGGGGTAGTTCCTTCTCAGATACACAATGTCAGAGCCCGCTTGCGCAGGCCGGTTAGATCGAATTTCTGGAAGGGTCGTCAGCGTGTCTGAACCGGCTGTACCGGTGGATGCTAATGTCGTCCGGCCGAAAATCGATGACTGGATTTTATTGGAAACAAGGCGGCAAAACAATCCGGACGTGCACGATTTTTTGATCCGCCGTGATGTCCCCGGCGGATCAGCATATTGGTCGGCATTTTAATGCCGCGCTCGCGCGCGGGAGCCCACTAACGGCGACGGAACTGGCCGCCGCGCTGTCCAGGACGGGGAGGTCCACCCACTCCGCTCGGACGTTCGTCCTTGTGGCGGAAAATCAGCCGGCCCTTTTCGAGGTCGTAGGGCGACATCTCCACCGTCACGCGGTCTCCCGCCAGCGTTTTGATGCGGTTCTTCTTCATCTTGCCGGCGGTGTAGGCGACGATCTCGTGCCCGGCGTCGAGCTGCACACGGTAGCGCGCGTCGGGGAGGATTTCGGTGACCAGTCCTTCGAACTGGATCAGCTCTTCCTTAGCCATGAATTTCTCCAGGTCGTGGACGGCTAGTGCGAATGGGGTTTGCGGTTCGGGTGGCCGTTCGGCCGACTCTCACGGCGCAAAAAGGCCACGCCTTGTATCCCATCAGGCGCCCCCGCGCTATGCGCGGAACGCTGTTCCGGGCGGTCGTTTGACGATGAGTGCATCTTACCACCGGAGCGGCGGCGGCGAGAGCTCTTCGCGCTGTTGCCGGGCCGTCCGTCCACATGCCTGCCATCGGCGTGCCGTGCCTCGCCGTGGCGGCCCTCACCGGGCCGTCCGTCGCCCGGCTTGCCGGAGCTGTGGTGGCGACTGTCGCCATGCCGTTCGTCGCTGCGCCGTGCGTCGCCGTGGCGCGCGCCTTGCGGACGCTGGCCCGGGCGGCCGCCCGGCCGCCCCTGTCGCTGCTGCGGCGCCGGGGCGCCCGGGTCGCGGCGGCCCGCATCGGTACGCAGATCCTCGCGCGGCAGCGCCACGCGGATCAGCCGCTCGATGTCGCGCAGATAGCTGAGCTCCTCGCCGCCGGCGACCAGCGAGATCGCGGTGCCGTCGGCACCTGCACGCGCGGTGCGGCCGATGCGGTGCACATAGGTCTCGGGGACGTTGGGAAGGTCGAAATTGATGACGTGGGTAATGCCGTCGACGTCGATGCCGCGGGCGGCGATGTCGGTGGCGACCAGGGTGCGGATCTCACCGGAGCGGAACTGCGCCAGCGTCCGCTCGCGATGGTTCTGCGACTTGTTGCCGTGGATGGCGCTCGCGGGGATACCGGCTCGCTCGAGCGTCTTCACCACCTTGTCGGCGCCGTGCTTGGTGCGGGTAAACACCAAGGCTCGGTTGATCGGTTCGTCCTTCAGGAGCTTGGTCAGGAAGGCAGGCTTGGACGCGAAGTCGACCTGGATGATGCGCTGGTTGATGCGCTCGGCGGTCGAGGAGACCGGGGTCACCGCGACGCGGGCGGGATCGCGCAGCATGGCGTCGGCGAGCTCGGCGATGTCCTTCGGCATGGTGGCCGAGAAGAACAGCGTCTGCCGCTTGATCGGCAGCTTGGCGACGATTTTGCGGATGTCGTTGATGAAGCCCATGTCGAGCATGCGGTCTGCCTCGTCGAGCACGAGGAACTCGACGCTGCCGAGCTTCAGCCCGTTGCTTTGCACGAGGTCGAGCAGGCGGCCGGGGGTCGCGACCAGCACGTCAACGCCCTGCATGAGGGCACGGACCTGGCGGCCCATCGGCACGCCGCCGATGGCCAGCGTCGAGGACAGGCGGATATGGCGGCCATAGGCGTTGAAGCTGTCGAGGATCTGGCCGGACAGTTCGCGGGTCGGCGACAGCACCAGGACGCGGGCGGTCTTCGGCTGCGGCTTGATGCGGTTTTCGAGCAGGCGGTGCAGGATCGGCAGCGCGAAGGACGCCGTCTTGCCGGTGCCGGTCTGGGCGATGCCGACGACGTCGCGGCCGGTCAGGGCCGTGGGAATCGTCTGGGCCTGGATGGGGGTCGGGGTGACGTAATTCTCTTCGGCGAGAGCACGTGCGATCGGTTCGGCGAGGCCGAAGTCCTGAAACGAAGTCAAAAGATGGGTTCTTTCCATGTCAAATGCGATCGGCCCGACGCAATCAGCGGGGCGCGCGCAAAAGGGTGTCGAGAAGACACCTGCGTGTTTGGGGTGTCGGATGGCTTGGAGGATATGGGGCAAGCCAGAGGCCCGTAAGGGCTTAAGAACACGCGGCTCGCTACGATCGCTCGATTCGCAAGCGATCTCCCCTCTCATATGGAACATTGACGGGGCGCATTCAAGGCGGATCGTCGGCTGACGTCGATTGCAGTGCAAAAATAGTTATGCCGGAATTTTAGCCAGCGACACTGATTTGCTCAAAAAATGAACTGGCTGCCGCGTAAGCATACATTTTGTTCGCTCAAGTTTTGAGCAGTCAGATCGCGGCTAAAGTTGGATTGCGGCGAAATTATTGAAGCCGACCAATCACTTGGCAGGTGCCCAGGCCATGGCATGGTTCTTGCGATTCCGTTAATCGCAGGCGGCCGTGGGGCCGTTTCGCAGCGTTTTTCACGTCTGCGTCAGGGAGATGATACATCCATGCCTACCAAATCCATTCACGATATAGCGGCGTCATTTAGCCGCCGCGGCGTGCTCGCCGCGACCACTGGACTGATGCTCGGTCTGGCGTCCATTTCCGGCGCGAAGGCCGCGGACGACACCATCAAGGTTGGCGTCCTGCACTCCCTCTCCGGCACCATGGCCATCAGCGAAACCACGCTGAAGGACACCATCCTTTTCCTGATCGACGAGCAGAACAAGAAGGGCGGCTTGCTCGGCAAGAAGCTCGAGGCCGTCGTTGTCGACCCCGCTTCGAACTGGCCGCTGTTTGCCGAAAAGGCGCGCGAGCTGATTACCAAGGACAAGGTCTCGGTCGTGTTCGGCTGCTGGACCTCGGTGTCGCGCAAGTCGGTGCTCCCGGTGTTCAAGGAGCTCAACAACATCCTGTTCTACCCCGTGCAGTACGAGGGTGAAGAGTCCGAGCGCAACGTGTTCTACACCGGTGCTGCTCCGAACCAGCAGGCGATCCCCGCCGTCGACTACCTGATGAAGGAAGAAAAGGTGAAGCGCTGGGTGCTCGCGGGCACCGACTACGTCTATCCGCGCACCACCAACAAGATCCTGGAAGCCTATCTGAAGTCGAAGGGTGTCGCCCAGGAAGACATCATGATCAACTATACGCCGTTCGGTCACTCCGACTGGCAGACGATCGTGGCCGACATCAAGAAGTTCGGCTCGGCCGGCAAGAAGACGGCGGTGGTCTCGACCATCAACGGCGACGCCAACGTCCCCTTCTACAAGGAACTCGGCAACCAGGGCATCAAGGCGAAGGACATCCCGGTGGTCGCGTTCTCGGTGGGTGAAGAGGAGCTCGCCGGCATCGACACCAAGCCGCTGGTCGGCCATCTCGCCGCCTGGAACTACTTCGAGTCGATCAAGACCCCGGCGAACGAGAAGTTCATCAAGGACTGGCAGGCCTACACCAAGAACCCGAAGCGTACGACCAACGACCCGATGGAAGCCCACGTGATCGGCTTCAACATGTGGGTGAAGGCGGTCGAGAAGGTGAAGTCGACCGATCCGGACAAGGTGATCGACGCGCTTCCCGGCATCGAGACGCCGAACCTGACCGGCGGCATCGCCAAGATGCTTCCGAACCACCACATCACCAAGCCGGTGTTCATCGGCGAGATCAAGGGCAACGGCCAGTTCGACGTGGTCTGGAAGACCCCGAGCCTCGTCCCCGGCGACGCATGGTCGAAGGAGCTCGACGGCTCCAAGGACCTGATCGGCGACTGGGTCGGCAAGAAGTGCGGCAACTTCAACACCAAGACCAACAAGTGCCTCGGCTCCGGCTCCTGATCCGGATCTGACATTCGACTGCACGACGGGAGAAGGCGGCTATTCCGCCGCCTTCTCCCCACTTCTGCCGGGGTGATCCAGTGCCAACCAAACTATCTGCTCGTCTCTCGACCCTTGTTCTTTCGCTGTTCCTGATCGCGTTCGCGCTGCCGGCCTTTGCCGGTCCGTTCGAGGATGCGGTCGCCAAATTCGCCAACGACGATTTTTCCGACACCGATGACGCGATCGGCGTAGTCGCAAGCAGCGGCAACAAGCTCGCCTTTCCGATCATCAGCGCGCTCCAGGACGGTCGTCTCATGGCCGATCCCGACAGCAAGAAGGTTTACGTCACGGGTACCGACGGCAAGTCGATCGACGCCGCGACCGGTGAGGCCGTTGCCAGCGTACCCGACAGCGCCAGCGCTGTTCGCCTCAATAATCGCCTGCGCCGCAGCGTCGATGCCGCGCTCGGCAGCCTGACGCTGCAGTCGCCCGATCTCGATACGCGGCTCCAGGCCGCTCAATCCGTCTTCAAGTCGCACGAAGAGACGGCGCTCGATCCCGTCGAGAGTGCACTTGCCAAGGAAACCAACAAAGCGGTCAAGACTGCGCTCGGCGAAGCGCGCGCGGCGATCCTGCTGTTCAAGTCCGACGCCACCGAAGTGCAGAAGCTCGAAGCGGTCGCCACCATCAGGGCGCGCGGCGATCAGGAAGCGCTGGCGCTGCTGGCCGACATCGGCTCCGACCAGCCGGCCTCCGTATCGAAGGCCGCGACGAGCGCGATCGGCTCGATCCAGAACTCGCTCGCGATCTGGTCGACGGTGCAGAATGCCTGGTACGGCCTGTCGCTCGGCTCGGTACTGCTGCTGGCGGCGATCGGGCTCGCCATCACCTTCGGCGTGATGGGCGTCATCAACATGGCCCATGGCGAGATGGTGATGATCGGGGCCTACACCACTTTTGTGGTGCAAGAGGTGATCCGCACCCGCTATCCCGCACTGTTCGACTATTCGCTGCTGATTGCCGTGCCGCTCGCCTTCCTCGTCGCCGGCGCCATTGGCGTGCTGATCGAGCGCAGTATCATCCGCTTCCTCTATGGCCGGCCGCTGGAGACGCTGCTCGCGACCTGGGGCTTGTCGCTGGTGTTGCAGCAGGCGGTGCGCACCATGTTCGGCCCGACCAACCGCGAGGTCGGCAACCCCTCCTGGATGAGCGGCGCGTTCGATCTCGGCCAGATCACCATCACCTACAACCGGCTCTGGATTCTCGTCTTCACGCTTGCGGTATTCGCGATCCTGCTCGCCATGCTGCGCTACACCGCGCTCGGCCTGGAGATGCGCGCGGTGACACAGAACCGCCGCATGGCGGCCTCGATGGGCATCGCCACCTCGCGTGTCGACGCGCTGACCTTCGGGCTCGGCTCGGGCATTGCCGGCATTGCCGGCGTGGCGCTGTCGCAGATCGATAATGTCAGCCCCAATCTCGGCCAGAGCTACATCATCGACAGCTTCATGGTCGTGGTGTTCGGCGGGGTCGGCAATCTCTGGGGTACGCTGGTCGGCGCCTTCACGCTCGGCATCGCCAACAAGTTCCTGGAGCCGGTCGCAGGCGCCGTGCTCGGCAAGATCGCGATTCTGGTCCTGATCATCCTGTTCATTCAAAAGCGGCCGCGCGGCCTGTTCGCGCTCAAGGGCCGCGCGGTGGAAGCATGACCCCTCACATGCTGACGCGATCGCTGGACCGCGGCGCGGCGATCTTCCTCGCCGTCGTCGCTGCCTGCGGCATCCTCATCCCGCTCTCCAACCTGCTGCTGCCGTCGGATTCGTTCCTGCAGGTGCCGACCTATCTGGTCGCGCTCTGGGGCAAGTATGTCTGCTACGCGATCCTCGCACTCTCGATCGACCTGATCTGGGGTTATTGCGGCATCCTCTCGCTAGGCCACGGCGCCTTCTTCGCGCTCGGCGGCTACGCCATGGGCATGTATCTGATGCGGCAGATCGGCGCCCGTGGCGTCTACGGCAATCCTGTCTTGCCCGACTTCATGGTGTTCCTGAATTACTCGAAGCTGCCCTGGACCTGGTACGGCTTCGACATGTTCTGGTTCGCCGCGCTGATGGTCTTGATCGTACCTGGCCTGCTCGCTTTCTGCTTCGGTTGGCTCGCCTTCCGCTCCCGCGTCACTGGCGTGTATCTGTCGATCATCACGCAGGCGATGACCTATGCGTTGCTGCTCGCCTTCTTCCGTAACGATTTCGGCTTCGGCGGCAATAACGGACTGACCGACTTCAAGGACATCCTGGGCTTCAACGTTCAGGCCGAGGGCACGCGCGCGGCGCTGTTCGCGCTGAGCTGTCTGGCGCTGATCTTCAGCTTCCTGATCTGCCGCTCGGTCGTGTCCTCCAAGCTCGGCAAGGTGCTGATCGCGATCCGCGACGCGGAATCCCGCAGCCGCTTCCTCGGCTACCGCGTCGAGTCCTACAAGCTGTTCGTATTCACGCTGTCGGCCTGCATGGCGGGCGTCGCCGGCGCGCTCTATGTGCCGCAGGTCGGCATCATCAATCCATCCGAATTCGCACCGGGCAATTCGATCGAGGCGGTGATCTGGGTCGCAGTCGGCGGGCGCGGCACGCTGATCGGCGCGGCGCTGGGCGCCATCGTGGTCAACTACGCCAAGACCTTCTTCACCTCGGGCGTGCTGGCGCCGTACTGGCTGTTCATGCTGGGTGCGCTGTTCATCCTGGTGACGCTGCTGCTGCCGAAGGGCATTGTCGGCACTTTCAATGCCTGGCGCGATCAGTCGAAAGAGAAGCGCTCTGCGTCGGCCACTGCAAGTGCGGCGGCCGAAGACGCCATCACCGAACCCAAGATGGCGGAGTAGCTGTCATGAACGTCATGGATACCCGCGCGACATCCGCGATGCTCTATCTCGACGGCGTACACGTCTCGTTCGACGGCTTCCATGCCATCAACAATCTGTCGCTGACGCTCGAGCCGGGCGAGATGCGGGCCATCATCGGCCCGAACGGCGCCGGCAAGACCACGATGATGGACATCATCACCGGCAAGACCAAGCCTGACGAGGGGACGGTGCTGTTCGACGGCGTCACCGATTTGACGCGGCTGGACGAGACCCGCATCGCCGAGCTCGGCATCGGCCGCAAATTCCAGAAGCCGACCGTGTTCGAGAGCCAGACCGTGCAGGACAACCTGCTGCTGGCGCTCAATGTCGACCACAGCGTCAAGGGCACGCTGTTCTGGCGCGGCAGCAAGGCCGAGTCCGAGCGCATCGACAAGGTGCTGGAGACGATCCGTCTCACCGACGCCCGCAACCGCCTCGCCGGCAGCCTCAGCCACGGCCAGAAGCAGTGGCTCGAGATCGGCATGCTGTTGGCGCAGGATCCGAAACTGCTCCTCGTCGACGAGCCCGTTGCCGGCATGACCGACGTCGAGACGCATCTCACCGCCGAGCTGCTCAAGGAAATCAACAAGACCCACACCGTCATGGTGGTCGAGCACGACATGACGTTCGTGCGCGAGCTCGGGGTCAAGGTCACCTGCCTGCATGAAGGCACCGTGCTCGCCGAAGGAACCATCGACCAGGTCTCGTCGAACGAGCGGGTCATCGAAGTCTATCTGGGACGCTGAGCGATGCTTGAGGTCAAGGACATCAACCTGTTCTACGGCGCGGCGCAGGCGCTCCGCGGCGTCTCGATCGCGGCCGAGCCGGGCAAAGTGACCTGCGTGCTCGGGCGCAACGGCGTCGGCAAGACGTCGTTGCTGCGCGCCATGGTCGGGCAATATCCGATCTCCTCGGGCGCAATCGTGTTCGATGGCAGCGACATTACCGGCCTCAAGCCCTATGAGCGGGCGCGCAAAGGCATCGGCTTCGTGCCGCAGGGCCGTGAGATCTTTCCGCTGCTGACGGTCGAGGAAAATCTCAAGACCGGCTTCGGTCCGCTCAAGCGCCAGGACAAGAACATTCCGGACGACGTGTTCTCGCTGTTTCCGGTGCTGCAATCCATGCTCGGCCGGCGCGGCGGCGATCTCTCCGGCGGCCAGCAGCAGCAGCTCGCGATCGGGCGCGCGCTGGTGATGCGGCCGAAGCTGCTGCTGCTGGACGAGCCGACCGAAGGCATCCAGCCCTCGATCATCAAGGACATCGGCCGCGCCATCTCCTACTTGCGCAACCTCGGCAACATCGCCATCGTGCTGGTCGAACAATATCTCGACTTTGCCTGCGAACTCGGCGACAGTTTTGCGGTGATGGATCGCGGTGCGGTGAAGTTCACCTGCGACCGCTCCAATCTCGACCCGGCCGAAATCAGCCGCCAGATGGCGCTGTAATTCCAGATTTCTGCCGCGGCCGGCTGGGGAGACGGATGCGCAGCGACGCTTTAGCGATATCTTCGGTGTTTGAAGCCAATCGTGCTCGAGGCGCGGTGCGCTTCGACGTGCACGCCCGTGACGGCGTGACGCGGCGGGGCGCCCTGCATGAATCCGGCTCGCTCCGTGTGCGCTTTCCCTCGCCGGAGGACGACGGCCTGTCGGGGGTGTTCGTGAACACGGCCGGAGGCGTTGCCGGCGGCGATCGGTTCGACATCGAGATCTCGGCCGCAGATAGCTCGCGTTTGACGCTGACGACGGCGGCCGCTGAAAAGATCTATCGCGCGCCGGGGGCGGTGGCGCAGCTCAACATTTCCTTGAAGGTTGGTGCCGACGCGCACCTCGGCTGGCTGCCCCAGGAGACGATCCTCTTCGACCGCGCACGGGTGCATCGCCGCTTCGACATCGAACTCGATAACGCCGCTTCGCTACTGCTTTGCGAGATTGTCGTATTCGGCCGCACCGCCATGGGCGAGCGCCTGGAACAGGGCGAATTCGTCGACCGCTGGCGGCTGCGCCGTGGCGGCAAACTGATTTTTGCCGAGACCATCAGGCTCGACGGCCAGATCGGTGAAAAGCTGGCGCGGTCGGCGGTCGCCAAGGCAGGTGCTGCGATCGGTACGGCGCTGATGGTGCCCGGCGACGAGGCGCTGGTCGAACGCATTCGCGAAGCCTCGGGCTCTTTTGCCGGCGAGGTCGGAATATCCGCCTGGAATGGCTTTGCAATGGCGCGGTTCTGTGCCCAAGATGCGGCGCGTTTGCGTGCCGACATGATGGCCGTGCTGGCGTGCACGGGTGCGGCCTTGCCGCGGCTCTGGCTGAATTGACGATTTGAACGGAAGAGATTCTTCATGAACCTGTCTCCCCGCGAAAAGGACAAGCTTCTGATCTCGATGGCGGCGATTGTGGCGCGTCGCAGACTGGATCGCGGCGTCAAGCTCAACCATCCCGAGGCGATCGCGATCATCTCCGATTTCATCCTCGAAGGCGCGCGCGACGGCCGCACGGTCGCCGAGCTGATGCAATCGGGCGCACAGGTGCTCACCCGCGACCAGGTGATGCCCGGCATCCCCGAGATGATCCACGACATCCAGGTCGAGGCGACGTTCCCTGACGGCACCAAGCTCGTCACCGTGCACGAACCGATCAGGTAGGAGCGAGAAGCATGATCCCCGGCGAACTCTTCATCCAGGACGGCGAGATCGAGCTCAATGCCGGCCGCAAGACTGTGACGCTCACGGTCGCCAACACCGGCGACCGACCGATACAGGTCGGCTCGCACTACCATTTCTTCGAGACCAATCCGGCGCTGAAGTTCGACCGCAAGAAAGCCCGCGGCATGCGCCTCGACATCGCCGCCGGCACCGCCGTCCGCTTCGAGCCCGGCCAGACCCGCAACGTCCAGCTCGTCGCGCTCGCGGGGAAGAAGACGATCTACGGCTTCCGCGGTGACGTGATGGGGAAGCTGTGATTCATGCTTCCCGCCGTTCGCCTCATTTCGGAAGCTGCTGAGCTGGCCGCGCGCCGGCACAATGGCATGGCGCGCAAGGGGCGGGGGAACGAGCCTTACATCAACCATCTCGCCGAGGTCGCGAACCTGGTGGCAACGGCGACTGACGGCGCTGATGCCGAGCTCGTTGCGGCTGGCTGGCTGCACGATGTGATCGAGGATACCGACACCACGCGCGACGAGCTGGCGCAGGTATTCTCCGACCGGGTTGCCTCCCTCGTCGTCGAATGCACCGACGACATGAGTCTGTCGAAGGCCGAGCGGCGGCGCCTGCAGGTCGTCGAGGCGCCGAAGAAATCGGCCAGCGCAAAGCTGATCAAGATCGCCGACAAGGTCAGCAATATCGGCGCGCGTATTCATTCCGATCCGACTGCGGACGAGCGCGACGATCTCGCCGATTATGCCGGCTGGGCCGAGCAGGTCGTCGCCGGCTGCCGTGGCGGTAACGCCTGGCTCGACGCGAGATTCGACGACATGGTGCGAAAAGCGAGGGCCTCGCTGTGAGCACTGAACTGGAATTCAAACGCAAACGGGGCTTGTGATGTCCGTCAAGATGAAGCGTTCCGTCTACGCCGACATGTTCGGCCCGACCACTGGTGACAAGGTGCGGCTGGCCGACACCGATCTCATCATCGAGGTCGAGAAGGATTTCACGACCTATGGCGAGGAGGTGAAGTTCGGCGGCGGCAAGGTGATCCGCGACGGCATGGGCCAGTCGCAGGTCACCAACAAGCAGGGCGCGGCCGATACGGTCATCACCAACGCGTTGATCGTCGATCACTGGGGCATCGTGAAGGCCGACGTCGCCATCAAGGACGGCATGATCTCGGCGATCGGCAAGGCCGGCAATCCCGATATCCAGCCGGGCGTCACCATCATCATCGGCCCCGGCACCGATGTGATCGCGGGCGAGGGAAAAATCCTCACCGCCGGCGGCTTCGACAGCCACATCCATTTCATCTGTCCGCAGCAGATCGAGCATGCGCTGATGTCAGGCGTCACCTCGATGCTCGGCGGCGGCACCGGGCCCTCGCACGGTACCTTCGCCACGACATGCACGCCGGGACCCTGGCACATGGGGCGGATGATCCAGTCGTTCGATGCCTTCCCGGTCAATCTCGGCATTTCCGGCAAGGGCAACGCCTCGCGGCCCGCAGCCCTGGTCGAGATGATCAAGGCCGGCGCATGTGCGCTGAAGCTGCACGAGGATTGGGGCACCACGCCGGCCGCGATCGACAACTGCCTGTCGGTCGCCGACGATTACGACATCCAGGTCATGCTGCACTCCGACACGTTGAACGAGTCCGGCTTCGTCGAGGACACCATCAAGGCCTTCAAGGGCCGTACCATTCACGCCTTCCACACCGAAGGCGCCGGCGGCGGCCATGCGCCTGACATCATCAAGGTCGCAGGGCTCAAGAACGTGCTGCCGTCCTCGACCAACCCGACGCGGCCCTTCACGCGCAACACCATCGACGAGCATCTCGACATGCTGATGGTGTGTCACCACCTCGATCCGTCGATTGCGGAAGATCTGGCGTTCGCGGAAAGCCGCATTCGCAAGGAGACCATCGCGGCCGAGGACATCCTGCACGATCTCGGGGCGCTCTCGATGATGTCGTCGGACTCGCAGGCGATGGGCCGCCTCGGCGAAGTCATCATCCGGACCTGGCAGACCGCGGACAAGATGAAGAAGCAGCGCGGCTCGCTGCCGCAGGACAAGGGCAAGGACAACGACAATTTCCGCGTCAAGCGCTACATTGCCAAGTACACGATCAATCCGGCGATCGCGCATGGCGTGTCGAAGCTGATCGGCTCGGTGGAGAAGGGCAAGCTGGCCGATCTGGTGCTGTGGTCCCCGGCCTTCTTCGGTGTCAAGCCCGACTGCATCGTCAAGGGCGGCTCAATCGTCGCGGCGCCCATGGGCGATCCCAACGCCTCGATCCCGACGCCGCAGCCGGTGCACTACCAGCCGATGTTCGGCGCCTTCGGCAGGGCGCGCACGGCATCCTCCGTCGTCTTCACCTCGAAGGCTGCCATCACGGGCGGCCTTGCGCGAAAGCTTGGCATCGAGAAGAAGCTCTATGCGGTCCAGAATACCCGCAGCAAGATCTCGAAGAAGAGCATGATCCATAACGACGCCACGCCAAATATCGAGGTCGATCCGGAGACCTATGAGGTGCGCGCCGACGGCGAACTGCTGACCTGTCCGCCTGCCGAGGTGCTACCGATGGCGCAGCGATATTTCATGTACTGAAATAGCGCCTCGACGCATGTCCCCGGCGCATGCCGATTGCATGTCCTGGGGCGGCTTTTCCGGTTTTGCGTTCGATCCCGGCTGGTCTAATGTCCCGGCCGGTATCTAACCCTTCAGAAGAAAAGCCGGGAGGATTTCTCGTGATCTACGTCGTTGCCACCTTGACCATCAAGCCCGAAACCCGCGCCGAATTCATTGCAGCCGCCACCGCCTGCATCAGGGAGACGCGGAAGGAGCCCGGCAATATCGCCTACGATCTGCACGAAAGCGTCACCGACCCCACCAAGATGGTGTTCGTCGAGCAGTGGGAAAATGCCGAGGCGCTCGTGCCGCATCGCGGCCAGGAGCACATGAAGACGTTCGGCCGTGTCGCGGTGAAGTGCTTCACCGCGCCCCCGAAGATCGAAGTCATCACGCCCGAGAAGGTCGAGACGAGGTAACAGCGCATGATCCGGGCGACGCAGGTTAAGGGACAGCACCGCTTCACGGAAACGCCGGCGGATACGGTCGTGCTCGATTTCGACGATCGGCACCGTCGCCGCATGGCGATGACGGGAACGCGGGGCCTCGAATTCCTGCTCGACCTGGAGAACGCGGTGGCACTGCGCGGCGGCGATGCGCTCTTGCTGGAGGACGGCCGTCTGGTCGAAGTGGTCGCGGCACCCGAGCCGCTGCTCGAGATCCGCGGCCGCGACCCGCACCATCTGATCCGCGTCGCCTGGCATCTCGGCAATCGCCATCTGCCGACGCAGCTCATGGCCAAGAGCCTGCGCATCCGCCGCGACCACGTCATCGAGGCGATGGTGCAGGGACTTGGCGCGAAGGTGATCGAGATCGAAGCGCCGTTCGATCCCGAAGGCGGTGCCTATGCCGATGCCGGCCATGCGCACGGACACGATGACCATGCACGTCACGAGCATGGTCATCATGGTCACGGCCACCATGATCATGGCCATCATCAACATGATCATCACGGCCTTGACCATCAGCACGATCATGCCGCGCATGATCATGATCATCACCACCACCACGACGAACACTGCGACCATCCCGACCATCACCACGGCCACAAACATGCTCATGACCACAAATGAGCCTGTCAGCGCGGGCGACCTCGCCGACCGCGAGGCTGCGGCGCTGTACCGGCTGATGACGTGGCTGTCGCCGGCGTTTCCCGTCGGCGGATTCTCCTATTCCAGCGGCATCGAATGGGCGGTCGAAGCCGGCGATATCGCCGACATCGCAACGCTCGCCGATTGGCTCGACGCGATGCTCAGTGATGGCTCCGGCTTTTGCGATGCGACCTTCCTGGTTCATGCCTATCGCGCTGCCGAAGCCGGCGACGACAACACTCTGTGCGATATTGCGGAACTCGCGGCCGCGTTCGTGCCCTCGCGCGAGCGGCAGCTCGAGACCACTTCGCAGGGCCGAGCCTTCATCGAAATCTCCCGCGCGGCGTGGGATGCCGTGGGCCTGGATGCCATGGTCGCGGCGTGCCGGACGCCGCTGGTCTATCCCGTCGCTGTCGGCGTCGTTGCCGCGATGCATGGCGTGCCGCTGGCCCCGACACTGCACGCCTTCCTGCATGCGCTGGTCTCGAACTGGATTTCTGCGGCGAGCCGGCTCGTTCCGCTCGGCCAGACCGACAGCCAGCGTGTGCTGGTCACGCTGGAAACCGCCGTCGCGGTGACCGCAAATCGGGCGCTGAACGCGACATTGGGCGATCTCGGCAGCGCCATCTTCCGCGCCGATCTCGCCAGCCTGCGGCACGAGACGCAATATACGCGGCTGTTTCGGTCATGACGGTCGGGCTGTGCACTCCGTCGTCGTCCTGACGAAAGCCAGGACCCATAGCCACTACTGCGCGTGCACCCGTGCGGCCTCGGCTTGCCGCGACGACAAAGTTCGGTGGTAATGGGTCCTGGCTTTTGCCAGGACGACGATAGGAAACAATCTCAATGGCAACTTCTCACGGCCCTTTGCGTGTCGGCGTCGGCGGCCCCGTTGGATCGGGCAAGACTGCGTTGATGGACCTGCTCTGCAAGACCATGCGCGAGCGTTACGACATCGCCGCGATCACCAACGACATCTACACCAAATGGGATGCGGAATTCCTTGTGCGCTCCGGCTCGCTGACGCCGGACCGCATCGCCGGCGTCGAGACCGGCGGCTGCCCGCACACTGCGATCCGCGAGGACGCCTCGATGAATCTCGCTGCGGTGGCGGACATGCGCGCCAAATTCCCCGGGCTCGATCTCGTGCTGATCGAGTCCGGCGGCGACAATCTCGCCGCCACTTTTTCCCCGGAGCTGGCCGATTTGACCATCTATGTCATCGACGTTGCCGCCGGCGACAAGATCCCGTCCAAGGGCGGCCCCGGCATCACCCGCTCGGACCTTCTGGTCATCAACAAGATCGATCTCGCGCCCCATGTCGGTGCGTCCCTCGAGAAGATGGATACCGACGCCAAGCGCATGCGCGGCGAGCGTCCCTTCGTCATGACCAATTTGAAGAAGAGCGAAGGCCTCGACCGCATCGTCGGCTTCATCGAGACCAAAGGTGGGCTGAAACGAGCGGGCTGATCGGCCGCGGCGAGATGGCGCAGGCATTTCCGCCGTTAACGTCTGGGGCAGATCCGCGTTTGCGGAACAAATTTCGGACACGGCGATTATCTACCTCCTGTGCCCCGGCAAAGCCGTTCCTGGCCAGACGTTCGGCCGGGCGGATTAAGCTTTTTGGGCGACCCAAGTTGCGTACAGATGCCTCCTCCGTCATTATCCCTGCCACTGGGCTCCACCCTGTTTCGGCACATGGCCGTTCGAGCGGCGTTCATATGCTCCGTGTTTATTGCCGACCTCCCGACTTCGCCTGAGTAGTCGCGTGGTCCGGCTGGGTTTCATCATCGGTTTCATCGCTCTGCTCGGAGCTTTGCTCTCGGGGCTTGCGGCCTATCGTGTCCACGACCAGGAGCTGGCGCTGGATCGCATTGCGCTGGCGCGTGCGATCGACGTTCATGCGAGCCTTGTCCAGGACAGGTCGACCGAGCGTGAGCTACTGGCGCGTGTCGCCTCAGGCCTGTTCCGCGCGCCGTCGGTGCTGAAACCCAATATGCTGGAGCCGCTGCGATCGGCGATCTACGCCTTCAAGACCGACTTCGTGGTGGCCGGCTGGATCGCCCGGCTCCAGCCGAGCGAACTCGCTGCGGCACAGACCGCGATCGCGACCGCCGGCTTCCCGAAGCCCCAGATTCGCGACTACAGCGACAAGCCGATCGACCCCGCCAGCCTCACCCATCCGATCGACGTGCTGATGGACCTCGAGCCGCGCAGCGACGAGACGAAGGCACTCCCGGGCCGCAGTTACGATGACGATCCGGTTCGCAGCGCGATGTTGACGCGGGCCAGGGTCGAGAAGCGGTCGGTCGCCTCCGACCCGGTACCCCTCTTGCGCGGGAACGGTCCGATCGGCGTCATCGTCGCCGCTCCCGTCATCCCCGAGGGCGCCACCGAGCCGGTTGGGTTCATCACGTTCTCCTACGAGCTCGCCTCGCTGATGCTGACCAATGACGATCTTTCGTTGTTCTCGGTCGCGCTGAAGGACCCGCGCAAGGAGGGCAGTGAACTGATTGCCAACGACCAGGGCGTCGTCTCCACCCGGATGACGTCGCCGGACGGCCCGGCCCCGTCGGCAACGCGCACCATCAGCTTTGGAGGCCGCGACTGGCAGCTCGGCTATTACGCCAAGACCAATTCGGCGCGGCGTGCCGAGCAGACCGCGATCATCGTGGCGGCGATCGGCTTCGCCATCACAGCGATGGTGTGCGGCCTGTTCGGCTACGTCGCCTACAACAACCTGAGGCTCAGCCGCGAGATCCAGGTGCGGATCGGATTCGAGCGGCGGCTGACGGCTGTCATCGACGAGCTGAATCATCGCGTGAAGAACATCCTTGCCGTGATCCAGTCGATCGTAACGCGAACCCTGCGCCATGGTTCGGACATCGACGTCGCGCGCGAGCTGTTGATCGGCCGCATCCACGCGATGTCCAACGTGGTCTCGCTGCTCAGCGAGAGCCAGTGGCAGGGCGTCAAGCTGAAGGGCCTGTTCGAAGCGCGCGCCATTCCGCATGCCGATCGGATCGCGGTCAGCGGTCCGGACATCGCGGTCAGCGCGCGCGCCGCGCAAAGCCTCTCGCTCCTGTTCTTCGAGCTGGCCTCGCATTCGGACGAAGGCCTGTCGCTGGTCGGCAAGCATCCGCACATCACCGCGAACTGGACGGTGACGGGCGAGGAGCCCGAGACGGTGTTTCACTTCCGCTGGGAGGAGTTCAACACCAGCGAGGCGACGCGCCGGCCGGATTCGGATTTCGGCCTGATCCTGCTCGACCGTGTCGCGCCCGAAGCGCTCGGCGGCACCGCCAAGCGCTACTTCACCGACGTCTCCTACGTCTATGAGCTGACTGCGCCGATGGAGACGGTCGTCGATATGACTGAGCGTGATCGAACGGAAAAGCTGTCGCAGCCGGTGAAGGCGGTGCGGTAGCTTCAGGTCGAACTCATGCGAGCCGCGATGGCGGTCATCTCGAGTTTCACGCCCGGGCCGAGATCGGCCACGCCGACGGCGGCACGCGCGGGCAAATGAGCTTCCGCAAAGTGCGCCTTCCAGGCCGCATTGAACGCGGCCTTCTCGCTCAGATCGGTCATGAAGATGGTCACCTGCAAGACGTTGGCTACGTCGGACCCGAGCGTCTCCAACAGCCGCGACAGCTGACCGAGCACGTCGGTTGCCTGACCGGACATGTCGAGGCTCGTGTCCTCGGGGACGATCCCGCCGATGTAAAGCACGCCCGCATGCTCGACCACTTCGTGGAGCAGCCCTTCGTATGGCAAGATGCGCCTGATCATGATGAGAACAATGCTCCTGTCGAATAGGGTGAGATTTTGTCGGATCCGGCGCAAGGTCTAGCCTTTCGGCCGCAACACCAGATCGACCAGAGATCGCGCATAGGCCGGCGTAATCGGCGCTATCCCGAAGATGTAGCGGTAGAACAGGCTGCCATAGATCGCGTCGTAGAGATCCTGGGCCGGCGCTTCGGCCAAAATGCTGCCGTCACGTTGGCCTGTTGCGATCATCTCGACCAGCGCGTCGCGGCGGAACTGGAGATAGCGGGCATAGAACAGCTCCGCCGAGCCTGTCTTGGAGATGCATTCGGAGATGACGGCCAGTTGCACCTTGCCGAACTCGCCTTGCAGGGCCTCGGCATAGGCCGCGGCATGGCGGCGCGCGCGCACCGCGGGCGTACCCGCGCTCACCGGCGGCAGCGGTAGCATTTGGGCGGCGTGATGGAGAAAGGCGTCGATCAGCAGTGCCTCCCGCGACGGCCACCATTTGTAGATCGTCATCTTGGAGACGTTGGAATGGCGCGCCACCGCGTCGATCGTGGTCGCGGCAAGGCCGGTCGCGGCCATCAGGGAGTAGGCGCTTTCGAGGATGGCATTGGTGGTCTCGATCGAGCGCGGCCGGCCGCGCCGGGGCGCACTCGTGACCGTATCGGAGGTGCCTTTCGCTATGACCAAGCCGGTCTCCCTGCACAGAGGCGCCGCCGCAGGCCGCCTCGTCCCGCATAGCGCAGGCGCGGCGCCGGTCCTAGCGGAATCGCGCTGATGTCCCGGCTAGGCGCGCTGCCGAAAGGCCGCGGGCGCGTCCTGCCGCTTCGACCAGGAGATATAGTAGGCCACAGCCGTCATCGCGGCGAAACCGACGAGGCTCACCCCGATCTGCATGACGACCAGATTGGCGCCGGTGATCAGGATCAGGTGCCCGGCGAAGGACAGGAACACGCCGACGCAGAACACGGCGAGCCATTCCTCGCCGCATTTGATCACCATCTGCAGCGGCTTCCATTGCAGCCCCGGATGGTCGGCCGGAATGAGATGGGTTGCGATGAAGGCCAGCGCGAGGAAATGGATCACGCGATAGGGCGCGAGGCTTTCCTTGTCGGTCGACGAAATGCCGTCGAGCACGATGTCAGGAAAATAGGCGGACAGCGTCGGCGAGTGCCGCATCAGGGTGATCGCCATCGCCGCGACGAGATAGGCACCCGCGAGCTCCCGGAGCCAGGGCAGGCGGCGCAGGCCGTGACCTGACGCGCCGGTCACCGCGAACCAGCCGCCCAGCACCATCAACATCTGCCAGCAGAACGGATTGAAGGTCCATTCCAGGTCGGGATAGGCATGAAAGGTCCAGCCGAACCGGCGCGCAGCGAGATACAGGGCGACAGATGCGGCCAGAGTCAGGTTCGGACGTCGCAGCAGGCCCCACAATGCGAATGGGAAGAAGGCCATCAGCGGAATCATCAGCTGCAGCAGGTCGAGGTTGAGCGGTTCTTCCTGGAGCACCAATCCCTGGACCAGGATGCGCAGCGGGTGCTCGAGAATACCCGAGATGTTGTAGTCGCTGATGATCTCCGGCGCCATCGACTGCGACGCGACATAGGCGATGGCGTCGATGTAGATCACGAACAGCACGACGTAGGCGGCATAGAGCCGCCAGACGCGGCGGAAGATGCGCGTCGCGGCGACGACATAGCCGCGCTCGACCGCCATCTTGCCATGGATGATGGCGACGCCATAGCCCACGACGAATACGAACAGGTCTGCCGCGCCGCTGAAGCCGAAATTGCGCAGCGTCAGGAGGTTGACGACGTTGTTCGGGATGTGGTCGACGAACACCGACCAATTGGCGATCCCGAGCGTCAAATAGAGCCTGGCGTCGTGATGGAATGCGGCGAGGTTCGCCCTGACAGACGGCTTCATGCTAAAGATTTCATTTGGAATCAGGGCGATGCTTTTAGCGGCAACCGCCTGCCTATCCGAGTAGCGATTGCGTGAAGCCAGCAGGGGATGACCGCGCGTGATGAAAGATTGCGCAGAAATGGGCTGTTGAATTTCGATCGGCTTGTTCGTCCGGCCGTCAGCGCAACTTTCTTAGTGCGGTCTCGCCTTACTCGGCCGGCTCGGCCGAAGCCTCGTCCGCAGCGCCGGCACGGCTCGCCATGATTCCGAGTGCAACGCCGCCGATGGCCAGGATCGGCAAGAGCCGCTTCACGCCGATGGCGCGGGCGACCTGCAAGCCCGTCGCAATCAGCATGGGATCGGCGAGCATGCTCGGGGCCGCCTTCGCAGCGCGTTCGGCGGCAATGCGCGCGCGCGTCCGCATCTGCCGTTTGTAACCCCAATAGGTCCCGGCGGCTGCCAGCGTCAGCAGGAAGAAGATACCGGCGCCAGCGAGGCAGGCCTGCACCGGGCCGTACTTTTCCAGCACCGCGATGAAGGCTGCCGCGCAGAGGAAGCATGTGGTGACGAACAGCGCGAACGCCGCACCGGCCGCCAGCGAGGTCAGCCGCACGGTCGTACCCGTCGATGCGCTGATGCCGTCGATGATGCGTTGAAACACGGTCTTGCTCCTCGGATCCCCACAAGCCAATTCGTCACCAGCCGGTCACGTCGGCACAGGCCGTCGTGACCGCAAGATCTATCGGGCGTCTAGCGGCGCCAGGCAAAACCGACCAGGAAGCCGATGCCGAGTGCGACGCCCACGGTCGCGAGTGGCCGTTGCGTGATCGCATCTTCCAGCGTCTCCTCGATCGAGCCGTAGGCGTCCTGCGCCGCGCCCATCATCGCGCTGCCGCGCTCGGAGAAATCGTCGAACGTCGAATCCATGTTGTCGCGCGCCTGCTTGTAACCGCGCCGGGCCTGCTTGCCCGTGGCGTTGGCGAACGTGTTGAGGGCGTCGGTGATCTGATCGGTGAGGGCGGCGATATCGCTTTTCACGGCTGCTACATCCTTCTCGAGGCGTTCTGCGGTGGCTTTGTCAGTCCAGTCTCTCATCCCGGTTTCGCCATTGCTCATTGACATCAAGGGGCTCCAAAACTGTCGGCGGCGATGATAGCCGGAAAACGCCTCGTCTTCGGGGAAGTTCCGTTTCGCGGCGGGCCTCACGCCTGCGGAAGCTGCGGCGAATTCTCCGGCATCAGGTGCTCCTTCAGGATCAACCCGACGATCAGCAGGGGTGACGACAGGAACGCGCCCATCGGGCCCCACAGCCAGGTCCAGAAAGCGAGCGCGATGAACACGGCGAGCGCATTCAGCGCGAGCCTGCGGCCGATGATGGTCGGCGTGACGAAGTGCCCTTCCATGAAGGTGACACCGCCGAACGCGAGCGCGGCCATCAACCCGCCGCCGAGGGTCGGAAAGGCGACGAGCCCGACCACGACCAGAACGACGAACATCGCGACCGGTCCGATGATGGGGATGAAGTTGAGGGCCGCGGCAAGGGCGCCGAGGCCGGCCGGATTCGGCATCCCGGTGAGCCCGCAAACGATGCCGGTCGCGATGCCCACACCGATATTGATGATGGTCACCGTCAGCAGATAGTTGCCGAGATGGACCTCGATCTCGTTCAGGATCCGCAGCGTGCGCAGCCGTGCGTCGCGCTCGCCGAACGTCATGATCAATGCGCGCCGCAAATCGCGCCAGCTTGCGACGAACAAAATCAGGGTCGCGAAGAACAGCAGGAATTCGGCGAAGGTCGGCGACAGGAATTCCAGCGTCGGCTGCACCCATTCGAACTTGGGAAGCTGGAAGCTCGGCAGCCCCTCGGAGCCGCCGACCATGCCTTGAAGCTCCCGCCACAGCGCCAGCGGCCGGTCGAAGACATGCATCTTCTCCTTGAGCTGCGCGCCGAGCTCCGGCAGGCGCGAGCTCCACTCCATGGCGGGTGCTGCAATCAGCGCGAACACGAAGGCGACCATCGCGGTTACGGCGATGACGATGAGGACGGCGCCGACGGCTCGCGGCACGCGCCGCTTTTCCAGAAAGGTCGCGGCCGGCGACAGCATGGTGCCGGCAACGATGGCCATCACCACTGGCAGGAAAAACGCCTTGGCGACGTAGAGCACGGCGACAACGGCGATCAGGAGCAGGCCGGCCAAGGCAAAGGCGACGAACTCGGTGCGCCGGATCACCGGCGGCAGCTCGCTATGGCTGTCGGGAAGCGGGGTGCCTTCGTTGTCGCCGGAAATCAGTCGTTCATTGGGAAGGACGCGCACAATATCTCTCCCCGCACGGAAAGCCTCCGAGCGCGCATTGATGGAGCGACAACGCGCTGGGGCCGGCGGGGTTCCATCGCGGCTTCGTGAAGTCGCACTCGCTTGACTGTGACTCGGCTGCCGCACGAAGCGCCGGAACTTGAGTCGGCGCTGCGGCGTTTACGGGACAGCAGCATCACCCAGATGCACATCCAACGGGGCAGCACATGACAAAGTTCTCGTTAGTCCGTCGCAGCTTTTCGCCGCGCGTGGTCACCGCCTGTGCATTTGCGACAGCTTTGCTGACGATGCCGATCGCGGCCCAGGCGCAAACGCTCGGCTACGCGGCGATGCAGCCGCAGTTCTATCCGCAGGATCAGGCCTATTCGCAGGGTTATGCGAGCGAAGCGCCGCAAGCCGCCGACGAGGATGCGGTGTTGCCGGATCGCCTGCGCCGGCAGATCGTCAGCTTCGACCGCAACGAGCCGGCGGGCACCATCGTGATCGATACCGCCAACACCTATCTCTACTACGTGCTCGGTAACGGACGCGCCTTGCGCTACGGTGTCGGCGTCGGCCGCGAGGGATTCACCTGGTCGGGCGTGCAGAGCGTCAGCCGCAAGGCAGAATGGCCGGATTGGCATCCGCCTGCAGAGATGATCGCGCGCCAGCCCTATCTGCCGCGATTCGTCGCCGGTGGCCCCGGCAATCCCCTGGGGGCGCGCGCGATGTATCTCGGCTCCAGCGAGTACCGCATTCACGGTACCAACGATCCCACCACGATCGGCAAGTTCGTCTCCTCCGGCTGCATCCGTCTCACCAACGAGGACGTGACCGACCTGTTCAGCCGCGTCAGCGTCGGCGCCAAGGTCGTGGTGCTGCCGAAGAACGCACCGCTGATGGCGCGCGGCGGCGATCCCGTGCGCAGGCGGCCGGTGGTGACGACGCTGCATTCGGGGCGCCAGGCGCTGAATATTTCTGCGTCGTCGGTGGATTAGGAGTCTAGCGAGGTTACATGATGAGACGTTCGATCAGAAAGCTCGTCGGCGGAACGGCTGCGTTCGTCGCGGTCGCTTCCGTCGGCCTTGCGCTGACGCCGTCGGCGCATGCGGAGGATTTTTTCTCGGCGCTGTTCGGCGGCTTCCGCATGCGGCCGCCGCCGGAAATCCGCGTGCCGTTCCCGAACGACGACATGCCGCGCTATGACGCACCGCGCCAGCGTGCGTCCTATGGCGGCGGCACGGCCTTTTGCGTGCGCGGCTGCGATGGCCGCTACTTCCCGGCGCAAGGGGCGGATGCAGAGAGCAAGGCGCAGTCCTGCAAGAGCTTTTGTCCGGCGTCAGAGACCTCACTGGTCTATGGCAACGATATCGACGATGCCACGACGGACAAGGGCAAATCCTATTCGGACCTGCCCAACGCCTTCCGCTACCGTAACGAGATCGTCGCGGGCTGTACCTGCAACGGCAAGGATCCGGTCGGGCTGGCGCAGGTCAAGATCGAGGACGACCCGACCCTGCGCAAGGGCGATATCGTTGCAGGCAGCGACGGCCTCGTCGTCGCCAACCGCAACGCCAACGATCGCCGCGGTGTCGCGATGAACTTCTCGCCATTGCCGGACAAGATTCGCGCGAAATTCCGCCAGGTGCCGGTGGTGGCAAAGGAGTAGGACGTGCTTCGCCTGGCGTCATCCTGGCTTTCGCCAGGATGACATCGAGATGTGGCGATCGCCTTCCCGCGGCCTTACGCCGCTCGGATCTTGCCCAGGAAATCGCTGCCCTGATCGCCGAGCTGGCGGCTTTGCGTCAAACGCATCTGCGAGGAGGAGGTCAGCTGGCGGCTCTGCCGGTAGAATTGCTCATTTCTCATAATTTGTAAGGGGTTGCGTCGATGGAACCGGCGCGCGAGACAGGCGTTAGGACCTCGTTAGCAATTGCCTGAAGGGGACCCTGCGATGCTGGTCGGCGTACTCGTCACCTTTCTCGTCATCATTCTCGTGCTCTACCTCATCAACATGCTGCCGATGGACGGCCGCGCCAAGCAGATCGCGCGCGTCATCGTCATCATCATCGGCATTGTCTCGCTTCTGAAATATCTCGCGGTTTTCTAGACTGGCGGACGACGCAACTGCCCAACAAAAAAGCCCCGACACGCGTCGGGGCTTTTGATGTCCAAACAAGCGATCCTATCAGCCCGCTGCCTTCGCCTCGCGGCGGCGCGCGGTGAGGATGTATTCGGTGTAGCCGTTCGGCTGCTCGCGGCCTTTGAAGATGAGGTCGCAGGCGGCCTTGAAGGCGACGCCGTCGAAGCCGGGCGCCATCGGCTTGTAGATTGCGTCGCCTTCGTTCTGCTTGTCGACGACGACGGCCATGCGCTTGAGCGATTCCATCACCTGCGCTTCGCTGATCACGCCCTGGTGCAGCCAGTTGGCGAGATGCTGGCTGGAGATGCGCAGTGTCGCGCGGTCTTCCATCAGGCCGACATCGTGGATGTCAGGCACCTTGGAGCAGCCGACGCCCTGGTCGATCCAGCGCACGACGTAACCCAGAATGCCCTGGCAGTTGTTGTCGATCTCCTGCTTGACGTCGTCGGGCGCCCAGTTCGACTTCGACACCGGAATGGTGAGGATGTCGGAGAGCTTTGCGCGCGGACCACCCTTCGTGAGCTCCTGCTGGCGCGCGATCACGTTGACCTGGTGATAGTGAAGGGCATGCAGCGTGGCGGCGGTCGGCGAGGGCACCCAGGCCGTGGTGGCGCCGGCCTGCGGATGCGCGAGCTTCTGTTGCAGCATGTCCGCCATCTTGTCGGGCGCGGCCCACATGCCCTTGCCAATCTGGGCATGGCCGGGCAGGCCGTCGATCAGGCCCATGTCGACGTTCCAGTCCTCATAGGCCTTGATCCAGGCCTGCGCCTTCATCTCGTTCTTGCGGATCATCGGACCCGCTTCCATCGAGGTGTGGATCTCGTCGCCGGTGCGGTCGAGGAAGCCGGTGTTGATGAACATGATGCGCTTGGAGGCGCGCTGGATGCAGGCTTTGAGGTTGACGGTGGTGCGCCGTTCCTCGTCCATGATGCCGACCTTGAGCGTGTTCTCAGTCAGGCCCAGCATCTTCTCGACGTGGTTGAAGATCTCGCAGGTGAACGAGACCTCGTCGGGGCCGTGCATCTTCGGCTTGACGATATAGGCCGAGCCCGTGCGGCTGTTCTTGGTCTTGGAGTTGCCCTTGAGGTCGTGAATGGCAAGCAGGCCCGAGACCGCTGCGTCGAGCAGGCCTTCCGGCACTTCCTCGCCGGCCTCGTCCAGCACCGCGTCGGTGAACATGTGGTGACCGCAATTGCGCATCAGCAGCAGGCTGCGGCCGTGCAGCTTCACCTCGCCCTTGCCGTCAGGCGTCTTGTAGGAACGGTCGGCGTTGAGCGAACGGGTCAGCGTCTTGCCGCCCTTTTCGAAGTCCGCCGACAGCGTACCGTTCATCAGCCCGAGCGTGTTGCGATAGACCAGCACCTTGTCTTCGGCATCGACGGCGGCGACCGAGTCTTCCATGTCGAGAATGGTCGAGACCGCGGCTTCCATCACCATGTCGGCGACGCCGGCCGGATCGTCCTTGCCGATCGCGCTGTTGCGGTTGATCGTCACTTCGACATGCAGGCCGTTGTTGACCAGCAGCACCGCTGACGGTGCGGCTGCATCGCCCTGGAAGCCGGCGAACTGAGCCGAGTTCTTCAGCGCTGTGGCGTTGCCGCTCTTCAGCTTCACGGCGAGTTGGCCCGCGACGACGCTATAGGCGGTGACGTCGGTGTGGCTGCCGGTCGCCAGCGGCACGGCGGCGTCGAGGAACGCCTTGGCCTTGGCGATCACCTTGTCGCCGCGCGCCTTGTTGTAACCCTTGCCGCTCTCCGTGGGATCGTGCGGGATCGCGTCGGTGCCGTAGAAGGCGTCATACAGCGAACCCCAGCGCGCATTTGCCGCGTTCAGCGCATAGCGCGCATTGGTGAGCGGCACGACCAGCTGCGGGCCGCAGATCTTGCCGATTTCCTCGTCGACATTGGCGGTCTCGACCTTCTGCGTCGCCGGCTCCGGCACGAGATAGCCGATCTCCTTCAGGAAAGCCGTGTAGGCGTCGAGGTCGAACGCCTTGCCCTTGTGGGCACGGTGCCAGTCGTCGATCCTGGCCTGGAGCTGATCACGGAAGGCGAGCAGCGAGCGGTTCTTCGGCCCCAGCTCCTTGATGATGGCCGCCACCCCGGCCCAGAACGCATCCGGCGCGATCCCGGTTTTCGGGGCGGCTTCCTTGGCGATGAAATCGAAAAGGACGGGGGCGATCTTCAATCCGTGGGCGTCGACGCGTTTCATGATGGTCTTTCTTGTTGGAAATGGCTGTTTTTGGCTGCCTTTGACCCGCGAGCAGCAAAATGCGCCCATAAGGGGCGGCTTTCAGGACCTATTAGCCCCAAAATCGGTGCGGTGAGAAGACCCCAAGGGGCTTGTCAAAATGTCAAGACGAGGTGTCCAGGGCTGCTCGTTTTACAGGCTTGAGTCCGGCTCGACGCCGCACGCGCAAATGCGCTCCCTCCCCCCTTGCGGGGAGGGCGGGGGAGAGGGGTAGCCCAGGAAAAGGCGTATCAGTTCTCGCTTGAGAGAGTCCCCGTGTGGACCCCTCTCCCTAACCCTCCCCCACAAGGGGGGAGGGAACGCACTGCCTGCGTGGCGGCAGTGTGCGCACCACGCGGACGTCCGCCTCAAATATTCGCGGCGAGGTCCACGAGTTCGTCGAACAGCACGCCTGATGTCTTCAGCATCTGCTCGATCTCATCCGCCGCCTCGGCAACCGTCCGCGTCGAGGTGTCGATCACAAGCTCAGCCGCCTCCGGCCGCTCGTAGTCGTTGCCGATGCCGGTGAACGAGGCCAGCGCGCCGGCGCGGGCCTTCTTGTAGTGGCCCTTGGGGTCGCGCTCCTCGCAGACATCGGCCGGCGTCGCGACATGGATTTCGCGGAACGCGGTGTCGGCGATGCGGCGTGCGGTGGCGCGGTCCTCGCGGGCGGGCGAGACGGCGGCGACGATGGCGATATGGCCGTTGCGCGCCAGATGCGTCGCGACCTCGGCCAGCCTGCGGATGTTCTCGCTGCGGTCGGTGGCGGAGAAGCCGAGATCGCCGTTGAGTCCGGCACGCAGCGTGTCGCCGTCGAGCAGGATCGGCGAGCCGCCGTTGGTGAAGAGACGCCGCTCCAGTGCCTTCGCCAGCGTCGACTTGCCGGAGGCGGGCAGGCCGGTGAGCCAGACCACGGCACCGTTGTGGCGATAGCGCGCCGAGCGCTCGTCGGCGCGCAGCGCCGATTCCACCGGCACGATGTCGACGGGCACGGCGCGCTGGCCGGCATCGACCGACAGCACGAGACCGCCGCCGGCGATACGTCCGGAGACCTCGATCACAAGGCGGCCGGTGCGGGGATTCTCCGTGTAGGGATCGGTTGCGATCGGATTGGACAGCGAGATGTCGATCTCGCCGACATGGTTGCGGCCGATCGCCTTGTTCTCGCTGCTCGATAGCTCGCCGGGGTCGACCGCCTTCTCGATGGCGACGACGGTGGCGCGGCTTTCCTTCGGTCCGCAGCGGACCAGCAGTTGGTCCCCCTTGGCGAGCGGCTTGTCGTGCAGCCAGAAGATGCGCGCGCGCAGTCGGCGCGTCTCGCGCGGAGCGGTGCTCGCATGCGCGATGATGTCGCCGCGCTCGATGAACAATTCGCGGTCGAGCGTGATGCCGACCGAGCGGCCGGCACCCTGACGGCCAGCGACCGGCGTCACCGGCCAGCTCTCGACCGTCTTGATCCTGGCGATCTTGCCCGCGGGCATGATCACGATCTCGTCGCCGGCAATCAGGCTCCCGGATTCGATGCGGCCGGCCACGATGCGACGGTCGTCGAACTTGTAGATTGCCTGCACCGGCAGCCGCAGCGCCAGCGCTTCCAGCGGCCGGGCCGGTTCGAGCCGATCGAGTGCCTCGACCACGGTCGGGCCCTTGTACCAGCCAATGCGGCCGGTGCGCTCGGCGACGCCGTCGCCGTCGCGGGCGGAAATCGGGATCACCGCGGTCGGCTTCACGCCGAGGCCGTTGAGATGCGCCGAGATCTCGTCGCTGATGTCCTTGAAACGGCCGGCGGAGAAGTCGACGCGGTCCATCTTGTTGACGACCACGGCGACCTGCTTCACGCCGAGCAGATGCAGCAGATAGCCGTGGCGGCGGGTCTGGTCGCGCACGCCTTCGAGCGCGTCGATGATCAACACCGCGCCGTCAGCCTGCGAGGCGCCGGTGATCATGTTGCGCAAAAATTCGGCGTGGCCGGGCGCGTCGATCAGCACGATGTCGCGCGAATTGGTGCGGAAGCGGATCTGCGTGGTGTCGATGGTGATGCCTTGGTCGCGCTCAGTCTGGAGCGCGTCGAGCAGGAACGACCATTCGAACGGCATGCCGCGCCGCGCGCTGACGGCTTTGAGCATTTCGAGCTTGCCATCGGGTAGGCTGCCGGTCTCGTGCAGGAGGCGACCGACCAGCGTCGACTTGCCGTGGTCGACATGGCCGACGATGACAATGCGCACTTGGGGACGCGTGGTGCCGTTCGGCGTGGCGGGCGACGTAGGAGTGACGAGCATGTTCATGACCGCGATGCGTCCTTGAATCAGAGATAGCCGGCGACGCGCAGACGCTCGAAAGCGTCCTCGGTCTCGTGGTCGAGCGCGCGGCCCGCGCGCTCCGGCACCTTGGTCTGCTCGAGCTCGGCCAGGATCTCGTCGATGTTCGACGCGGTCGAGGCGACGGGATTGGTGATGTCCTGATCGCCCAGCGAGCGATAGCGCTTGCCGTCCTTGGCGAGATAGAGCGGGATGATCGGGATGTTCTCGCGCTTGGTGTAGGCCCAGATGTCGGCCTCGGTCCAATGCAGGATCGGATGGATACGCAAATGCGCGCCCTGCGGCGGCGATGCGTTGAAATGGTCCCAGAACTCGGGCGGCTGGTCGCGCACGTCCCAATTGCCCTCCAGGCCGCGCGGCGAAAACACGCGCTCCTTGGCGCGGGTGGCTTCCTCGTCGCGACGAATACCGGCGATCAGGCCGTCAAAGCCGTATTTCGCCAGCGCCATCTTGAGACCTTCGGTCTTGCGCGCGGCGGAACGGGCGGCCGGCGGCAGCGTTGGATCGACGGCA
Organism: Bradyrhizobium sp. CCBAU 53338; assembly: GCF_015291665.1. Classification (NCBI taxonomy): domain Bacteria; kingdom Pseudomonadati; phylum Pseudomonadota; class Alphaproteobacteria; order Hyphomicrobiales; family Nitrobacteraceae; genus Bradyrhizobium; species Bradyrhizobium sp. CCBAU 53338. The sequence goes on from NZ_CP030048.1 coordinate 1,067,171, forward strand.
TCGATGGGCGGGCAGGGCTCGACACGAAGATCGAGCTCCCACTCTTTCCCGTAACGATCGCGAAAACGATACATCTCCGGAAACTTCTTGCCGGTGTCGACATGGAGGGCTGGGAACGGCACGCGGCCGAAGAACGCTTTCCGCGCCAGCCAGATCATGACGTTGGAGTCCTTGCCGAGCGACCACAGCAGGGCAATCTTCTTCAGGCGGGCAAAGGCCTCGCGGAAAATGTAGATGCTCTGGGCCTCGAGCTGGTCGAGATGGTCCATGCTGGGCGCGGCCTGCTCGATCGCGTTTTGCTCTGAAACGGAAGCTGCGAAACCCAGCCCATCTGCGCCGGAATCGGTCCTGAGAAGATGCATCTCTGCCACTTTGCGTTTGGAGGCGAATTTTCTATAGTTGCGGTGCAAGAGAGAAGAAAAAATTTTCTCTTTGCGCGCTCGAAACGACACATATATAGAAAATAATTCCAGTCAACCCCGGATGTGGGGGAAGCGAGTATCGCATGCGGTTCTTGCCGGTGTTCCTCGATCTCAAGGCCGGTCCGGTGGTCCTCATCGGCGCGGGTGAGCTTTTGCGCGCAAAATTGCGCGTGCTTGCCGCCGCCGGTGCGCGCATCCGCGTGCATGCGATCGATGGTAATCATGAGCTGGGTCTGAGTTCCGAAGGCGCTGCGCGTATCGAGACCGCCACCGCCGATCCGCTCACCGCCGATCTCTCGGGCGTCATTGCGATCGTCTGCGCGGGCGCGGGCGATGTTGGTGTGGCGATGTCGGCGCGGGCAAAATCGCTCGGCCTGCCCGTCAACGTCATGGACGATCTCGAACATTCCAGCTTCATCTTCCCTGCCATCGTCGATCGCGGCGACGTCGTGGTCGCGGTCGGCACCGGCGGCACCTCGCCGGTGGTGGCGCGGCGCGTGCGCGAGAAGATCGAGGCGCTGCTGCCGGCGCGCATCGGCGAACTCGCCGAGTTCATCGGCGGCTTCCGCAAGTCCATCAACGAGCGCATTGCCGAGTTTCCGCTGCGCCGCCGCTTCTGGGAGCGCGTCATCGACGGTCCGATCGGAGCGTCCGTGCTCGCGGGCCGCAGGGCCGACGCGGATGCCGCGCTCAAGGCGATTGCCGATCCGTCCGGTTTCGCACGAGCCGACAAGCCGGACGGCTCCGTTGCGCTGGTCGGCGCCGGTCCCGGCGATCCCGACCTCCTCACCATCAAGGCCCTGCGCGCGCTCCAGGATGCCGACATCGTTTTCCACGACGAGCTGGTTTCACCAGAGATCCTTGATCGCATCCGCCGCGATACGACGCGCGTGGCAGTGGGCCGTCGCGTCGGCAAGCCCGGCATCGGCCAGGACGCCATCAACAAGCGCATGATCGAGGCCGCGCAAGCCGGCCAGCGCGTGGTGCGGCTGAAGGGCGGCGATCCCTTCGTGTTCGGCCGCGGCGGCGAAGAGGTGGAAGCGCTTCGCGCTGCCGGCGTCGCCTATTCGATCATTCCCGGCATCACCGCCGGACTCGGCGGTGCCGCCGAGTTCGAAGTGCCGCTGACCTATCGCCATGAAGCGACCCGCATCACCTTCCTCACCGCGCACAAGGCACGCGATGCTGAGGCCGTGGATTGGTCGACGCTGACCGACACCAAGATGACTGTCGTGGTCTACATGGGCATAACCGCTGCGCCCGCGATCCGTGCCGGGCTGTTCGCCGCCGGCCGCTCGCCGGAGACACCCGTCGGCGTGTTTGCCCGCGTGACGCGTCCCGACGCGCAAGGCGCGATCGGCACGCTGCGCGACCTGCCGGAGCTCGTACGGCAGACCGATGGCGGTCCCGCCATCCTCGTCATCGGCGACGTGGTCCGGCATGCCGGTTCGCTTCTCCGCCAACCCTCCAAGAAAAACCCAGCTCAAATCATCTCTGACCTATTGGATGCAGCCGAATGACCTCCCCGCTTGAACAGAAGAAGATCAAAATCGCCGGCCCCTCGGTTGTGACCGCCAACCGTACCTGGGACGGCATCGTGGTGTACCGCACCGCTGCCAGGAGCTGGTCCGCGGACCTCTCGGAAGCCGCGATCGTGCGCAACTCGGACGACGCCAAGGCCTTGCTTGCAGAGTCGGTCGCCGATGACGTCGGCGCGATCGGTCCCTATATCGCCCCGGTGCAGGTCGGCGCGGACGGCAAGATCGAACCGGGCAATCTGCGCGAACAGATCCGCCGCACCGGCGTGACCATCGGTCAGTCGGCCCAGGCTTAAGGCATTCGCTTATGTACGCTTACGACGAAATCGACCGCACGCTCGTCAACGAGCGCGTCTCGGAGTTCCGCGACCAGGTGAAGCGCCGCCTCTCCGGCGAGCTCACCGAGGACGAGTTCAAGATCCTGCGCCTGCAGAACGGCGTCTATCTGCAATTGCACGCCTACATGTTCCGCGTCGCGATTCCTTACGGAACGCTGGCGACGAACCAACTGCGGGCGCTGGCCCATGTCGCACGCAAGTACGACCGCAGCTACGGCCACTTCACCACCCGGCAGAACATCCAGTTCAACTGGATCAAGCTCGCCGAGTTGCCGGACGCCCTGGAAGATCTCGCCAGGGTCGGCATCCATGCGATGCAGACCTCCGGCAACAACATGCGCAACGTCACCTCGGACCAGTGGGCCGGCGTCGCGCCGGGCGAGATCGAGGATCCGCGCATCTGGTCGGAGCTGATCCGCCAGCACACCACACTGCATCCTGAGTTCTCGTTCCTGCCGCGCAAGTTCAAGATTGCGATCACCGCGTCGGACCACGACCGCGCCGCGATCAAGATCCACGACATCGGGCTGAAGCTGATCAAGAACGAGAAGGGCGAGACCGGCTTCGAGGTGCTCGTCGGCGGCGGCCTCGGCCGCACGCCGTTCATCGGCAAGACCATCAAGCACTTCGTGCACGGCCGCGATATCCTCAGCTACATCGAGGCTATCCTGCGCGTCTACAACCAGTACGGCCGCCGCGACAACATCTACAAGGCACGCATCAAGATACTGGTGCACGAGCTCGGCATCGAGAAATTCTCGCGCGAGGTCGAGGAGGAGTGGCAACACATCCGCAACTCCTCGCTCCAGATCGACGACGAGGTGATCGAGGACATCCGCTCGCGCTTCACCTACCCCGCTTACGAAAAGCTGCCGCATATGCCGGACGAGCTGCGTCAGGCCGCGGCCGATGCCGACTTCGAGGTGTGGCGCAAGAACTCGGTCGCCCCTCACAAGGTGCAGGGCTATTCCATCGTCACCATCTCGCTGAAGCCGATCGGCGCACCTCCGGGCGACGCCACGGCGGATCAGATGGACGCGCTGGCCGATCTCGCCGACAAATATTCCTTTGGCGAGATCCGCGTCGGCCACGAGCAGAACCTGGCACTGCCGCACGTCGCCAAGCGGGACCTGCCGGCGCTGTGGAAGGCGCTCGACAAGCTCGGGCTGGCGACGCCCAACGTCAATCTGATCACGGACATCATCGCTTGTCCCGGTCTCGACTACTGCTCGTTGGCGAACGCGCGCTCGATCCCGATCGCGCAGGAACTGACGCGGCGCTTCGCCAACCACGAGCTCGCGAACCTGATCGGCCGGCTCCACATCAACATCTCCGGCTGCATCAATGCCTGCGGTCACCACCATGTCGGCCACATTGGCATTCTCGGCGTCGAGAAGAACGGCGAGGAGGTCTACCAGATCACCATCGGCGGCCGTGCCGACGAGGGCGCGGCGCTGGGCAATCTGATCGGCCCCGGCGTCAAGTTCGACGAGGTCGCCGACGTCATCGAAGACGTCGTGGAAGCCTATCTTGCGCTGCGCGAGCGGCCCGAAGAGCTGTTCATCGACACGGTGAAGCGGCTCGGTGTCGAACCCTTCAAGGAGCGCGTCTATGCCACTCGTTAACGGCGGAAAAATCGCCGACGATAGTTTCGTCAAGCTGGCCGTCGACACGCCGCTGCCCGAGAGCGGCGACGTCCTGGTGCCGGCTGAGCGTTTCATCGCCGAGGCGGATGCGCTGCTCAAGCGCACCGGCAAGGTCGGCGTGATCTGGCCGAACAACCGCGACATCGACGAGCTCGTGCCCTATCTCGGCAGGATCGCCGCCGTCGCGCTGGTGTTCCCGACCTTCCGTGACGGCCGCGCCTACAGCCAGGCGCGCCTGCTGCGCGAGCGTTACAATTATCGCGGCGAATTGCGCGCGACCGGCCAGATCCTGCGCGATCAGTTCGTGTTCATGCTGCGCGCCGGCTTCGACTCCTTCGAGGTGAAGAAGCAGGCTGACGCAGAAGCCTTCATGCAGACGGCGAAACGCTATTCGGTGTTCTATCAGCCGACCGGCGACGGCCGGATCACGGCGCTGCACCGGCGTATGCAGCTGCGTCATTCCGAGGGTGTCGGCACGTGAACGCGGTTCTGCCCCAGGTCTCGTCCGTCTCTGCGCTGCCGTCGGCAGCGGAGCTCGATCGTGCGTTGCGCGATGCCTCACCTGCAGAAGTCGTCGCCGCGGCGCTGAAGGCGGTCGGGCGCGAGAAGCTCGCCCTGGTGTCGTCGTTCGGAACGGAATCGGCAACGCTGCTCAAGGTAATGGCGGATGTCGATCCGGCGATTCCGGTGATCTTCCTCGACACCGGCTGGCTGTTCGAGGAGACGCTGGCCTATCGCGACACGCTGATCGCGACGCTGGGCCTGGAGGACGTCCGCTCCATCAAGCCGGCCGAGGAGACGCTGTCGCGCGAGGATCCCGACCGTGAGCTCTGGTTCTCCGATCCCGATGCCTGCTGCCGTATTCGCAAGGTCGAGCCGCTGGCGCGTGCACTCAAGCCGTTCGATGCCTGGCTCAACGGCCGCAAGCGCTTCCAGGGTAACGCCCGCGCCGACATTCCAGTCGTCGAGGACGACGGTGTGCGGCTGAAGTTCAATCCCTTCGCCAATGTCTCACGCGAGGAACTCGAGGCTATCTTCGTTGGTGCCAAACTGCCGCGTCATCCCCTTGCCGCATCCGGTTTTCGCTCGGTTGGGTGTATGCCTTGCACCAGCAGAACGGCCGAGGGCGAGGATGAGCGCGCAGGTCGCTGGCGTGGCCGCGCCAAGACGGAATGCGGCATCCACACGATGAAGACCTCCTAGCGCAGTCGCGCCAAGCCTTGAGGCCAATATCCCTCGCGACAGGGAACTGAGTACTAGGCGACATGACCGGCTTCCAGCCCCGCCGCACCGCATGTTTGCCAGTTAAGGCACCGTCATTTCCGGGATGGTCCGAAGGACCAGACCCGGAATCTCGAGATTCCGGGTTCGCGCAAGTGCGCGCCCCGGAATGAAAGGCACGATTTTCCTCAAAATTCACCTTTCAGCCACGGTTGGTATGCAACAACGGCCCCTCATTTGGGGGCCCCTACATGCGCGCTGCGGCCGCGATCCTTCTCACTTTGCTTCTCGTCGGCTGCGCCGGCAATGAAGCGCCGGTCCAGCAGCCGTCGATGTATGCCGACATGTCGGTCCCGGGCGCCAAGCTCGATGCGCCTGCCGCCGCGATCATGATCTCGCAATACCGCCAGAACAACGGGCTCGGCACCGTCGAGGTCGACCCCGAGTTGATGCGGCTTGCCGAATCCCAGTCCAACGCCATGGCCGCTGCCAACAAGATGGACCACGACGTCCGCGCGCCGCTGGGCAAACGCCTGGCCGCCGGCGGCTATCCCGCGACCGTGGCGGTCGAGAACATCTCGGCCGGCTATCATACGCTGGCGGAAGCGTTTTCCGGCTGGCGCGACTCGCCTCCGCACCGCGCCAACATGCTCAAGAGCGGTGTCACAAAATTGGGCATAGCGGCGAGCTATGCTCCGGGCACCAAGTACAAGGTGTTCTGGACCATGATTCTGGCGTCGACCGACCCCCGATAAGCCAGACTTGATCCCGGGATGCATTGACGCCGCGGCAGACTGTCGCCACGGTGGCTCGCCTTTTGCGATTATTTGTTGATGTCCCCCGCATGACCGATCACAGCCCGGAAGTCGCAACAGTCCCCGCGAAGGCGCAGCGCGTCCTGGTTCTCCAGGGCGGTGGTGCGCTCGGCTCGTACCAGGCGGGCGCTTACCAGGCGCTGTGCCATTTCGACTTCGAGCCGGAATGGGTTGCCGGTATCTCGATCGGCGCGGTCAATGCCGCCATCATCGCCGGCAATGAGGGCCCGACCCGCGTCAAGCGGCTCAAGGAATTCTGGGAGATGGTGTCCGCTCCGGTGCCGTGGAAACCGATCGGCAAGAGCGATCACAGCCGCGAGCTGTTCAATTCCACCAGCGCCGCGCTGATCGCGACCTTCGGCGTGCCCGGCTTCTTCACGCCGCGCCTCCCGCCCGCGCCGCTCTGGCCGCCGGGCAGCCCGCAAGCAGAGAGCTATTACGACACGGCGCCGCTGAAGAAGACGCTGGAGCGGCTCGTCGACTTCGATCGTATCAACGACCTCAAGACCCGCCTGTCGGTCGGCGCCGTCGGTGTGACCTCCGGCAATTTCAAGTATTTCGACAATTACGAGTTCAAGAAACTCGGCAAGAAAATCGGCCCCGAGCACGTCATGGCTTCCGGCGCACTGCCGCCGGGTTTCCCGTCGGTCGTGATCGACGGCGAACATTACTGGGACGGTGGCATCGCCTCCAACACGCCGCTCGACTTCGTGCTCGATGCCGAAACCGATCGCGACATGCTGATCTTCCAGGTCGATCTGTTCAGCGCGCGCGGCGATCTGCCAAACTCGCTGCTCGAGGCCACCGAGCGCGAGAAGGACATCCGCTTCTCCAGCCGCACGCGGATGAACACCGACAAGAACAAGCAGCTGCACAACGCCCGCAGGGCCGTGCGCGACCTGATCGGCAAGCTGCCTGACTATCTGAAGAACGACCCGTCGGTCGAATTCCTCGCAAAGGTATCGCGCGAAAGCACCGTTACCGTGGTGCACTTGATCTATCGCAGCAAGAACTACGAATCCTCGTCCAAGGACTATGACTTCTCGCATGTCGCCATGGTCGAGCATTGGGAAAGCGGCGTGCGCGACGTGCATCTGTCGATGCGTCACAAGGATTGGCTCGAGAAGCCGCAGTCCGGCGAGACCATGGTGACCTACGATCTCACGGGGGACGTCACCGCGCCCCCGCCAAAAAGGAGCGAACAAGATGGGTAGTCTATCAGGCAAGAACGCCGTCGTAACCGGCTCGACCAGCGGCATCGGCCTTGCTTATGCGCGCGCCTTTGCCGCCGCGGGCGCCAATGTCGTCATCAACGGTTTCGGTTCACCCGAGGACATCGAGAAGGAGCGCACGAAGATCGAGTCCGATTTCGGCGTGAAGGCGGTTTACTCGCCCGCCGACATGACCAAGCCGGCCGAGATCGCCGGGATGATCGCGCTCGGCGAGAAGTCGTTCGGCTCGGTCGACATCCTGGTCAACAATGCCGGCATCCAGTTCGTCTCGCCGATCGAGGAATTCCCGCCGGAAAAGTGGGACCAGATCATCGCGATCAACTTGTCCTCGGCCTTCCACGCCATTCGCGCCGCTGTCCCCGGCATGAAGAAGAAGGGCTGGGGCCGCATCATCAACACCGCCTCGGCGCACTCGTTGGTCGCCTCCCCGTTCAAGTCGGCCTACGTGTCGGCCAAGCACGGCATCGCCGGCCTGACCAAGACCGTCGCGCTGGAAGTTGCGACCAGCAAGATTACCTGCAACTGCATCAGCCCCGGCTATGTCTGGACGCCGCTGGTCGAGAAGCAGATCCCCGATACGATGAAGGCACGTAACCTCACGCGCGAGCAGGTCATCAACGACGTGCTGCTCGACGCGCAGCCGACCAAGGAGTTCGTGACCTCGGAGCAGGTCGCAGCGCTCGCGCTGTTCCTGTGCAGCGACGATGCTGCGCAGATCACCGGCACCAACCTGTCGATCGACGGCGGCTGGACCGCGGAGTAACGGCGCCGACTTATTTGGCTGCTGTCATGCCCCGCGAAAGCGGGGCATCCAGTGCGCCGAGGCCTTTCGGCTCAACTGTCTCCGAACACTGGATCGCCCGCTTTCGCAGGCGATGCCACCGAAACCGAGGTGGCAGCTTGCCGTTCAATGGCTCCAGGCCAGCGCCGTCACGATCGCGGATTGCAGGTTGAGCTCCGCGAACATGATCTTGCTGGCGACCACGACCAGAACGCTGGCGAGCGCCACGCGCAGCACCGTTTCCGGCACGCGCGTCGCGCTGTAGCTGCCGATGATGATGCCGGGCAGCGAGCCCAGCAGCAGCACGCCCATCAGGCCCCAGTCGACCGAGCCGAGCATCCAGTGGCCGATGCCGGCCACCAGCGTCAGCGGCACGGCGTGCGCGATGTCGGAGCCGACGATGGTTGCCATCGGCAGGCGCGGGTAGAGCAGCAGCAGCACGGTCACGCCGACCGCGCCGGCGCCGACCGACGAAATCGAGACCAGCACGCCGAGGACAATTCCGGTCACGACGGTCGCAACCACCGTGGTGCGCTCGCTGACCTGCTTCATGCGGCGGCGATAGCGCTCCATGATCGACTTGCGGAAGATCAGCGAGGTCGCGGTCAGGAGCAGCGCAAAGCACAGCACCAGATTGACCAGATCGCGCTCGGTATCGCCCCGGAGATCGAGCTTCCACAACACCAGCAGCGTCAGCGCGCTTGCCGGAATGCTGCCGCAGGCCAGCCGCAGCACCGCGGGCCAGTGCACGCTCCGCGACCAGCCATGCACCACGCTGCCGCCGGTCTTGGTGGCGGCGGCATAGAGCAGGTCGGTGCCGACGGCGGTGGTCGGATGGATGCCGAACAGCAGGATCAGGAGCGGCGTCATCAACGAGCCGCCTCCCACGCCGGTCAACCCGACAAGCAGGCCGACGGCAAATCCCGAGGCGACGTAGAGTGGATCAATCATGTCAGGGGGAATCTAGGTTCATCTCGTCAGTTGGGCAATATGACGTAGAATAAACTTTCCCCGGAGTGCAACAGTTTGGCCGAAATAAGAAAATCGTACTACGGTGCGGGGAACGAGAGGTGTTTCGCCTTGTTCTCGGGCTGATCGCGAAACAGTCCTCCCCCGCGTGGGCGACCAAGGACAGATGCGTCGGACCTATTTACCAAACGCCAGCACGTGCAGACCTAGCCGCTGCCGCACGATCCAGAACAGCAGTACGGTCTCGAAGGTCAGCGAGAGCGAGGTCGCGGCCGCAGCGCCGTGCCCGCCGAAGTGCGGCACCAGCGCGATGCAAAGCACGACGTTCATGACGAATGCGAGCGCGTATGCGAGGGCGCAGATCTTCTGCTGGCCGAGCATGTTGAGGAGCCGCTCGACCGGACCGATCGCGGCGCGCACAACGAGACCGATTGCAGCGACGAACATGATGTCGTAGCCGATCACGAATTGTGGTCCGAACAGCCAGAGCAGCGGCTTGCCGAGCGCGAGCAGCACGGCGGTCGCGGCGAGCGAGGGCCAGAACGTCCAGACGATGGCATGCGCGACGTAGGCCGAAAGCCGCGCCTTGTCGCCGCTGGCGTTGTATTCGGCGAAACGATGCGCCGTCGTCGCCGACATCGCGTAGTGGATGAAGGACACCAGTGCCAGTGTCTTCACAACGGCGAAGTAGACGCCGACCTCGTCGGAGGGACGGAATTGCTGAAGCACCAGCACGTCGGTGTAGGACAGCAGCAGATAGAAACTCTCGACCAGCAGGATCGGCAGCGAGACCGCGAGCCAGCCGCCGATGTCGTAAGCCTTGGGGCCGGGCGCGATGTGATCGGCGAGCCTGCGGTTCAGCACCACCATCTGCCCGGTCATTGCGATCCACACGGCACCGGCGCTTGCGACCATCGCGGCGACCGCGCCGAGATGATAGCCGAGCAGGAAGGCGGAAGCCGTGATGCCGATGATCAGGGTCTGGCGGATGATGAATTGCGGCATCAGGCCGAGTTGCATCCAGTCATGCGAGCGCGCGATGCCGTCCTGGGTGTTGGCGACGACGAAGGCGGGCAGGGTCATGCAACCGATATAGAGCGGCAGCTCTTCGGCCGGATCGATCCACGGCGACAGCAGCTTGACGATGCCGGCAAGCGCGAGTGAGACCAGCATGGAGACAGCAAGGACCAGCCAGCGGCTGCCGGAGAGGAAGCCGCGCAGCAACGCATGGTCACCGCTGGCGCGATACTCCGGAATGATCTTCTGCGCGGAGGCCGAGATGCCGAAATCCATCATGCTGCCGAGCAGCAGCACCCAGGTCCAGACGTAGACATAGATGCCGTAGTCGGACGTGCCCATCCAGCGGGCCAGCAACACCTGTGAAAAATAGGCGAGGCCCGCGCTGATGACGCGGATGATGAAGATGGTGCCGGCCAGCCGCCGTGTCAGCGACGCCTCGCTCGAGCCGCCCGTCAGCTTCGCACGCAGCCGTGCGATCAGCCCTGCCGGTCCGGTCGTTGCGGGTTCTGCATCCATCACGGCCAAGTCGGGATCCCCACGCGTCCCGCATGTTGCGGCGGGCTTGTTGCGGCACGCTTGGGGCTTAGCAACCATTCGTTAAGATTCGGTTGGGTGGGGCGCTATTGCCTCATCCTCACCTGTCGTCCCCGCGAAGGCGGGGACCCATACCCCCAGGGAGAAGTTGTCGCGCGCAGCCGGTAACTCCGAATCTTCGCCAATCCACTCCCTGGTCATGGATCCCGGATCGACGCTCCGCTTCGCTACGCTTGTCCGGGATGACTGCTGAACTTGCCGTGCCAGCAGGGCAACTCACTCGCGTTGTCCAAGACAACGCTCACTCCAGATTCGTATTGAACTCGTACGATTTCTCCGGCCCGACCAGCGTGAATTTCAGCGCTGCGCCGTCGGGCTTGGCACCCGGCGGCAATCCGTCGAGTTCGAAGGAAAATCGCTTCACGCCGGGCGGGCTGTGCTCGACCGGATCTGGAATCGGCAGCGACCATTCGGGCGTCGGCCCCTCCACGAACAGATTGACCTTGCTGTTCTCGGGGGCGACGACGTCGACCACCACGTTCTTGGGCCCGTCGCGCTTGATGTCGCGGATGGTCAGCGGATTGGGATCGCCGACATTTGCGGGCTTCGGCACCGTGTCCAGCGCCGAGCGCAAATTGGCGTCTTCGGTGGAGGCGACGTTGTTGAAGCCGAGCTCGATATTGGCCTCGACGGGGATGCAGAGCTTTTCGCAGACGGCGTAGTTGATCTCGGCGCGCAGCGTCACCGGCTTGTCGGCGGCCTTGGCGACGATGCGCAAGGGCAGCACGATCTGGTCGTGATAGCCGATCGAATGGCCGCCAGCGCCGTCGTCGAATTTCAGCGGCGCCGGCCACATCACGGTCACCGCCTCGACATTGTCCGACCTGGAGAAGTCGAACCGCGGCGGAACGCCCGAGTCGCCCGGCATGCGCCAATAGGTCTTCCAGCCGGGCTGGAGCTGGAACGCGATACCGCCGAGTAGCACCGCGCCGCTGCGCGATCCCGCGAGCAGCCGTACCGCGGAATGGCCGTCGCGCTGCCATTGTGACGCGTCGTCGGCATGGGCGCCCATCGCCAGCGACGACGCAAGCAAGGTTGTCGCGACGCCAATCGCCGCACGCAGGGGAACTCTTGTCAGCATGGCACGTCTTTACAGGGTCGCATCTCGGCAAACCATTGAATTGCTTGTGATGGATGCACTCGAATCAAGTCTCGGCAAGCCTTGATTTGACAGCGGACCGGCCCGACATCAGGATAGGAATTGAAACCGGAGTGCTTTACCGATGGCTCCCACAGGCAAACGGACGGGCGAAAGCACCCGCGGCGCAGGCCCTGCGCTCCCCAGTTCGGCCGGTTATCTCGACGGCCGGCTCCTGATCGCGATGCCTGTCATGGGCGACTCCCGCTTCGAGCGCTCGGTGATCTATCTCTGCGCCCACTCCGCCGAGGGCGCGATGGGCATCATCGTCAATCACCCGGCTGGCAGCATCGATTTCCCGGAGCTCCTCGAGCAGCTCGGCATCATCAAGAAGGGCGAGCACATCAAGCTGCCGCAAAATGCCGAAAGCATGAAAGTGCTGGCCGGCGGCCCGGTCGATACCGGCCGCGGCTTCGTGCTGCATTCCAGCGATTTCTACATCGAGCACGCGACGCTGCGGATCGACGACGGCGTCTGCCTCACCGCGACCGTCGACATCCTGCGCGCGATCGCCAACGGCTCCGGCCCCAAGCACGCCATTCTTGCTCTCGGCTATGCCGGCTGGGCGCCCGGCCAGCTCGAAACCGAAATCCAGAGCAATGGCTGGCTGCATTGCGATGCGGACGCGGATCTGATCTTCGGCGACGACGTCGACGAGAAATACGGTCGCGCGCTGCGCAAGATCGGCATCGATCCCGGCATGCTGTCGAACGAGGCCGGGCACGCGTAAGCTTGGTGTCGCAGCCGTCGCAACATCCTCAACTGTCGTCCCGGACAAGCGCAGCCTCTGGCAACGCGTAGCGTCGTCCAGAACGGCGCGCGCCTAAGGGCGCGCTTGTCCGGGACGACAGCGGTGTGTGACGCGCCTCTCGCTACTCCGCCGCCTGCTGCTGCACCGTCGGCTCGGTGCCCGCCACCGTCGCCCGGCGCATGTCGCGGGGCTGGGACTGGTCGTAGCGGCGGACGCGGTGCATGGTCTGGCGGTTGTCCCACATGACGAGATCATGCAGCTTCCATCGGTGGACGTAGACGAACTCGCCTTGCGTCGCGTGCTCGTTGAGGTCGCGCAGCAGCAGCCGTCCTTCCGGCACGCTCATGCCCACGATCTTGCCGGCGTGAGATGACAAATACAGCGACTTGCGGCGGTGAACGGGATGGGTCCGCACCAGCCGCTGCAGCACAGGCTTGAACATCGCCTTTTCGTCGTCGGAATATTCGGTGAAGCCGAGCGAGCCCCGCGAATACATCAGCGAGTGCTCGCAGACGAGATCGTCGATCTCGGCCTTGGTCTCGTCGTCGAGCGCGTCATAGGCCGCGCGCATGTCGGCAAATTCGGTGTTGCCGCCCTTCGGGTTCACCACCCGCGCCGACAGCAGCGAGAATTTTGCCGGGATCGGGCGGAACGAGCTGTCGGAGTGCCACAGGCAGTTGCCGAGATTGAACAGATGCGTGCGGCTGTCCTTGGCGAGCGGCTTGCCGTCCTTGCCGAGATTGGAGACGTCGTTGAGGCCGGACTGGAGGCGATAGTCCTTTTCCTTCGTCACCGTGCCGCCGCGGGCATCCTCGCGCTGACCAAAGTTCAGTGCAAAAGCCATCTGCTGTTCGTCGGTGATGTCCTGGTCGTGGAATACGAGCACCGCGTATTTGTCCATGGCGGACTCGACCTCGCGGGCCTCATTCTGCGTGAGCGGCTTGCGCAGGTCGAGGCCGGAAACCTCGCCGACAAAATGCGTCTGAAGCTGCCGGATGGCGATCGTCATGGCGTTTCTCCCGCGAACCGCGAGCGGTTGGTCCCGCTCTGCCGGAGAAAAAGGCTACTCCCGCGCCCGGCGTTGTCAACGCTCGGCGCGCATGGCTCTCACGCGTTGCGTGCCATCAACCCGCCGTCCACCGGAATGACCGCGCCGGTCAGGAACGACGCCGCCGGCAGGCACAGGCTCAGCGTCATGTGCGCGACCTCTTCAGGGTCGCCGTAGCGGCCGAGTGCGGTGCGGCGCTTGGCGTAGATGGTCTTGTGCTCTTCCGAGATGCGCTCGGTGATGGCGGTGCGGATCGGGCCCGGGCAGATGCAGTTGACGGTGATACCCTCCCGGCCGAGCTCGACCGCGAGCGAGCGTGTCAGGCTCGCGACGCCACCTTTTGCCGCGGAGTACGGGCTGTGCAACGCTGTCGCGCCGAGCGCTTCGGTCGACGCGATGTTGACGATGCGCGGCGACTTCGATTTGCGCAAATGCGGCAGCGCGGCGCGGATGATGCGGGGATGGGCCGTCAACATCACGGCGATGCCCTTGGCCCAGGCGTCTTCGTAAGCCTCGTCGTCGATCGCGACGCGCACGGAGATGCCGGCATTGTTGACGACGATATCGAGCCCGCCGAAATGCGCGGCGACATCGCCAACCACGCGCTTGATCTCGCCGCCGTCGGCGACGTCGAGCTTCCATGCCTTCGCCGTTCCGCCGCTGGCCGCGATCTCCTTGGCAACCGTCTGTGCGCCTTGCTCGTCGTAATCGGTGACGGCGACGTTGGCGCCTTCGGCTGCGAACACGTGCGCGGTGGCGCGCCCCATGCCGCTGGCGGCGCCGGTGACGAGAACGGTGAGGCCCTGCACGGAGCGGCTGAGCTGCTTGGATTCCGACATCGTGTTTCCTCGCGGTCTCTTGTTTCTTGTTTTGAGATGGACAAGGCTGGCATCGATCCGCAGACAGGTCAAACAAGCAAGACAAAAGGGGAGGCCGCGATGGCGAACGAACTCGATTTCTCAGGCAAGCAGGTGCTGGTGATCGGTGGTTCCAGCGGTATCGGCAACGGCATTGCGCAAGCTTTTCGCGCGAGAGGCGCGGCGGTTGCCGTTTGCGGCACACGCGCTCGCGCAGCGGAATATTCTGCGGAGGAGGGCTCCGATCTCACCGGGCTTGCTTATTCGCAGCTCGACGTCAGCAACCCCGTTGCGATCGAAGCGTTCAAGCCGTCGTTCGATCGGCTCGACATCCTGGTGCTCGCGCAAGGCGCGGTGATCTATCGCCGCGGCGAGTTCGAGATGGCCGGCTTCCGCAAGGTCGTCGAAGTGAATCTCATGAGCCTGATGGCCTGCGCGACGCGGTTTCATTCCATGTTGCGGGATTCCAGAGGCGCGCTGATCATGGTGTCCTCGACCGCAGCCTACCATTCCACCATGGGCAATCCCGCCTACAACGCGTCGAAGACCGGCGCGGTCGGATTGACGCGGACGCTGGGCGAGGCGTGGGCGGAGGACGGCATCCGCGTCAACGGTATCGCCCCCGGTCTCGTCGACACCAAGATGACGAAGGTGACGACCGACAATCCCAAGCGGCTCGAGGGTGCGTTGTCGCGCATTCCGCTGCGGCGGTTGGGCACGCCGGCCGACATGGCGGGCGCCGCATTGTTCCTGGCCTCGCCGCTGTCTTCGTACATGATTGGACAGACGCTCGTGGTCGATGGCGGGCTCATTCTCTAGGGCCAAACTCTCAGCGGCCGTGGAACTGCGCTCCTCCTGATCGGTTACTTGGGCAGACCCCCAGGAGGAGCATCATGGACAAGGACAGGATCGTCGGATCGGCCAAGGAATTTGCCGGACGCGCAGAAGGTGCCATCGGAGACATGGCAGGCGATACGCAGACACAGGCTTCGGGCAAGGCGCGCGAAGCCGCCGGCACCGTGCAGAATCTCTACGGACAGGCCAAGGACGCGGTGCGAGACGCCGCGGACACCGCCACTGGCTACGCCAAGGACGCCTATGAGAACAGCGGCGAGACGCTTCGCGATGGATCGCAGGCGCTGTCGAAGAAGGTGCAGGACAATCCGCTCGGCGCGCTGCTGGTCGCCGGCGGCATCGGCTTCGCGCTCGCGCTTCTGATGTCACGCCCCGCGCGTCGTCCCCCGCCGCGCTGGCGCTATTACGGCTGACGGCCGTCCGTCATTCCGGGCTCGCGCTTCGCGCGCCCCGGAATGACATCTCAAATCGACAATTACCGAACCACTTCCGCCGAACGCCCGACATTGCCCGGCGGACGCGGGATCGCAGGATTCGGATTGCGTGGCGGCGGCGCCAGCTGACGCGGCGCGGGTTGCGGCGCGCCGAAGCCGAAGAAATCACGCAAGGACGGCGTTGCCTGCGCGGGCTGCTGCGGCGGTGGCGTCGGCCTCCTCGGTGCGGGCGGTTTGGGCGGCACGATCGCAGCGGCTGCGCCCGGCGCGCCGGCCGCACTCGGAGCCGCAGCGCCACCATCAGGTGTCGTCACGGCCATGGGCGTATCGCCCTTGGCCTGCTCGCGGCCGACTTCGCGGCGCGGCCAGGAATAATCATCGGCTCGGCCCGCGGGCGCTGCGAGCGGCTCGCCCTTCACCAGCGTCCTGGCGGCGAGCGCATCGACGGCGGCGGGACGCGTGCCCGGTCCACCCAGCAATTGATCGGTCGAGATCGAGGCCGCGACCAGCGGCACGATCGGGCCTGCGAGCGGCCGCGGCGCGGGCTTGCCGGGCTCGGCGCTGGTGTCAGGCGTTCCCGGCTCGCTCGGCAGCGCGATCGGGCCGGAGCGGCCCGCCAGCAAGCGCGTGATCTCGCGCTCGACATAGTGCGCGAGCTTGCGCGCGCCGGGCTTGGTGAAATAGACGCCGTCAGCGCTGCGCAACTGACGGATCTGGCCTTCGAAGTCGGGGCCCTTCTGCAGAAAGCGACCGGCTTCGTCGACAAAGCCATCCCAGATGTCGACATAAGTGATGCCGGCCTTGGCCGCGCCTTCGCGATAGAGCGAATCCAGGAACAGCATGTCCGCGGTGCCCTTCGGCCCGCGGATCGCGGGCAGGCCGACCCAGAGCACCGGCACGCCCTTGGCTTTCAGGACGTTCGCAAGCTCCTCGATCTTCTTGCTGTAGAGCTCGACCCAGTGGTCGTCGCGGAATTCGTAGAGGCCGTTCGGATGGCGCGCGGTCTTCTCGGGCACGGCCGCCGGCGTGTCGGCGTTGTCGGCGTCGTCCTGGGGCAGGTCGGTATCCGCCGCTGGCTTGTCCTCGGGCTTGGCGGCCGTGTCGGGCTTGGTCTCACCCGGTTTGCCTTGCTGCTTGGCCCCGCGCGCCCCCTTCTCGTTCTTCTTGTCCTTGTCGGATTTCTCGACAGCCTCGCGGATCGCCATGCGGTCGTTGAGGCCGAGCATGACGACGATCACGTCGGGTTTCTCGGTCTCCAGAATGCCCCTTGCGGCCGCCGCCCAGTCCGAGGGCTCGCCCTTCGGCTGGTACCTGATCAGGCCTGAGGTGGTCCTGTGCTTGCGGATCACGCCCATGTCGGGCTGCTCGGTGTAGGCGTCTTCTAGGCCATAGGCGAGCCAGTCGGCCATGGCGTCGCCGATCACCAGCACGTTCTTGTCGGCAACGGTCTCACGCTTGGCGGGCCCCGGCGCACGCGAAAAATCCTGGCGTGGGGCCTGCTGCTGCTGCTGCTGAAACGGCGCGAAGAAATCGCCGCCGAACCAACCGCCGCCGCTGCGTGGCGGCGCCTGGCGCTGCGGCGGGCCGCCGAAGCCGGGGAAGTTGAAGAACTGCGCCGACGCCGGTCCCGCGACCGAGACCAGGATCGCAAGCGCCGTCACCAGCGCGATCAGCGGGCCGGTCTCGGTCAGCGCCTTGAAAAAGGATTTTGGCTTCGACATGCGATCTCGGGCGCGCGCAATTGGGTCTGGGATTGGCTCGGTATAATAGCGGAATCGGGCGCCAAACGGGCAAATTCTCTTGCAGTTTCCCGGGGCAATACACCGCCGATCGGCCAGAATCGCCGCCTAGGGTTACTTTCAGGCCGTTTTTACCGCCCGCGCAGCCGGTCCAGCACGTCGGAGGTGGCAAACCCGTCGGCAGGGAGCCCGATCGAGACCTGGAAGTTGCGCAGCGCGTCTCGTGTCATGCCGCCGAACTGGCCGTCCGGGGTGCCCTTGTAGAAGCCCCGCTGGGCCAGCAGCTGCTGGAGTTCCAGCCGCTCGGTGCGGGACAATTCGCGCTCTTGCCGCGGCCAGGGTTGCACGAAGGGCTGCCCGCCGCGCAGGCGGTCGGCGAAATGGCCGATCGCCATCGCATAGGCCTCGGCCGGGTTGTACTTCATGATGACACGGAAATTCTGGAGCATCAGGAAGCCGGGTCCCTGCGCACCTGCGGGCGCCAGCAGATAGGCTTTCTCCGCCGGATGCGGGAACGGCTGGCCCGTCGGCCGCTTGAGCCCGAGCTTCTCCCACTGCGCGATCGTCATCATCTTGGCGCGGTCGGCCAGCATGTAATTGAAACCCTGCGGCACCGTGACCTCGTAGCCCCAGGTCTGGCCGCTCTGCCAGCCGTCTTTCTTCAGGTTGTTTGCGGTGGAGGCGATCAGGTCGGTCGGATTGTCGACGACGTCGCGCCGTCCGTCGCCGTCGCCGTCCACGGCGAAGCGCTTGAACGCGGTCGGCATGAACTGGGTCGGGCCGAACGCGCCGGCCCAGGAGCCGCGCATCTGCTCGGGGCGCAGATCGCCGCGGTTGAGGATCTCCAGCGCCGAGAGGAACTCATCCCTGAAATAGGCCTGGCGGCGACCGATGCAGGCGAGTGTTGCCGTCGATTGCAGCACGCTGCGGTCGCCCATCTGCGTCGAATAATTGGACTCGATGCCCCAGATCGCTGCGATGATGTAGCGGTCGACGCCATAGGCCTTCTCGGTCGCGTCGAACTGCGCCTTATACCTGGCGAGGATCTCCTTGCCCTTGGCGAGGCGGTTGTCGTTCACGAGAATGTCGAGATAGTCCCAGATCGACTTGGTGAACTCGGGCTGCGAATCCATCAGGTCCATGATGCGCAGGTCGGGTGTCAGCCCGGCGGTGAAGCGCTGGAAATTCTCCTGCCTGATGTTGCGCCGTGCGGCATCGGGCCACATGCTCGCGACGCAATTGTCGAAATTGCCGGCCGCCTCGCGGATCGCGGCCGCCGTCATCAGCGGATGGCCGGAGGCACCGTCCTCGCCACTCCAGGGTTGCGCGCCGCCTGGGGTGGGTGCGGGTTGCGACGGTGCCGGGTCCGCGCCGGAGAAAATACCGCCGAACAGTTTTGACAGGCCGTTTTGCCCCTGTTGCCCTTGGGCCTGCGCGGACGCAGGGAGCAGCAGCGCGACCGCAATCATTGCTGCGCCGGCGACATATCCCGCCCGTCTTGCCTGTCTTGTCACCAGCCTTGCCGCCAGTCCTGCCACCGATTGCATCATGTCCCATCCGTCCGGCCGAAAATTCGCCATCAGGAGGCCTCGTTACGGTTGCCAATATCTTAACAAAGGTGAAATTTCGGTGGTGGCCTTTTCTCAATTCCAGACGCGAAGCCCTACATCCGCCTTTGTTACCGGCTGCAAAACGGCTAGCAAGACGCCATTGCTTCCTTCACCTGCGCTCCAAGGTATTCGATCAATCCCATGAAAATCCGCAAAGCTGTATTTCCCGTCGCCGGCCTCGGTACCCGCGTTTTGCCCGCCACCAAGGCCATGCCGAAGGAAATGCTCACCATCGTCGACAAGCCGCTGATCCAGTACGTCTATGACGAGGCGCGGGAAGCCGGCATCGAGCACTTCATTTTCGTCACCGGCCGCAACAAAAACGTCATCGAAGATCATTTCGACAGGATGTTCGAGCTCGACGCCACGCTGGCAGCGCGCGGCAAGAAGGCCGAGCAGGAAATTCTGGCACAGAACCAGCCGGAGGCCGGCGCCGTCAGCTTCACCCGCCAGCAGGCGCCGCTCGGCCTCGGCCATGCGGTGTGGTGCGCGCGCGACATCGTCGGCAACGAGCCGTTTGCGGTGGTGCTGCCCGATGAACTCGTGCTCAATTCGCCCGGCTGCCTGAAGCAGATGATCGAGACCGCTGCAACGCTCGGCGAGAAATCCAACCTGATCGCGGTCGAGGCGGTGCCCGACCATCTCACCCATCAATACGGCATCTGCGGCGTCGGCAAACGCACCGGCAAGATGTTCGAGGTCGACGGCATGGTCGAGAAGCCGGCCAAGGGCACCGCGCCCTCCAACCTCTCGATCACCGGTCGCTACATTCTCCAGCCGGAGATCTTCAAGATCCTGGAGACCCAGGAGCGCGGCGCAGGCGGCGAGATCCAGCTCACCGACGCCATGATCGGCCTCGCCAAGTCGCAAAAATTCTACGGCGTCGAGTTCGAGGGCGAGCGCCATGACTGCGGCTCCAAGCCCGGCTTTCTCCGCGCCAACATAGCCTACGCGCTCAAGCGCCCGGAGCTGCGCGAGGGGCTGATCGCGGAGATGAAGAAGTATCTCGGGCAGTAGGCCCTTCAGGCCACCAGCGACAGCTTCGGCAGGCTCGCGACCACCGACTGGTTGCGCCCGCCGGCTTTCGCGGCATAGAGCGCCTTGTCGGCGGCGGCGACCAGGACGGCCCAGTCCATGCCTGCACTGGGCGTGAGGCTGGCGATGCCGCAGGAGACGGTCGATCCCGTCCCGCCGTCGGACCAGCCCTGCACCTTGCCGCGGATCGTCTCGGCGATCTTGAAGGCCTCGGCGGCTGGCGTGTTCGGCAGCAGCACGGCGAACTCCTCGCCGCCATAGCGCGCGGCGCAGTCGCCGGCACGCCGCACCGAATCCGAGATGCAGATGGCGATGCCGACCAGCACCTGGTCGCCGGCCTGGTGGCCGAACGTGTCGTTATAGGCCTTGAAGTGATCGGCATCGATCATCAGCAGCGCGACCGGCGTCTTCTGTCGCGTCGCGCGGCGCCATTCGGCGTCGATCACCTGGTCGAACTTGCGGCGGTTGCGCAGGCCCGTGAGCGCGTCCGTGGTCGCCATCTCCTCGAGCTTGCTTTCGGCATCCGCGCGCCGGCTGATCTCGCGCGCGAGCACGATCGCCGATCCCAGCACGAACAGCGCGAGCACCAGGACCACGGCGCCGATGCGATAGGCTTCCTTTTGCCAGAGCTCGAATACGGCAGCCAGCGGTTTTCCCGCCACCACAAACAACGGACCAGAACCGCTGCTGCGCACATAGAGTCGCGGCGTCACGTCCACCGGTCCCTTTCCGGCGTAGGATCCGCCGGCCTTGAGATTGTCCGACCTCCAGTCCTGCAGCGCGGCCAGGTTCTTGCCGATGATGTCGAGATCGAACGGGCGCCGCATCATGATGGTGCGGTCGCGCTTGAGCACGGTGATGGTATCCTCGGGGTCGAGGCTCAGCCGCTCGAACAACTCGTGGAAATAGCTGAAGCGGATCGAACCGGCGACGACACCCAGGAAGCCGCCGTCGGTATCGCTGAGGCGCCGGCTCAGCACGATCGAATAGGCGCCGCGGAACAGCATCGGGCGGCTGATGAAAAGGCCCGCGTTGGGATTGTCGCGGTGAACGGTGAAATACTCCTCGCTACTGCGATTTTCCGCGACCGGATCGAGCGTCGAGGCATCGATGGTGAGGTTGCCGTCCGCATCGAACACCTGGACGGCGCCGAAATGCTTTGCGGTGGTGGCGTGATCGAACAGGATGAGCTGGCGGATCGGTTTCGAGACCGAGGCGATCTCGGGCAGCAGCACGTTGCTGGCGACCGCCTTCAGCGACAGGTCGTAGACCTCGATGTTGCGGCTGATGTCGGCGTCGATCGTGGTCGCCAGGTTTTCCAGGGTCTGGCGGGCCAGCGCCTCCTCGCCGCGGCGCATGTCGAGCATGACGTTGAAGCAGATGGCGGAAAAGCCGATCACCGTCACGACGGACGTCATGATCAGCAGCTTCGCCGAAATGCGCCACGGCCGAAGGGCCATGGCTTCGCGCCATCCAGACAGCATCGTTTGCTCCCGATACTACTGGATGCGCCTGAAATCTTGCGTAGTGTTTAAGCCGCGACGACGCTGCCGCGATGAGTTAAGAAACGGTTTAAGCGGCTGACGGTTTCCGGCAGGCTTGACCTGCTGATCCGGCTCCGGACGAGAGGACCATCGTGTGAACGACTACGACCCATTGCGCGATTACCTGCTGCGGCAGAAGCAGACTGAATTCGTACTGAGCTTCGAGCAGATCGAGGAGATCATCGGCGCCGCCCTGCCGCGCGCGGCCAACCGTGCCTCATGGTGGGACAGTCTGCGCAGCCCCGACATCCAGATGCCCCAGCGCGAAGCCTGCCTCGCCGCGGGCTTCAAGGCTGTCCGGATGCCGGATGGCCAGAGCGTGCGGTTCACGAAGATGAAGACGGACCGGCGCAGGCCGGGGTAGAGGGCAGTCTCTGTTCTTCGCTTCTCCCCTTGTGGGAGAAGGTGGTGCGAAGCGCCGGATGATGGGTTGGTTCGGCATATTCAGCTGCGCGATTTGGCCTCGCGGACCCTCTCCCACAAGGGGCCTGTTGCGCTACTGCCTTTTGATGCGGGAGACGTAAGGAGAGAGGGCGTTGTCGGCCCCGATTGTCGGGCCGAAGCTGTATTTTGCGCCCTTGATGGGCGTCAGGCGGCGATCGTGGCCCACCGCCTCATATTGAACGCGATGGAGGCAAGCAGGACTTGTCCGCGTGCCTTGGCGAGACCGACGTATCGGATGCAGGTGAGCCGCATCCGACGTTTGAGGGTGGCAAAGGTTGTCTCCACCGTTGCCCGTCGTCGTGCGATGAGACGGTTGTAGCGTTTGAGCCTCGGCGGCAGTTCCGGGTGATGCCTGTTGGGACGGCGGGCGATGCGGGGCTTCTTGCCTTCCGCTTTCAGCCGCGCCCGCCGGGCGTGGGTGTCGTAGGCCGCATCGGCCCATACCACGGCTTCGTCGCCGCGGATCAGTTCGTCGGCTGGCGTTGTATCGTTGATATTGGCGGGCGTGGTCAGGACTGAGCGGATCAGACCGGATCCCTCGTCGACACCCATGTGAGCCTTGTAGCCGAAGGTCGAACCACCCTTGCCCTGTCGCTTGGTGAACCGGGCGTCTGGGTCGTTTGATGGACGATCCTCCTTGGGAGGAGCTGAGACGGCCTGGATCAGGGTCGCGTCGAGCATCGTGCCGCGCTTGAGGATGACACCAGCATTCTCAAGCTGGCGGTCCAGCTCGCCAAACAACTTCTCCAGCAGGCCTTGTTCGATGAGTTGATTCCGGAAACGGTTCAGAACCGTATGGTCGGGCGTCGCATCCTCGAGGCTCAGACCAACGAAGCGCTTGAACGACAGCCGGTCGCTCAGCGCTTCCTCAAGCTCGCGGTCCGAAAGACCATAGAGCGACTGCAACAGCAGCGCCCGAAACAGCACCAACACCGCGTACCCCGGCTGACCGGGTCCCTTCTCGTCCCGCAAATGGCCGATCAGCTTCTCGAACCGGTACCACTTGACCAGGCCGGCCAGCCGATCCAGCGACGCATTGGCGCCGGCTCCCTTCGGCATCAGCGCATCTACAAAGCTCGGCTGTCCCGTCTGCTTCACCGCCATCGTCATTCCCCCAAAAGGCTCAACCGCAGGGAATCACAACTGGCGAATTACGCAACAGGCCCACAAGGGGAGAGGGAAAGAAAGGTCAGCTCGCCGCTTCCAGCCGCACTTCCGTCAGCAGGCGCATCGCGGCATCCGCGTCCATCGGTTCGCCGAAGGCAAAGCCCTGCGCGTATTCGCAGCCCAATTGATAGAGCTCGACCGCGTCGGAATCCGTCTCGGCGCCTTCCGCCACCACGTCCATGCCGAGGTCATGCGCGAGCGCGATGATCGACTTCAGGATCACCGGGCGCGTGCCGCGATTGGTGGTGCGGACGAAGGACTGGTCGATCTTGATGGTGTCGAACGGAAAGCGCTGCAGGTAGGCGAGTGAGGAATGACCGGTGCCGAAATCGTCGAGCGAGAGTCCAGTTCCGAGTTCGCGGATGCGCGTCAGCATTTGCGCCGCGTGTTCCGGATTCTCCATCACCAGCGATTCCGTCAGCTCCAGCTTCAGCGTGCCGCGCGCTACCGAAGAGCGCGACAGCACGGTGCGGATGTCGTGGATCAAATCATGGCGCAGCAACTGCCGCGAGGAGACGTTGACGGATGCGAAGATCGGCTCGCGCGAGCGCATCGCACGCTGCCAGATCGAGAGCTGCTTTGCGGTCTGGTCGAGCACGAACATGCCGAGGTCGACGATCAGGCCGGTCTCTTCCGCGATGGTGATGAATTCCGACGGCGCCATGCGCCCGAGCTTCGGATGATCCCAGCGCACCAGCGCCTCGAAGCCCGCGACCGAGCGATCCTCCAGCCGCACGATCGGCTGGTACAGGATGGTGAGCTCCTGCCGCTCGATGGCGCGGCGAAGCTCGCTCTCGAGCGTCAGGCGATCCGTCTTCCGCGCGCGCATCGCCGGCTTGTAGACGTCGATGCGGTCGCCGCCGATGCGCTTGGAGTGATACATCGCAAGCTCGGCGTCCTTGATGATCTCGTCCGTCAGCTGGGTCTGCGGATCGGACAGCGCCATGCCGATCGAGGCTGTCAGGAAGATCTCGCGGTCGTTGAAGGCGATCGGGGCGCGGATGGTCTTGCGAATCGTCTCGGCGAAATTGGTGATCCGCGCCGGGTCCTGCTCCGACAAGAGGATCAGGCCGAACTGGTCGCCGGCGAGCCGGGCCAGCGTGTCCTGCGGCTTCAGGATGCGGGTGAGGCGGCGGGCCAGTGTCAGCAGGATTGAGTCGCCGACCGCGATGCCGACGGAATCGTTGACCTGCTTGAAGCGATCGAGGTCGATCACCATCAGCGTCGGCCGCAGCGTGGGCATCGATTTTGCGAAATGTGCAACGGCACCCAGCCGGTCCATGAACAGCTTGCGGTTGGGCAGGCCGGTGAGGTTGTCATGCACGGAATCGTGCAGCAAGCGCTCCTCGGCGTTGCGCAGTTCGGTGACATCGGTGAGCGTGCCGACCACGCGCGAGACCTCGCCGTCGGAGCCGACCACCGGCCGCGCCTTCAGCGCGAACCACATGAAGTGACCATCGGGCGTACGCAGGCGGAAATCCTGCACCAAGCGGCCGCGGCGCTGGTCGAGCACGCTGTCGAGCGCGGCGCGGAAACGGTCCTGGTCGAGCGGATGCAGCACCTCGAGCCAGGAGGCCGCCGGCCCTTCGAGCGTGCCGCGCTTCAGCCCAAGCAGGGCTTCCGTCTCGGGGCTCGTAAAAACCTTGTCGGCGGAGACGTCCCAGTCCCAAATCAGATCGCCGGAACCGGCGAGCGCCAGCGCGCGCCGCTCGATGTCGGAGACGACGCCGGTGGTGGCGCCGCCGCCGGCGAAGGCGTGCTGCATGACCGTGAAGCCGATCAGCATCACGATCAGTACGAGGCCGCCGAGCAGGGCGGGGCCGACGATGTCGTTGGTGACGGAGCCGGCCACCGTCATGCCGGCCGCGACCACCCAGACCACCAGGAGGAACCAGGTCGGGATCAGCAGCACCGCGCGGTCGAAGCCGTGGGTGGAGAGATAGACGATCAGCGCGAAGCCGGCGAAGGCGATCAGCACCAGCGAGATGCGTGCGATGCCGGAGGCGACGGCAGGATCGAACAGAGCGAGCGCCACCAGCGAGCCGAGGAAGGCGAGCCAGCCCACCGTGATGTGGGAGTAGCGCACATGCCATCGACTGAGATTGAGATAGGCGAACAGGAACACCAGTAGCGTTGCCGCCAATATCGCTTCACCCGCCGCGCGCCAGATGCGCTCGGCGTTGTTCGACATGTCGAGCACCTTGCCCCAGAAGCCGAAATCGACGCCGATATAGACCAGCACCGCCCATGCCAGCGCGGCCGCCGCCGGGAACATGATGCTGCCCTTCACGACGAACAGAATCGTGAGCACGAGGGCGAGAAGCCCCGATATGCCGATCACGATGCCCTGGTACAGCGTGAACGAGTTGACCTTGTCCTTGTAGGCTTCCGGCTCCCACAGATAGAGCTGCGGCAGCTTGTCGGTGCGCAGTTCTGCGACGAAGGTGACGACGGCGCCGGGATCGAGCGTGATGCGGAACACGTCTGCGGTCGCGCTCTCCTGGCGCTCCGGCCGGTCGCCGATCGACGGCGTGATGGTCGCGATGCGCGACAGGCCGAGGTCGGGCCACAGCAGCCCCGACGACACGATACGGTAGTGCGGGGCGACGATCAGGCGGTCGAGCTGGTCGTCGGTGTTGTTGGCGAGCGCGAACACCACCCAGTTCTGGCCGCCTTCACGGGCGCGCACCTCGATGCGGCGGACGATACCGTCGGTGCCGGGGGCGGTGGAGACCTGGATGCGGTCGGCTTCGCTGCGCTGATGCTCGAGCACGCCGGTAAGGTCGATCGCAGGCGCGTCACTGCGGACGCTGACGGCGTCGAGCGCGCGCGCGGGATACGCGGCGACAAGAATCATGAGGCCCAGCGCGATGGGCGCGAGGCACCTGATCAGACGCAAGGTCAGTTCTCCGCGTTCGACGCAAACTTTGAGTGCAAGGCTGGCACGTGGAAAGGCTAGCACGTAGAGGCGATTTCAGACCGGACGGAAGTGGTTCGGCGTTTCGCGATAGATGCCACGAAAGCGAGGAAAATCAAAGGGTTTCCGCCCGGTTCTGTGAGCCAGCGGCCTAGACCTCCAACACAATTTTGCCAATATGTGCTGACGTCTCCATGCGCCGGTGTGCGTCGGCGGCGTTTTCCAGCGGGAAAGCGCTGTCCATCAGCGGTTTGACCCGGCCTTCGCGCAAAAGCGGCATCACTTTCGCTTCAATCGCAGCCACCATCGCCGCCTTGTCCGCATTACTACGGGGACGCAAGGTCGAGCCGGTATGGGTCAACCGCTTCACCATCACCTTGGCGATGTTGACGCTGACCTTGGGGCCGTTGAGGGTCGCGATCTGCACGATGCGGCCGTCGACGGCGGCGGCATCGTAGTTGCGATCGACATATTCGCCTGCAACCATGTCGAGGATCAGATTGACGCCGACCTTGTCGGTCTCTTCCTTGACCACGGCGACGAAGTCTTCGGTCTTGTAGTTGATGGCGCGGTCGGCACCAAGCTTGAGGCAGGCGTCGATCTTGTCCTGCGAGCCGACGGTGACGAACACTCTTGCGCCGAACGCTTTCGCGAGCTGGATCGCCATGGTGCCGATGCCGGAGGAGCCGCCATGGATCAGCAGCGTCTCGCCGGCCTTCAGGCCGCCGCGCTCGAACACATTGTGCCAGACCGTCATCAGGGTTTCCGGCAGCGCGCCGGCTTCCTTCATCGACAGCGCCGGCGGCACGCTCATCGCCTGGGCGTCCTGCGCGATGCAATACTGCGCGTAGCCGCCGCCGGCGACGAGCGACATGACCTTGTCGCCGATCTTGTGCCGCTTGGCGTTGCTCCCCACCGCGACCACTTCGCCTGAGATCTCGAGACCCGGCAGGTCGCTGGCACCGGGCGGCGGCGGATAGGCGCCGGACCGCTGCGCCACGTCGGGCCGGTTGACGCCGGCGGCCTGCACCTTGACCAGGATTTCATCAGGCCCGGGCTGCGGAACGGCCCGCTGTTCCGGGACCAGCACCTCCGGTCCGCCGGGCTTGGAGATGGCGACCACGGTCATTTGCGCGGGCAGCTTGTCCATGATGTGTCCTTGAGCAAAGGTGCGAGAGGGAACGAGGCCTTTGATTAGCCAGCGCGGATCAGGCTGGCAACCGCCTAGCCATGTATCAGGCCGTGTGGTCCGGTCCGCGGACGCAGGAGGAACGACGATGCCGATGGAAGACGACGACCGTCCGCGCAGGAAGGTCACCCACGAGATCGGACAGGATCTCTCACTATTGTCCGTGGAGGAGCTGACCGAGCGCGTCGCTCTGCTGAAGACCGAGATCGTGCGCCTGGAAGAAGCCGCCACCCGGAAGCGCGACTCGCGCGATGCGGCGGACAGTTTCTTCAAGTCGTAGGATTTGAGTGTCCTGGCGCGCGTCGCGCCGAACTCGCTCCATCGTCATTCCGGGGCGGCGCGTTAGCGCCGAGCCCGGAGTGACGGCGGGGAGAGCACGCGACCGCATCCCACTCGGCCATTGACCGACATGGCTAACGAACCCTCAAAGAATTCGTTCGTTTACGCACCATTAAGCTTTCGAGTTTATGACTGGAACTGTCCTCGTTTGGACACCGAGTGGCTCCTGTCCACTCTGTTTGACGCCTCCCTGTTATCAACTTTCAAAGCCGCCGGTCTCCGGCGGCTCTTTTTTGCGTTTTTCGTATCTAGCCCCGGTTGAATTCCTGCGAATGACCCGCGGAAACCATATCCGCTGTTGTCGCTGGACTCCGCGGTTTGCCCGCGCAATGATTTGTTCATCATAAAGCCGGCGCCAAAGCCGGACGGGTAAATAGTTGCGTAAGGGGCGTTAACCATGGAACGTTTGCAGGCCGAAGGCGCTCTCGTTCAACTCAGCGAGCGGTTCACCAATTCTGCGGCGTTCGGCGCGCTGTTCCGTGAAGGCATGGATCTCGTCGAAGAGACCGCCGCCTATCTCGACGGCGCCGGCCGCACCGAGGCCAAGGCGCTCGACCGCGCCGTCAGCCTCACCTACGCGACCGAGAGCATGCGCCTCACCACGCGCCTGATGCAGCTCGCCTCGTGGCTGCTGCTGCACCGCGCGGTGAAGGAAGGCGAGATGACGCTGGTCCAGGCCAATCGCGAGAAGACCAAGGTCAAGCTCACCGCCGCCGATCCCGGCCCGGCCGATACCGTCGAGAAGCTGCCCTCGCAACTGCAGGACCTGATCCATCGCTCGATGAGTCTCCAGACCCGCGTGCGTCGTCTCGACACCTCGATCCACACCCCGCCGGCCGACCACGTCGCCATCGGCAACCCACTGGTGCCGCAGCTCAACGCGCTGAAGGCCGCGTTCGAGCGGTAACGTAATTTGCCGTCATTCCGCGGCGCGCGAAAGGCGACCTATGGTGCGCAGTTGCGCGCCTGAGAATCTCGGAGTTCCGGGTTCGATGCTGTGCACCGCCCCGGAACGACAGTCAGAAAACAAAAACGCCCCCGGAGCTCCGGGGGCGTTTTTCGTCTCCAGCCTTTTCGGCCTGGATCAATCCTTTTTGAGGAAGCCCGAAAACTTCTTCTGGAAGCGCGAGACGCGGCCGCCGCGGTCCATGATCTGGGCGTTGCCGCCGGTCCAGGCCGGATGCGACTTCGGGTCGATGTCGAGGTTCAGCGTGTCGCCTTCCTTGCCCCAGGTGGAGCGGGTCAGGTACTCGGTTCCGTCGGTCATGACGACTTTAATCGTATGATAATCCGGATGAATTTCGGCTTTCATGGCAATTCCTGGGGCGCCCGGCGCCCGGCTCGAGTGACTATCGAATGACGGATTTGGCGGGGTCTATACCCCACGAAGTCCCTTAAAACAAGCCATTGTGGGAACGGGCGAACCGGGGCGGCCCCTAAGGGACTTACCGGATTTGCCACTACCCTTGCACCGGCCTATGTGGAGCCAACGTCTCTCTTTTGGTCGGATTCCAATGAGCGCAGTTGAACGGCTTGAAACCGGGCCCGCAGAAGCCCCGTCGATCGAGGCCGAGTTGATCGAGCAGCCGGCAAAGGGCCGGGCCAAGCTGCGGCCGTTGATGGCGCTTGCGCCTTATGTCGCCCGCTATCGCGGCCGCGCGGCGCTGGCCTTCGTGGCGCTGACGGTTGCCGCACTGACCACGCTGCTGGTGCCGGTCGCGGTACGCCGGATGATCGATTTCGGCCTGACGCCGGAAGGGATCGCGCTGATCAACAGCTACTTCTCGGTGATGATCGCGGTTGTCGCCGTGCTCGCGCTCGCCAGCGCCTCACGCTACTACTTCGTGATGACGATCGGCGAGCGCATCGTCGCCGATCTCAGGCGCGACGTGTTTGGGCACCTGCTCTCGCTGTCGCCGTCCTTCTTCGATTCCGCGCGCAGCGGCGAACTTGTGTCGCGGCTCACCGCCGATACGACGCAGATCAAATCCGCGGTCGGTGCTTCGGTGTCGATCGCACTGCGCAATCTCATGATGTTCTTTGGTGCCGCAGCCATGATGGTCATCACCAGCCCGCGGCTGTCAGGCTTCGTGCTGCTGGCGATCCCGCTGATCGTGCTGCCGCTGGTCGCCTTCGGGCGCTGGGTGCGGCGTTTGTCGCGCAATGCGCAGGACACGCTGGCCGATGCGTCCGCCTATGCCGGCGAACTGGTCGGCGCGATCCGCACCGTGCAGGCCTATACCAGCGAGGGGCTCGCCGCGAAACGCTTTGGCGGCGAGGTCGAGCAGGCCTATGAGGCCGCGCGCACATCAACCCAGGCGCGCGCGGTTCTCACCGCCATCGTCATCTTCATCGTGTTTGCAAGCGTGGTCGGCATCCTCTGGATCGGCTCGCATGACGTGCTCACAGGCGCGATCACGCCGGGCCGGCTCGGCCAGTTCGTGCTCTATGCGGCGTTCGCGGCCGCCGGCCTCGGCCAGCTCAGCGAGGTCTGGGGCGAGGTGTCTGCGGCATCAGGCGCGGCCGAGCGCCTGTTCGAGATTTTGCACGTGAAGCCCGAGATCGCAGCACCCGCATTGCCGCGCGCGCTTCCTGTGCCCGGACGCGGCGAAGTCGGCTTCGATCATGTCAGCTTTGCCTATCCCGCGCGGCCCGATGTCAATGTGCTCGATGCCGTCTCGTTTGCGGTGCGGCCCGGCGAGAAGATCGCGATCGTCGGCCCGTCCGGCGCCGGCAAGAGCACGATCTTCCATCTGCTGCTGCGCTTCTACGATCCGCGCAGCGGCGCGATCTCGCTCGACGACGTGCCGGTGAAATCAGCCGACCCGCGTGACTTCCGCTCGCGCATCGCACTGGTGCCGCAGGAATCCAACGTGTTTGCCGCAAGCGCCCGCGAAAACATCCGCTTCGGCCGGCCCGATGCGACCGATGCCGAGGTCGAGCGCGCGGCCGAGCTCGCGCACGCCACCGAGTTCATCCGCCGCCTGCCCGAGGGCTTCGAGACCCCGCTCGGCGAGCGCGGCGTGACGCTATCGGGCGGCCAGCGCCAGCGCATCGCGATCGCACGCGCCATCCTTCGCGATGCGCCGCTGCTGCTGCTCGATGAGGCGACCTCCGCGCTCGACGCCGAAAGCGAGACGCTGGTGCAGACCGCGCTCGAAGAGTTGATGAGCCATCGTACCACGCTGGTGATCGCGCATCGCCTCGCCACTGTCTTGTCCTGCGACCGCATCCTGGTGATGGACCAGGGCAGGATCGTCGAGCAGGGCACGCATGCCGAACTCGTCGCGGCGAACGGGCTTTACGCGCGGCTGGCGAGGTTGCAGTTCGAGGGAGCGTGAGGGGCTGGTTCCTCACTTGCACTTCGGCGAGCCCATCGGCACGTTCGGCCACGGCCAGTTCTTCCAGCTTCCGCCCTCGCCGATACAGGGCGACCCATCGCCCGTCGGCGCAGGCGAAGCCGTCGTGTCAGTTGCTGTCCTGGGCGGCGGCGCGAGTCGCCGGTCGATATAAACAGTCGACACATAGCCCGCGACGATGACGCCGAGAAAGACCGAAGCCCCCTTGGCCAGATCGCTCAGCCGCATCGATCCTCTCCATCCGCAGTCACGGCCGCCACGCCATCTTCAGCACCGGCCGTCCCGAGGTCGGGTTCACATCCTCGCCGGCATGGCAAAAGCCGTTGCGTTCGTAGAAGCGAATGGCGCGGGCGTTGTCCCTGTTGACGAGCAGCGTGACGCCTGACGGCGACAGCCGCTTGGCTTCATCGACCAGCAGCCTTGCCGCGTCCGAGCCCCAATGATTGGGGTCGACCACGAGCTGGTCGAGATAGCCGTCACCGTCGATGGTGACGAAACCGGTCAACACGCCATCTTGTTCCGAGACCACGATCGCGGCTTTCGGCACCAGCTCGTTTCGCCAGCGCTCGCGCCACCAGTCCAGCCGTGCGGCGAAGTCGATCTGCGGATAGGCCTGCTGCCAGGTGCGATGCCAGAGATCGATCGCCGCCGCTTCGTCGGCGGCTGCGTAGGGGCGAAGGTGGAGCGCGCTCACTACCGCTCCGTCAGCTTCAGCTCGATACGTCGGTTGCGCTTGTAGGCCTCCTCGGTGTTGCCGGGATCGAGCGGCTGGAATTCGGCGAAGCCTGCGGCGACGAGGCGCTGCGCCGGTACGCCGAGCGAGATCAGATATTGTACCACCGAGATCGCGCGCGCCGATGACAGGTCCCAGTTCGACTTGAAGTTCGGGCCGTTGACGGGCCGCACGTCGGTATGTCCGTCGACGCGCAGCACCCAGGCGATCTCGGCCGGGATCTTCTTGTCGAGCTCGATCAAAGCGGCGGCGACCGTGTCGAGCTCGGAGCGGCCCTCGGGCAGCAGCGTTGCCTGTCCGGTGTCGAAGAACACTTCGGACTGGAACACGAAGCGGTCGCCGACCACGCGGATGTCGGGGCGGTTGCCGAGAATGGCGCGCAGCCGGCCGAAGAACTCGGAGCGATAGCGCGACAATTCCTGCACGCGCTGCGCCAGCGCGACGTTCAGGCGAGAGCCGAGATCGGCGATGCGGTTCTGCGATTCCTTGTCGCGCTTCTCCGACGCGTCGAGCGCCTCTTCCAGCGCGGCCAATTGCCGGCGCAGCGCGCTGATCTGCTGGTTCAGCACCTCGATCTGCGCCAGCGCCCGCGCCGAGACGGCCTTTTCGGAGTCGAGCGCCTTGCCGAGCTCGGCGGTCTTGCCTTGCGCGTCGTTGCCGGCGTTGGCGAGGCCTTCATAGAGGCCCTTCATGCGGTCGCGCTCGCTCTCGGCCGAGGCGAGTCCGGCCTTGAGCTGCGAGACCTGGTCGTCGAGCGAGAGCTTGCCGAGCTTCTCCAGCGAGAGCAGCTCGTTGAGCTGGGCGATTTTGGCGTTGAGCTGCTCCAGCGCCTTGTCCTTGCCGGTCACCTCCTGCGACAGGAAGAACTGCACGACCAGGAACACCGAGAGCAGGAAGACGATCGACAGCACCAGCGTCGACAGCGCGTCGACGAATCCGGGCCAGTAGTTGAAGGCGCCTTCACTGCGGCGGCCGCGGGCTAGAGCCATGCTCGCCTCTCAAATGCTGATTGCTCAACTCTTCTCGGGCTGGCGCGCGATGCGCTCCAGCAGGCGACGGATCTCGCGGTTCTGCTCGCCCTGGCCGTCGGCCCATTCGCGGATCATCTGCTGCTCGGTCCGCATGTGCGAGACCAGCGCCTGGATCGCCTCCGCCAGGCTTGCCATCGCCGCCGTGGTGCCGCGGCTGGCGCTGCCTTCCTCGAGCACGGAGCGCAGCCGCTCGACGGCCGCCTGCAACTCGCCGCTGGCAACGCCGCCGCCACCGGACGCGGCGACCGCGACCTCGCCGCTGCCGTATTCACGCACGGTGGTGGCGAGCCAGTCCTCGAGGTCGGTGTAGAAGCGGTTCTGCGCCTGGCTCGATTGCAGATCGAGGAAGCCGAGGATCAGCGATCCCGCAAGGCCGAACAGCGAGCTGGAAAAGGAGATGCCCATGCCGCCGAGCGGGGCGGCAAGTCCCTCCTTGAGCGTGTCGAACAGCGCGCCGGCATCGCCGCCGACCTTGAGGCCGTCGATCACCTTGCCGACCGAGCCGACCGTCTCGATCAGGCCCCAGAAGGTGCCGAGCAGGCCGAGGAAGACCAGCAGGCCGGTCATGTAGCGGGAGATGTCGCGGGCTTCATCGAGGCGCGTCGCGATCGAATCGAGCAGGTGCCGCATCGTGGTCTGGGTGATCGACATCCGCCCGGTGCGCTCGCCGCCCAGGATCATCGCCATCGGCGCCAAGAGCTTCGGGTGCCGGGCCGGCGCGAGGCCGGGATCGGCAATGCGGAAATTGTTGACCCAGGAGACCTCAGGATAGAGCCGGATCACCTGGCGGAAGGCCAGCACGATGCCGATGAACAGCACCGCCCCGATCAGGGCGTTCAGCCCGGGATTGGCGAAGAAAGCCTGGATGATCTGCTTGTAGAGCACCACGCCCACCAGGGTGCACAGCACCAGAAAGACCAGCATCCGCACCAGGAAGACGCTGGGTGAGGACAGTTTCGTGTACTCGATGTCGATGGCGGAGCGGGGCGAGGCGCCTGGCGGCATGGCCGGTATCATCCGTTACGAAAGCTTGATTGCCTCCGCACTATGGCACAGCGCCCGCCCAAAAAAAGCGCCGGATGTGCGGATTTCGGGAAGGAGGGGCGGAACCCAAAGCTGAAACCGGGCTTTGATGTCAACGTATTTTGCAAAACTTCGGCATTCCGCAGGCTTAGCTTGGATTTTTTGCATGACGACGTTTCTCTGGGGACTGGCGGCCATCGCGTTCTCGCTCGCGGTCCTGATGGCGTTCGCCTGGGTTGTGCGGCAGCGCACCGGCAATTCCGGCTGGGTCGATACGATCTGGACATTTGCGGTCGGCCTTGTCGGCGCCGGCAGCGCGCTGTGGCCATTCGCGGGCGAGGGGCCCAATGCGAGGCAATGGCTGGTTGCCGGCCTCGTTGCGGTCTGGTCACTCCGGCTGGGCACCCATATCGCCATCCGTACCGCCGGGATCACTGACGACCCCCGCTATGCCGCCTTTGCCGCGGAGTGGGGGCTGAACGCGCCGCGGCGGATGTTCATCTTCCTGCAAAATCAGGCGCTGGGCTCGGTGCCCCTGGTGTTCTCCATTTTCGTCGCCGCGCACGTCCCCGAACCCGCCTTGCGTATTCAGGACGTCCTGGGTGCCGCGATCCTGCTGATCGGAATCGCGGGCGAGGCGCTGGCGGACGCGCAACTGCGCCGCTTCCGGATTGATCCTGCCAACCACGGCAAGGTCTGCGACGTCGGGTTGTGGCGCTGGTCGCGCCATCCCAATTATTTCTTCGAATGGCTCGGCTGGCTCGCCTATCCCGTGATTGGACTTGCGGCCTTCTATCCCTGGGGCTGGGCCAGCCTGCTCGCGCCGATCTTCATGTACTGGATCCTGGTCCATGTCACCGGCATCCCGCCCCTGGAAGCGCAGATGCTGCGGTCGCGCGGCGAACGCTACCGCGCCTATCAATCCCGAACCAGCATGTTCTTTCCGTTGCCACCGAGAGAGGGAATGGCCGCATGAGCGTCGTGTCCACGATCATCGGGACTGCCGAACGCGTGCCGCTGCCGGATCTCGTGGTCCGCGCCGCCATCCAGCGCCTGTGCTCGCGCACCGCGGCGCGCCTGTCGGCGCTCGGCGCGGCCGACGATGCCGCCTTCGCCGGACGGATGATGCTGAGGCCGATCGCCGAACACGCGGACGCTGCAAACACCCAGCATTACGAGGTGCCGTCGAGCTTCTTCGCCCAGGTGCTCGGCCCGAACCGCAAATATTCGTCCTGCTTCTACAAGACCGATGCGACGACCTTGCAGGAGGCGGAGGAGGAAGCGCTGCGCCAGACCGTCGAGCATGCCGGCCTTGCCGACGGCCAGACCATCCTCGAGCTCGGCTGCGGCTGGGGCTCGCTGTCGCTGTGGATCGCGCGGCGGTTTCCGCATGCCAAGGTGACCGCCGTGTCGAACTCGCAAGGCCAGCGCGTCTATGTCGAGGACATCGCGCGGCAGCGCGGCTTGCTGAACTTGCGCGTCGTCACGTCGGACATGAACGTGTTCGCCCCGGAAGGCCGGTTCGACCGCATCGTCTCGGTCGAGATGTTCGAGCACATGATGAACTGGCGCAAGCTGATGACGAGCGTGCGCTCGTGGCTCGCCCCCGAGGGCCGCTTCTTCATGCACATCTTCACCCATCGCGTCGGCTCCTACCTGTTCGACCATGCCGATCGCGAGGACTGGATCGCGCAGCACTTCTTCACCGGCGGGGTGATGCCGAGCCATCATCTGATCGGGCAATATGCCGACATCTTCGCGGTCGAGAAGGAATGGCGCTGGAGCGGCACGCACTATCAGCGCACGGCCAACGACTGGCTCGCCAATTTCGATGCGCATCGTGACGCGGTCGAAACATCCTTGCGCAACGTCTATGGCGACGAGACCCATCTCTGGATGCGGCGCTGGCGCTGGTTCTTCCTCGCCACCGCGGGTCTGTTCGGCCACGCCGACGGAACGGAGTGGGGTGTCAGCCACTACCGGATGAAGCCGACGGGTTCGAGCGCGTCGTACTGAAATCCGCGCGCGGGACGCGCCAGCACGTCCGAGTGCCTCGGGAGAACCATTGCGGCCTATTGCCTCCTTGGTCCTCTTCTCGGCGCGATTCTTCCTGGGTTTGATCTAAAGCAAAGCGCTGAGATGTTCTCATGTTAGCTTGACGGCTTCTCAATGACGTCATTGGAGGTTGCAATGATCATTGAGCGCTTGTCTCGAGAACACCGCAACATCGAGGCGCTGCTCGCCGTCCTCGAGCGCGAGCTGGAGATCTTCGATCGGGGGGACCGCCCTGATTACGAAGTCATTCGCGCGGTCATCAGCTATTTCGAGCTCTATCCCGAGATGTACCATCATCCTCTGGAGGAGCTGGTTTTTGCGAAGCTGAGGCGCCGCGACCCCGCCGCGGCGGCAAAGGTCGGCAATCTCACACTCGAGCACCAGAAGGGCGCCGAGCGTTTGCGCCGCGTCGCTCGAGCGGTCGATTACGTCCTCGCAGATCGTGAAATGCTGCGGCAAGATGTCGACAACATCGTTCGCGACTTCATCGAGAGCGAACGGCGCCACATCAAGATGGAAGATCGTGATTTCTTTCCTGCCGCCCTCGAGGCTTTGAAGCCTCGAGATTGGTCGGAGATCGCTTCTGCCTCGACCGACCATGTGGATCCGTTGTTCAGCGACTCGGCCGAAGAGACCTTCGACGCGCTCCGCGCACGCATCTTGCAGTTGGAACAAGAGGCGGAAGCCGGACGACGCTGAAGCGCAATGAGATCGGGATGAATTGCGATCGCGCTTGAGGGTGTCGTTTGGACATCGTTCGATTGCGATGTTCTGTCGCAGCGCGGCGTGGTGGAACCTGACTCACAATCCGGTGAATCCAGAAAAACATTCTGAACTCAGTGCGATAGCCGATGTGACATTGAGCCGCCCGTGCAATCCGTTGCGTCGCAGCAAGCGCAGACTATTTTCGCTCTCAAATCGGACTGTCCGGAACCATCCGGACGTCTGAAGCAATCAGCGATTCACGGGGCAACCACCTTTATGCCAGCACTTCATGCGCGATCCGCCTGCATGGCACTAATGCTCGCGGTCGCGGCGCCGCTGCTTGCGGGCTGCGATGAGTCCAATTCGGCGATCGTCCAGGCGCAACCGACGGAACCCGACGTCAGTGTCGTCACGATCAGGCCGCAGCCACGGAGCGTGGTGCGAGAACTTCCTGGCCGCATCGCTCCGACCCGCGTCTCCGACGTGCGACCGCGAGTCTCGGGCATCGTGGTCGAACGAATGTTCCACCAGGGCAGCGAGGTGAAGGCGGGCGATCCCCTCTACCGGATCGATCCGCGCCCGTTCGAAGTCGAGGTGATGGCGAGCCAGGCAGCGGTCGCCAAGGCCGAGGCTGCATTGGTGCAGGCCAGGCAGCAGGCGCATCGCATCGCGACGCTGACCAGCCAGCGCGCCGCGCCCGAAGCCGAGAACGAGAAGGCGATCGCCGCCGAACATCAGGCCAAGGCCGAAGTCGAGGGCCGCAAGGCCGAGCTCGCGCGTGCGAAGCTCAATCTCGACTACGCCACGGTTCGTGCGCCGATCGACGGTGTCGTCGGTGCGGCCCTCGTCAGCGAAGGTGCGCTCGCGGTGCAGAACGAGACCAATCTCGCCACCATCCAGCAGCTCGATCCGATCTATGCGGATTTCACCCAGTCGGTGACCGAGCTCAATCAGCTTCGTCGCGCCTTCGAGAGTGGCGACCTCGAGCGCATCGCGGCCGATGCCGCCAAGGTGCGCCTGGTGCTCGACGACAACACGATCTATCCGCTGAACGGCAAGCTGTTGTTCTCCGACGCCAAGGTCGACGCCAACACCGGACAGGTGACACTGCGCGGCGAATTTCCCAATCTGAAGCGCGAACTGTTGCCGGGGATGTACGTTCGCGTGCGGATAGAGCAGGGCATCGACAGCGACGCGATCGCAGTGCCGCAGCAGGCGGTCCAGCGCAATGGTGCCGGCGGCAGCGAGGTGTTCGTCGTCAAGGACGACAACCGCGTCGCGGTGCAGCCGGTGCGTACCGGCTCGGTGCAGGACGGCGACTGGTTCGTTACCGAGGGCCTCAAGGCCGGCGACAAGGTCGTCGTGGAGGGCTTCCAGAAGTTCGCCGCCGGTGACAAGGTCAAACCTCGATCCTGGGCCGAGGCTGAAGTCATCGTGGAAAGTCAGCGCGCCCAGATGATGCAGTAAGGCATCATGGCAAGCTTCTTCATCGACAGGCCGATCTTCGCCTGGGTCGTCGCGCTGTTCATCTGTCTGATCGGCGCGATCTCGATCCCGCTGTTGCCGATCGCGCAGTATCCGATCATCGCACCGCCATCGATCTCGATCTCGACGAGCTACCCGGGCGCCTCGCCCGAAAACCTCTACAACAGCGTCACCCGCCTGATCGAGGAGGAGCTCAACGGCGCCTCCGGCATCCTCAATTTCGAATCGACCAGCGACTCGCTCGGCCAGGTCGAGATCATTGCCAACTTCCAGCCGGGCACCGATACCAGCGCGGCCTCGGTCGAGGTGCAGAACCGCATCAAGCGTGTCGAAGCGCGGCTGCCGCGCGCCGTGATCCAGCAGGGCATTCTGATCGAGGAAGCGTCCAGCGCGGTGCTCCAGATCATCACGCTGAACTCGACCGACGGCAGCCTGGATGAAGTCGGCCTCGGCGACTTCATGATCCGCAACGTGCTCGGCGAAATCCGCCGCATCCCCGGTGTCGGCCGCGCCACGCTCTATTCGACCGAGCGCAGCCTTCGTGTCTGGGTCGATCCCGCAAAGCTCGTCGGCTATGGGCTGACGGCCGACGACGTCAACAAGGCAATCGCGGCGCAGAATGCGCAGGTCGCCTCGGGCAGCATCGGCGCCGAGCCGTCGACCGCGACCCAGCGCACCTCGGCGCTGGTGCTGGTCAAGGGCCAGCTGTCGTCGCCGGATGAATTCGGCGCCATCATCCTGCGCGCCAATGCCGACGGCTCGACCGTGCGGCTGCGCGACGTCGCGCGCATCGAGGTCGGCGGCCTCAGCTATCAGTTCAATACCCGCCTCGACGGCAAACCGACAGCCGGTCTGTCGGTGCTGCTGTCGCCGACCGGAAACGCGCTGGCGACCGCGAGCGCGGTCGAGGAGAAGATGAAGGAGCTGTCGCGCTTCTTTCCGGCGAACATCTCCTACGAAATCCCCTACAACATCACGCCCGTGGTCGAGGCCTCGATCAAGAAGGTGCTGTCGACGCTGCTCGAGGCGGTGGTGCTCGTCTTCGTCGTGATGTTCCTGTTCCTCCAGAACATCCGCTACACTGTCATCCCGACCATCGTGGTGCCGGTGGCACTCTTGGGCGCCTGCACCGTGCTGCTGCTCGCCGGCTATTCCATCAACATGCTCAGCATGTTCGGCATGGTGCTCGCGGTCGGCATCCTCGTCGACGACGCTATTGTCGTCGTCGAGAACGTCGAGCGCATCATGGCCGAGGAAGGCCTGTCGCCGAAGGAGGCGACGCGCAAGGCAATGTCGCAGATCACCAGCGCCATCATCGGCATCACGCTGGTGTTGATGGCGGTGTTCGTGCCGATGGCGTTCTTCCCGGGCTCGGTCGGCATCATCTACCGCCAGTTCTCGGTGACAATGGTCGCGGCGATCGGCTTCTCCGCCTTCCTGGCGCTATCGCTGACGCCGGCGCTGTGCGCGACCCTGCTCAAGCCCGTCGCGCCCGGCCACGGTCATGCGAGGCGCGGCGTGTTCGGCTGGTTCAACCGCATGCTCGATGGCGGCAAGGAGGGCTATTCCCGCACCGTCGGCTTCTCGCTGAAGCGCACCGGGCGCCTGATGATGGTCTATGCCGCGCTGCTGGCCGGATTGTCCTGGGCCTTCGTCAACCTGCCCGGCGGCTTCCTGCCCGTCGACGACCAGGGCTTCGTCACCACCGACGTGCAGACGCCGTCCGACTCGTCCTACGGCCGCACAGAGGCTGTGATCGAGAAGGTGGAAAAATATCTGGCGCAGCGTCCGGGCGTGGACAACGTCACCTTCCTCACCGGCTTCAGCTTCTCCGGCCAGGGCATGAACACCGCGCAGGCCTTCATCACCTTGAAGGACTGGTCGGAACGCGGGCCGAAGGAGTCGGCCGCGGCGATCGTCAATGACATCAACCGCGATCTGTCGTCCTCGATCCGCGACGCCAAGATTTCGGCCTTGCAGCCGCCGCCGATCGACAATCTCGGCAACTCCTCGGGCTTCTCGTTCCGTCTGCAGGACCGCGGCCAGAAGGGCTATCCGGCCCTGATGCGCGCCGCCGACCAGCTGATCGCGGAGGCCAATGCGAGCCCGGTGCTGCAGAAGGTCTATGTCGAAGGCCTGCCCGAGGCCGGCGTGGTCAATCTCGTGATCGACCGCGAGAAGGCCGGCGCCTTCGGCGTCACCTTCGAGGACATCAACAACACGGTCTCGACCAATCTCGGCTCGAACTACATCAACGACTTCCCGAACCGTGGCCGCATGCAGCGTGTCGTGGTCCAGGCGGAAGCCCGCGACCGCATGAAGCCCGAGGACATCCTCAACTACAACGTCAAGAATTCTCGTGGCCAGCTGGTACCGTTCTCCTCCTTTGCGACGGTCGAATGGTCGCGCGGCCCGACCCAGATTGCCGGCTTCAACTACTACCCGGCAGTGCGTATCTCTGGTGAGGCCAGGCCCGGCTTCACCTCGGGCGATGCCATTGCCGAGATGGAGAGGCTTGCCGGCAAGCTCCCGCGCGGCTTCGGTTACGAATGGACCGGACAGTCGCTCCAGGAAAAGCTGTCGGGCTCGCAGGCGCCGTTCCTGCTGGCGCTCTCCGTCTTCGTCGTGTTCCTGTGTCTGGCCGCGCTCTACGAGAGCTGGACCATTCCGCTCGCGGTGCTGCTCACCGTGCCGCTCGGCATCGTCGGCGCGGTGGCGGCGGCCATGCTGCGCGGCCTGCCCAACGACGTCTATTTCACCGTCGGCCTGATCACCATCATCGGACTAGCCGCCAAGGACGCAATCCTGATCATCGAGTTCGCCAAGGATTTGCGGAAGGAAGGCAAGCCGCTGGTCGAAGCGACGATCGAGGCCTGCCGCCTGCGCTTCCGCCCGATCCTGATGACCGGCCTTGCCTTCATCTGCGGCGTGCTGCCGATGGCGATCGCCCACGGCGCCGGCGGCGCCAGCCAGCAATCGCTCGGCACCGTCGTGATGGGCGGCATGATCGCGGTCGTGATTTTGGCGCTGCTGATGGTGCCGGTGTTTTTCGTCTCGGTGCAGCGCGTGCTGGCGGGGGACAGAGAGCCGAAGGCCGCGAG
Organism: Bradyrhizobium sp. CCBAU 53338; assembly: GCF_015291665.1. Taxonomy (NCBI): domain Bacteria; kingdom Pseudomonadati; phylum Pseudomonadota; class Alphaproteobacteria; order Hyphomicrobiales; family Nitrobacteraceae; genus Bradyrhizobium; species Bradyrhizobium sp. CCBAU 53338. Next base: position 1,108,306 of record NZ_CP030048.1, read on the forward strand.
GGAAAGCGAGGCCTACGGCCCGCCGGCGCCGGTGAAGCCATAACGGACGCGCGGCGCACGAATATCCTTACGAAAGCTTCACGCTCTCAGATGGAACCGACCCGCGGCAAATCTGTTTGCCCGCGGGGTTAGGGGTTCCACGGAGAAATCGTCCACATGTTGAAGAAGATCCTTTCCGCTGCCGCCATCGGCACCGGCGTGCTTGTGATGTCGACCTTCACCGCGTCGGCGGCGATCGTGTGTCGGGGCCACACCTGCTGGCATACGCATGAGGCTTACGACTTTCCGCACGAAGCCGGTGTCGTCGTTCACGAGGACAACTGGCACTGGGGCCCGCGCGAAAAATTTGCTTTCCGTGAGCACGAAGGCCGTGGCTATTGGCACGGCCGCAAATGGGTGGCGTGGTAATTCGCCGTTCGGCGCAGCACCGGAGGCCGCACTTTGGCGGCCTCCATGCCTCCGGTCTCTCCATAGGAAATCGCATCCCGGGCGCAGCGCGAGGCCCGCGAAATTCGCTACCGCAAAAACGCGGATGGTAATTCGATGCCGCCAAGGTAGCCGTCGCAAAAGATTCAACTTTCGATAGATTTAGTTTCGTGCATAATCGCCTTGGGGAATATTTCAGGGGGCGGTCATGTTGGCGCGAGATTTCGCGAATTGCCGACGCATAGTTGCTGTTGTCCTTTGCGCATTGATTATCGGCGGATGTGCCATTCGTCCGTTGCCGGACGATACGGCTCACATATCGACTTACAACATCGTCAGGCAAATCCGCTGCGAGACGCGGCAGGCTGTGATCGAATCACTTCGCAATTTTTTGATGGATCCAAAAGACCGGCAGGTAATTCCGGTGCCCGGTGGTCGAACATTCCAGAAGGTCGATGATAAATCCTACGCGTACGCCGTGACGAGATTTGATGAGTACGACGCCGACAAAGCGTCGATCGCGAAATTTGATCCGAGGAAACTCACCGGCTTCGCGCGATACGTCGTCGATGTCCTGCTCGCCACCGGCGTTGCCTACAATTTCGACCTGACCGGATACGAGCAGAACAATATCGACCCTGAAATCAATTTCATCCGTCCGCTGCCGGTCTCGACCCAGGTACAGCTGGGGCTCAAGGGAAATTTCGATCGATACCGCCAGAATGAGCGGTCGTTCACGATCACCGACAATTTCTACGGTCTGATCAAGTACGTTCCCGAATCCTACTGCACCAACTCCATCGTCGAAGCCAACATCATCTATCCGATTTACGGCAAAGTTGGCGTTCACAAGATGGTCTACGATTTCATGCTGCTGTCCTTCTTCGGAAATCTCACCGGAGACGGAAGTAAGGATTTCGTCAGTCTCAGCGCGAGCGCTCCGCCTACGATGGTTGACCAACTCGAATTCCAGACCACGATTGGCGGGTCAGCGACGCCCAAGGTGGTTTTCGCCCCGATCGGGCCGGCGTTCCAGGTCTCCGATGCGACCCTCGGTGTTTCAGCCATGCGAAAGGATACCCATAAGCTCACCATGGGTCTCTACCTTGATCAGGGCGGCGCCAAGGAGGTGAGAAATGTCCGCACCGCGCTATTCGACGGCTTCGCGGGCAATCTGATCACGGCGACCGGAGGACGAGCGGAGCTTGGCGCGGCGAGGGCCGTCGAGCAGTTCCTGCAGCAAAAAATATTCAAGCCGACGATTGTGATCCAACAGTGATTTGACGGAGGAAAAGATGGCCAAGAAGGCAAGCAAGAAGAGCGCAATGAAAGGCAAGAAAGCCGCGATAGTTCATATTCATGCGAAGGCCCTGGAAGGCCTGAAGAAGGCGGCGCGCAAGGCGGGGCTCGCAAAAGATTTCAAGGATGCGGTTGGAAGGACCAAGACCGCAACGTTCGTTCAGGTCAAACGGAAGAATTTCGATAAGCTCAAGGAACTTGCGGAGCATCCGGACCTCGCGCAGCCTCACCCGCTGTCGAACTGCGATTGCGATCCCAACGACCCGTTTTGCTTCTGCATGTAGCGGCTGTTGAGCCGCTACTTCCGTAAAATCTTCACCAGCTCGCCGTGCACGAACTCGTTGCCGCACACGACGTCGCCGGTGACGAGAGCATCGCCCGGCGTGTTGATGTCGCTCACCGTGCCGCCGGCTTCGCGCACCATGAGCATGCCGGCGGCGATGTCCCAGGATTGCAGATTGCGTTCCCAGTAGCCGTCGAGACGGCCGGCGGCGACGAAGGCGAGGTCGAGCGAGGCGGCGCCGAAGCGGCGCAGGCCCGCGACGCGGTCCTGGATCGCGGTCATCTCGCGGCGGAATTCCTCGTGGTCGCCGCGGCCGATATGGGGCAGGCCGCAGGCCACCACGCATTCGTTGAGCTGGCGGCGGCCGGCGACGCGCAGGCGCTGGTCGTTGAGGAAGGCGCCCTTGCCGCGCTCGGCGATGTACAGCTCGTCATTGGCGGGATTGTAGATCACGCCGGCGATGATCGTGCCCTCGCGCACGAGGCCGATCGAGATCGCGAATTGCGGGATGCCGTGCAGGAAGTTGGTGGTGCCGTCCAGCGGGTCGACGATCCAGGTGTGGCTCTTGTCGGTGCCCTCGCGCATGCCGCCCTCTTCGCCGATGAAGCCGTAGCCGGGCCGCGCCTTGGCGAGGTCCTGGTAGAGGATTTCCTCGGCGCGCTTGTCGGCGAGCGAAACGAAGTTGGCAGGGCCCTTGAGCGAGACCTGGAGATGCTCGATCTCGCCGAGATCGCGCTTGAGGCTGCGGCCGGCGCGGCGCGCGGCTTTGACCATGACGTTGATAGTGGCGGAATACAGCATGAGATCAGTCTTTGACGGGGGAGGGGCGCAGGACCACGCCATTTGAGGGATTGGGTGCCCCGCGAGGGGCCAAACGTCAAGTCATTGCGTCAGATCATTTGGCGTCAGATCATTTGGCGTCGGGTCATCTGGCCTCGGGTCATTTGTCCCCGAGCCATTTCTTGGCGGCGGCCTCCGCCTTGGCGCGGTCCTCGGCCGGCAGGTCCGACAGCTCCTTGTCGAGCTCGGGGTCGCCTTTGCCGGCGGTCTTGGCCACCAGGTGCCATTTGAAGCCCTCGACCTTGTCCATGGGCGCGCCCATGCCGTTGATCAGGACCCAGGCGAGGCGGTTCTGCGCGATCGCACTGCCCTGGCGGGACGCCTTGCGCAGCAACGCCACGGCTGCGGGCTCGTTCTTCGGCGTGCCGGTGCCGTTGAACATGGCGATGGCATATTCGACCTCGGCATCGACATTGTCGGCGAGCGACGCCGCCTGGAGCAGCCGCACCGACCTTTCGAGGTCCTTCGGCACCCCGGTGCCCTCCTTGTAGAAGGTCGCGAGCGCGTATTGCGCCTCGGGCAGTCCGGCATCGGCCGCCTGGCGGAGCAGCTCGGCGGAGCGCTTGACGTCCTGCGGTAGGGTCTGGCCGTCCAGATAGAGCAGAGCGAGGTTATAGGCCGCCTTGGGCTCGCCAAGCTTGGCAGCGGAGGCCATCAGCTTGACCGCCTCGCCCTTGTCGACGGGGCCGCCACGGCCGGACATGCGCAGCATCGCGAGCGCGAACATCGCCTCGCGATCGCCGGCGTCGGAGGCGCGCTTGTACCATTCGATCGCCTTGGCGTAGTCGCGCCTGATGCCCATGGCGTTGGAATAGAGCTCGCCCAGCATGGTCATGGCCTTGGCATCGCCGTTCTTGGCCCGTTCGCTGGCGAGGTCGAAGGCGGTCTTGTACTGGCCGCGCTGATAGGCGCCGAACACCAGATCGACATTGGAATTGTCGGTCGGCGGCGCGGGGATCACGGTTGCAGGCAGCGTCGGGCTCGGCGAGGCCGAGGGCTTTGGCGCCGGCGCAGCCTCTTTCTTCTTTATCGTGTGCGGCGCGACCTTGGGTTTTTCCTTTGCAGATTCCTTTGCAGATTCCTTGGCGGCTTCCTTGGGCTTCTGCTTCTCGGGCGCAGGACTCGGGATCGTCGCCGGTGGCGTGAGCTGGAGCTGCGCGGCCGCAGGTGCCACCAGCAGCAGCGTGGCCAGAAGGGTGAGGCGCGGAAGCGTCATGTCGGGCGCTAGCTCCGGCCCACGGCAACAGCCGTGAAGGCCTTCTTGATCGCGGCGTCGGCCTCGATCAACGCCGCCTTGGGCCCGCGCGGGTCGGCCCAGACGAGATCGCCGACCAGCACGAAATCGGCGCCGCTGGCGGCGAAGTCGTGGGCTTCCTCGAACGACACCGCGAAGCCGACACAGGGGGGCTCGAACAGCTCGGCCCACCAGTCCAATCGCTCGGCAATCGCCTGGGCCGACGGCCGCTGGCCTTTCGCATCGGGCTCGCCGAACAGCACGTAGTCCGCGCCCATCTCGCCGGCGTTCATGGATTCGTGGCGCGTTTCGAGCCCGCCGACGCCGGCGATGCGATCGGGCTTGAGCGACGGCATCGCCTCTTCCAGCGCTGCGATATCCGAAAGATGCGCGCCATCGGCGCCGCCGCGCGCGACGATCTCGGGATGGCCGTCGACGAGCAGGGCCGCGCCGGCCTTCTGCACGACCGGCGCCAGGGCCTTGATCCGCGAGATCATGGTGCGCTGGTCGGTCTCCTTCAGCCGCAACAGCACGGCCGCGACATCGACGGCCGCAAGCAGGTCGGGCAGTTCGGCGAGGAGCGCGGCGGGATCGTCGACCACAGGCGTCGCGAGATAGAGACGCGGCGCCGGGCGCGGCGGAGGCGATTTGTTCGACAAGGTTAGGCTGCCTTCTTTTCCAGGCTGCTCTGCCATTCGCCCCTGGAGGCGAGGCCGTTCATGCGGGCGCGATGACTGAACGCGTTTTGCCCGGCCGTAACATTCTCAGGCCTGCCCGACCAGGCCTTCTGAGGCGCGGCCTGCAGCGCGCGGCCGTATGAGAAGGTCAGGCCCCAGGGCAGCGGGCCGAGCTTGTGCATGGCGTTGAGATGCGCGGTCGCCTCCTCGTCCGACTGGCCGCCGGAGAGGAAGGCGATGCCCGGCACCGCCGCCGGCACGCAGGCCTTGAGCAGACGGATGGTCTTTTCAGCGACCTCCTCGACGGAGGCCTGCCTTGCGCATTTCTTGCCCGAGATAGCCATGTTCGGCTTCAGCACCATGCCTTCGAGCGCGACGCGCTGCACGCGCAGCTCCTGGAACGTCTTGTTGAGCACGCGGCTCGTGACCTCATGGCAGCGATCGATGTCGTGATCGCCGTCCATCAATACCTCCGGCTCGACGATCGGCACGATCTGCGCGGCCTGGCACAGCGCGGCATAGCGCGCCAGCGCGTGCGCGTTGACGCTGATCGCGGTCATCGACGGAATGCCGCTGCCGATATCGATCACCGCGCGCCATTTGGCAAAACGCGCGCCGCGCTCGTAGTATTTCCTCAGGCGTTCGGCGAGCTTGTCGAGCCCGACGGTCACGAGCTCGCCTGGGCACATCGGCAGGCCTTGCGTGCCCTCGTCGACCTTGATGCCGGGAATGGCGCCGCTCTGCTCGATCAGCTTGACCAGCGGCGTGCCGTCCGCGGCATTCTGCCAGATCGTCTCGTCATAGAGGATCACGCCGGAGATGTACTGGCTCATGGCCTCCCTGGAGCGGAACAGCATCTCGCGATAGTCGCGGCGGTTGGCTTCCGTCGACTCCACGCCGATCGCGTCGAACCGCTTCTTGATGGTCCCGGAGGATTCATCGGCGGCAAGGATGCCCTTGCCTGGTGCGACCATGGCGGTCGCCACCCTGTTGAGCTCAGTCAGATTCATCGAGAGGTCCTCCCAAAACGATTCTGCCCTTGCCTGTGAAAATAGACCGTTCTCGGGCAATTGCCGAGTTAACGTTGGTCGCAGGGTAAAGCCGTTCTCCGTCATTCCGGGATGCGCCGAAAGGCGCAGGCCCGGAATCCATAACCCCAAGCCGTGGTTATGGATTCCGGGCCCACGCGGAGCCTGTCATCGGACCGCGCGTTCGCGCGGACCCGTTCGCGTGTCCCGGAATGACAGAAGAGGGGCTTTACGCCACCCGCGCGATCGCTTACGCGACGCGGGGGTCGAGTTCGCCCTTGGCGTAACGCTTGGCCATGTCGGCGGGGGTCAGGATCTTCTTGAACTTGGCGGCCTGGCCTGCGGTATTGAACTCCTGGAGCCGCTGCTTGCACAGCTTGGTCATGGCTTCCATCGCCGGCTTGAGGTACTTGCGCGGATCGAACTCTTCCGGATTGTCCTTCAGCACTTTCCGGATCTGGCCGGTCATGGCCATGCGGTTGTCGGTGTCGATGTTGATCTTGCGCACGCCGTTCTTGATGCCGCGCTGGATCTCGGCGACAGGCACGCCCCAGGTCGGCTTCATCTTGCCGCCATAGGCGTTGATGATGTCCTGCAGGTCCTGCGGCACCGACGAGGAGCCGTGCATGACCAGATGCGTGTTCGGCAGCTTGCGGTGGATCTCCTCGATCACCTTCATGGCGAGGATGTCGCCGTCGGGCTTGCGGGTAAACTTGTAGGCGCCGTGGGAGGTGCCCATCGCGATCGCGAGCGCGTCGACCTTGGTTTCCTGGACGAACTTCACGGCCTCGTCCGGATTGGTCAGCAGCTGGTCGTGGCTGAGCTTGCCTTCGGCGCCGTGGCCGTCTTCCTTGTCGCCCATGCCTGTCTCTAGCGAGCCGAGCACGCCGAGCTCGCCCTCGACCGAGATGCCGCCGAGATGGGCCATGTCGGTCACGGTCCTGGTGACGCCGACATTGTAGGCCCAGTCGCCGGGGGTCTTGCCGTCGGCCTTCAGCGAGCCGTCCATCATCACGGAGGTGAAGCCGGCCTGGATCGCGGTCATGCAGGTCGCGGCCTCGTTGCCGTGGTCGAGATGCACGCAGACCGGAATGTGCGGATAGATCTCGGTCACCGCGTCCATCATGTGCTTGAGCATGACGTCGTTGGCGTAGGAGCGCGCACCGCGCGAGGCCTGGATGATGACCGGCGCGTCGACCTGGTTGGCCGCGTCCATGATCGCCAGCGCCTGCTCCATGTTGTTGATGTTGAAGGCCGGTACGCCGTAATCGTTCTCAGCCGCATGGTCGAGCAATTGACGCAACGTGATCCGAGCCATCTGTGTTCTTCTCCGGTTGGGCGTGAGGCCGCTTGTTTCTTCGAATTACTTGGTGCGCAGAACTTCGACGCCGGGCAGGGGCTTGCCTTCCATCCATTCAAGAAATGCGCCACCGGCGGTCGAGACATAGGTGAACTGACCGGCCACATGGGCCTGGTTGAGCGCCGCGACGGTATCGCCTCCGCCCGCGATCGAGATCAGCTTTTTCGCTTTCGTACGTTCTGCCGCATGCTTGGCGGCCGCGACCGTGCCGCGGTCGAACGGCTGCATCTCGAACGCGCCGAGCGGCCCGTTCCAGACCAGCGTGGCGGCATCGTCGATCGCGGCCTGGACGCGCACGATCGATTGCGGGCCGACGTCGAGGATCATGCCGTCGGCCGGGATCGCATCGAGGCCGTAGGCGTGCGAGGGCGCATTCGCCGCGAAATGATAGGCGACGGTGGCGTCGACGGGGAGGATGATGGCGCAGTTGGCGGCTTCCGCCTTCTCCATGATGCGCAGCGCCGTGGCTGCGAGATCCTTCTCGGCCAGCGACTTGCCGACGCCGACGCCCTGGGCGTGCAGGAAGGTGTTGGCCATGCCGCCGCCGATCACCAGCGCGTCGACCTTGCTGACGAGGTTTTCCAGGAGGTCGATCTTGGTCGAGACTTTTGCGCCGCCGATGATGGCGATGACGGGCTTGGTCGGCGAACCCAGCGCCTTCTCCAGCGCGTCGAGCTCGGCCTGCATGGTGCGGCCGGCATAGGCCGGCAGCTTGTGGCCGAGGCCTTCGGTCGAGGCATGGGCGCGGTGCGCCGCCGAGAACGCGTCGCTGACCCAGATGTCGCCGAGCTTGGCGAGCTCCGCGACGAAGGCCGGATCGTTCTTTTCCTCTTCCTTGTGGAAGCGGGTGTTTTCCAGACAGAGGATGTCGCCATCCTTCAGCGCCGCGACCGCCTTGGCTGCGGGCTCGCCGATGCAATCATCGGCGAAGGCGACCGGCTTCTTCACGACCTTCGACAGCGCTTCCGCAACGGGCTTGAGCGACTCCTTGGGGTCGCGTCCCTTCGGGCGGCCGAAATGCGCGAGCAGGATGACCTTGCCGCCCTTGTCCGAGATTTCATTGATGGTCGGCGCGACGCGCTCGAGCCGGGTCGCGTCGGTGACGCGGCCATCGTCCATGGGCACGTTGAGATCGACGCGGAGCAGCACGCGCTTGCCCTTCACGTCGACGTCGTCGAGGGTGCGGAATTTGTTGGTCATCGGACGCTTCCTTGTCCCGGGCGCCGCTGCGCAGAACCGGGACCCACCTTACAGCGAGTCCCGCGGTTGAATGGGTCCCGGATCTGCGGAGCAGCGCAAGCGCTGCACCGCGTCCGGGACACGAGACCTTGCTTAGATCACCTTGCTCATCGCAACCGCGGTGTCGGCCATGCGGTTCGAGAAGCCCCACTCGTTGTCGTACCAGGACATCACGCGCACCAGCGTGCCGTTCTGCACCTTGGTCTGGTCCTCGTGGAAGGTCGAGGAGTGCGGGTCATGGTTGAAGTCGATCGAGACGTTCGGCGCGGAGGTGTAGCCGAGCACGCCCTTGAGCTGTTGCTCGGAGGCGCGCTTCATCGCCGCGTTGATTTCCTTGGCGTCGGTGGCGCGCTTGGCGACGATCTTGAGGTCGACGACCGAGACGTTCGGGGTCGGCACGCGGATCGCGACGCCGTCGAGCTTGCCCTTCAGCTCGGGCAGCACGAGGCCGATGGCCTTGGCAGCACCGGTCGAGGTCGGGATCATCGACATCGCCGCCGCACGGCCGCGGTAGAGATCCTTGTGCAGCGTGTCCAGCGTCGGCTGGTCGCCGGTGTAGGCGTGGATCGTGGTCATGAAGCCGGTCTCGATGCCGACGAGATCGTTCAGCACCTTGGCGACCGGCGCGAGGCAGTTGGTGGTGCAGCTTCCGTTGGAGACGACCAGGTGATCCCTGGTCAGCGTGTCGTGGTTGACGCCGTAGACGATGGTGGCGTCGGCGCCGTCGGCGGGCGCGGAGACCAGCACGCGCTTGGCGCCGGCGGTCAGATGCGCGGAGGCCTTGTCCTTCGCGGTGAAGATGCCGGTGCATTCCAGCGCGATGTCGACGCCGAGATCCTTCCAGGGCAGCTTCGAGGGATCGCGCTCGGCGGTCACCTTGATCTTGCCGCCGCCGAGGCTGATCGAGTCGCCGTCGACGGTCACGGTGCCGGGAAAGCGGCCATGGACGCTGTCGTAGCGGAGCAGATGGGCGTTGGTCTCGACCGGGCCGAGATCGTTGATGCCGACGACCTCGATGTCCTTGCGGCCGGACTCGGCGATAGCCCGCAGGACGTTGCGGCCGATGCGACCAAAACCGTTAATTCCAACGCGGACTGCCATGTTTCGTCTCCTTATGACCGTTCAATGACGGCTGTTCAATAACCCCATCGTCCCGCACAACGCGCTTTGCGCGCCTGCGAGGGTTTTTTAGAGGCGGACGCCCGGTTCGGCCGGGCGATGCTTGATCATATGAGAGACTACGTAGTCCTTTTTTTTGGCAAGCTCAACTCTCAGCTGACGCGCTTCAGCACGGCGTTGACCGCAGCCTCGGCGGTAATCCCGAAATGCTTGAAAAGGTCCTTCGCCGGCGCGCTCGCGCCGAACGAATGCATGCCCACGAATTCGCCATCCTGGCCGATCACGGCATCCCAGCCCCAGCGCACGGCGGCTTCGATCGCGACCTTCACCGGGGCGTTGCCGATGATCTCGGCGCGCTTGGCTTCTGGTTGCGCTAACAAAAGCTCGAGCGAGGGCACCGAGACCACCCGTGACGCGATGCCGCGCTCGGCGAGCTGCTTCTGGGCGGCTACCGCGATCTCGACCTCGGAGCCGGAGGCGAACAAGGTCGCCTTGGCTTCGCCCTGGGCCGCGACCAGCTCGTAGGCGCCGGCCGCGCACGGATTGTCGTTCGGTGCTGACGTGCGGAGCTGCGGCAGGTTCTGCCGCGTCAGCGCCAGCGTGGTCGGACCATCGATGCGGTTGAGCGCAAGCTCCCAGCACTCGGCAACCTCGATGGCGTCGCACGGGCGGAACACCCGCATGTTCGGAATGGCGCGGAGCGCCGAGAGATGCTCGACCGGCTGATGGGTCGGACCGTCTTCGCCGAGGCCGATGGAATCATGCGTCATCACGTAGACGACGCCGGCGCCCATCAGCGCGGCGAGGCGCATCGCCGGACGCGCGTAGTCCGTGAAGACGAGGAAGGTCGCGCCGTTCGGCGCGAAGCCGCCGTGCAGGAAGATGCCGTTCATCGCAGCCGCCATGCCGTGCTCGCGGATGCCGTAATGGATGAAACGGCCCTTCGGCGTCTTCGCCGAGAACGCCGTCGCCGACTTCGCCTTGTTGTTGTTGGAGCCGGTGAGGTCGGCGGAGCCTGCGAGGAATTCCATCGGCATCGCGCCGGCGATGACCTCGATCACGGCTTCGGAGGACTTGCGGGTCGCCGCGTTCATCGGCTTTTCCAGCAGCTCCTTCTTGTAGGCCTTCACCGCCTTGGCGAGCGAAGCGGGGCGCTCGTGGCGCAGGCGCCGCTCGAACTCGGCGCGCTTGCGGCTGCCGAGCTCACCGAGCCGTCCCTCCCATTCCTGACGGGCCGTAGTGCCGCGGCTGCCGGCCGCGCGCCAGGCCTTCAGCACGTCGTCAGGCACCGAGAAGGCGTCCTGCGAGATGCCGAGATTTTCCTTGGCGGCCTTGAGCTCGTCGGCGCCAAGCGCTTCGCCGTGCGCCTTCGCGGTGCCGGCCTTGTGCGGCGCGCCGAAGCCGATGGTGGTGCGGCAGGCGATCAGCGTCGGCTTGTTGGATTTCTGCGCGCGGGTGATCGCAGCCGCGATCGCAGCCTGGTCGTGGCCGTCGATCTTCTCGGCGGCCCAGCCCGCGGACTTGAAGCGCTTCACCTGGTCGACGGAATCGGAGATCGAGGTCGGGCCGTCGATCGAGATGCCGTTGTCGTCGTAGAGCACGATCAGCTTGCCGAGCTTCCAGTGGCCGGCCATCGCGATGGCTTCCTGCGATACGCCTTCCATCAGGTCGCCGTCGGAGGCGAGCACGTAGGTGTGGTGGTCGACGATCTTCTTGCCGAACTCGGCGGCCAGCATCTTCTCGGCGAGCGCCATGCCGACCGCGGTCGAGATGCCCTGGCCGAGCGGACCGGTGGTGGTCTCGATGCCCTTGGTGTGGAAGTTCTCGGGATGACCCGGCGTCAGTGAGCCGAGCTGCCGGAAGTTCTTGAGCTGGTCCAGCGTCATCGCGGCGTTGCCGGTCAAATACAGCAGCGAATAGAGCAGCATCGAGCCGTGTCCGGCCGAGAGCACGAAGCGGTCGCGATCGGGCCAGTCGGTTGCCGCGGCGTCGTATTTCAGGAATTGCGTAAACAGCACCGTGGCGATGTCGGCGGCGCCCATCGGCAGGCCGGGATGGCCCGATTTCGCCTTCTCGACAGCGTCCATCGAGAGGCCACGGATCGCGTTGGCCATGCGGGTGTGGTCGACTTGCGTCATGTCTGAAATCCGTCTGAAATGAGGCGCTTGGCGGTGGTGTGGGCCGCGTGGGAGGAGCCTGGCGGCCGCGAAAGGCAGGGCTGGGATAGCACCTCGGTTCCGGGAGTCCAAGGCAATCAAACGTCGGTTTGGCCGTAAAAGTTGCTTAGCAGTGCATAGTTTCGCGGCGGCGTTGCGCTTGGCTAGCTTGCCACGTAAATTTCTGCTTCTAACCGCTTGCCGAACCGAGTCTTTTGCCGGCCGGCAAGCTCTTGAGGTAAAGGCCACGGGCAAAGCCCACAGGGTTCCGCCGCTGACTGCATGAACGATCGCGTTTCCAAAAGCTCTGCCATGACGGAGTCCTCGGCCGTCGAGATCGAGATCGCGACCCGCAGACTCACGGCGGCGCTCGACGCGCTCGAAAGCGCGGTCGAGCGGCGGCGCGATGCCGACCGCGACGAGAACGAGCTGGCGACGCGAATCCAGGCGCTGGGCGCGGACCGCTCACGCCTTGCCGACGAGCTCGACGGCGCGCTGGTGAAGGCGCGCAAGCTCGAGCGCGCCAACCGCGAGATCTCCGATCGGCTGGATTCCGCGATCGTCACGATACGCTCGGTGCTCGATACCGGAGAGGACGGATGAGCCACATCAACGTCACCATCAATGCGCGGCAATACCGCATGGCCTGCGAGGAGGGCCAGGAGGTGCGGCTGCTCAAGCTCGCCGAAAGCCTGGAGACGCGGATTCAGTCGCTGCGCGGAAAATTCGGCGAGATCGGCGATGCGCGCCTCACCGTGATGGCGGCGCTGACCGTCTGCGACGAACTGGTCGACGCCGGCAACCGCATCCGCACCATGGAGCAGGAGCTGATCGAATTGCGGGATTTCCGCAACGCCGCCGTCGAGCGCGCGAGGCTGACCCAGACCGCCGTGGTGAATGCGCTGAACTCGGCAGCCGAACGTATCGAGAAGTCGACCCAGGTGCTGAACAGGACCGTCGGGAATGGGATTGCGATCGGCTGATAGCGGTTAGAACGAAGGGGCACGAGCCGGCGAAGGTGCCCACCTCTCCCCGTTGGGGAGAGGTGAACACCGAGCCAGAGCCGGGCTGGCGATTCGTCAGTATCGTTGTTACATTGCGCAAGCGAGGCTGCGACGCGCGTCCGGAGCCATATATCCCCGGGGCCTTATCGATCCTTTAGGGAACTGTCCCTGGCCGGGCCCGTGGGCCCGGACATATGGTGCCCACCTACTTTCGTAGGGAACTCCGGGATCGAGTGCTTCAACGGCGTCCGCGGCTTCGCACTTTGGTTTGCTTGGTTGTGCTTGTTGAAACGACTGCGGCCAATTCAACAGGTGTCATGCCCCGCCGAGTGCGCACTTGCGCACGGAGGACCGGGGCATCCAGTACGCCGCGGCCTTTGTGTGTGAATCACCATCGCCTCTGGAATACTGGATCACCCGCCTTCGCGGGTGATGACGAAGGGACCGGGCCCTTATGACCAATACAAAATCCGAACTCCGCGCCAGAGCCCTCGCGGCGCGCGACGCGCTGAGCGAGAAGAAGCGCGCCGCCGCCGCCGCAAAACTCGCCAGGCGCGGGCTGCCGTTCGAGCTGCTGCCCGGCAGTATCGTCTCCGGCTATTCGCCGATCCGCAGCGAGATCGATCCGATGCCGTTGATGGCGAAGCTCGCCGAACAGGGCGCCAGGCTGGCGCTGCCTTGCGTCACCGCACGTGGCCAGTCGCTGGTCTTCCGCGTCTTCCATCCGCACGACCGTCTGATGCTCGGTCCGCTCGGCATTCCCGAGCCGTCGCCGGCGGCGGCCGAAGTCATTCCCGACGTCATGCTGACGCCGCTCGCGGCCTTCGACCGTCTCGGCCACCGCATCGGCTATGGTGCGGGGCACTACGACTTCACCTTCGCTCACTTGCGCAAGGCCAAGCAGATCGTCGGCATCGGGCTCGCGTTTGCAGCGCAGGAGATCAAGGCGGTTCCGGCATTGGCCCACGACGTGGCGCTGGATTATGTGCTAACGGAATCGGACGTGTTCGATTTCCGGAGTTCTGAAGTTGCGCATTCTCTTCGTGGGTGATGTCGTCGGCCGCAGCGGTCGCAATGCCATCGCCGAATATCTGCCCGGCATGGTCAGGGACTGGTCGCTCGATTTCGTCGTCGTCAACGGCGAGAACTCGGCCGGAGGCTTCGGCATCACGGAAGCGATCTACCAGGAGTTTCTCGACGCCGGCGCCGATGCGGTGACGCTCGGCAACCACTCCTGGGACCAGCGCGAAGCCCTCGTCTTCATCGAGCGCGCCGAGCGCCTGGTGCGGCCGGCGAACTATCCGCGCGGCACGCCCGGCCGCGGCGCCGCCCTGGTCGAGACCAAGAACGGCAAGCATGCGCTGGTCGTCAACGCGCTCGGGCGCGTCTTCATGACCCCGTTCGACGATCCCTTCGCGGCGCTGGAGCGCGAACTCGGCGCCTGCCCGCTCGGTGTCGCCGCCGACGCCATCGTGGTCGATTTCCATTGCGAGGCGTCCAGCGAGAAGCAGGGCATCGGCTTCTTCTGCGACGGCCGCGCCAGCCTCGTCGTCGGCACGCATACGCATGTGCCGACCGCCGATCACCAGATCCTCGCGGGCGGCACCGCCTACATGACCGACGCCGGCATGACCGGCGACTACGACTCCATCATCGGCATGCAGAAGGAAGAGCCGCTGCGGCGGTTCACGTCGGGCATTCCGTCGGGCCGGTTCGAGCCGGCCGCGGGCGTTGCGACGCTCAGCGGCGTGGCGGTGGAGACGGATGATGCGACGGGCCTCGCACTGAAGGTTGCGCCGGTGCGTGTTGGCGGAAGGCTGGAGCCGGCGACGCCGAAATTCTGGTTGAGTTGAACTTCTGTACGGCAAACGCCGCAGCCCCTTCTCCCCTTGTGGGAGAAGGTGGCGCGAAGCGCCGGATGAGGGGTTCTCTCCGCGCACTCAATTGAGAGTGGGACTCGCGGAGAGAACCCCTCACCCGGCTTCGCTTCGCGAAGCCACCCTCTCCCGCAAGGGGAGAGGGTGCAGTGGTCCTAACCGGCTACATGGGTAACAGAATAGACCGGCGACATGGGTAACAGGTCAACTGTCGGCAGGGAGGACCCTGCCGATGGGTTGGAAGGAGACCTGTGCCGTGGAAGAGCGGATGCGCTTTATGGTGGCGGTTGAGAAGGGCGAGGAGTCGTTTGCCGCGATCTGCCGGCGGTTCGATGTAAGCCGCCGGATTGGATACAAGTGGCTGGCGCGCTTCGAAGAGGAAGGGGTTGCCGGTCTGCTCGACCGTTCGCGAGCGCCGGCGCATCATCCGCAAGCAATTGTCCCGAAGGTCGCGGAGCGCTGCCTCGAGGTGCGTCGGGCACATCCGACCTGGGGGCCGAGGAAGGTTCGGGCCTATTTGAAGCGCGCCGCGCCCAAAACGGCTTGGCCGGCGACGAGCACGATCGGGGAGCTGTTCGACCGCGAGGGGTTGACGGTGAAGCGCAAGCTGCGCCGGCGTAGCCCGCCATCGAGTGCGCCGTTTGCCGGTTGCGAGGCCGCCAACGACGTCTGGTGCATCGACTTCAAGGGTTGGTTCCTGACCGGCGACGGCAAGCGGTGTGAACCGCTGACGTTGACCGACGCTCATAGCCGCTACCTGTTGCGCTGCCAGGCCCTCTCCCGGACGGATACCGACCATGTCTGGCCGGTGCTGGATGCGGCCTTCCGCGAGTTCGGGCTGCCCCGTTACCTGCGGTCGGACAACGGCTCTCCCTTTGCGTCGACCGGCGCGGGCGGGCTGTCGCAACTGTCGGTGAAACTGATCAAGGCCGGCGTGACGCCGGAACGCATTGCCCCGGGCAAGCCGCAGCAGAACGGCCGTCACGAGCGCATGCATCTCACTCTGTTGCAGGATGTGGCCAATCCGCCGGCGCACAGCATGCGCGAACAACTGAAGCGACTACGCAGCTTCCAGCGGCTCTACAACGAAGAACGTCCGCACCAGTCACTCGACGATGCGACGCCGGCCGAGCGCTATCGAGCTTCACCGCGACGCTTCGACGGCATCCTGCGCTCGCCGGAGTATGGAGATCGGGAGGTGCGCCGGGTTCGGCACAACGGAGAGATCAAACTCGACGGCAAGTTCATCTACATCACCGCAGCTCTGGCGGGTGAGCCGGTCGGCCTGGCTGAAGCTGAAGATGGCTGGATAGTCAGCTACGGCCCGATCACGCTCGGCACCATCGCTCACCATGCAGACGAACTGCGACGCCCTAAACGCAAAGGCCGTGGACTTGGGGACAACGCTGCGCGTTGCCCCCAGGGTCCACAGCCCCAACAACAACAGACCTGAACGAAACGAGAATTGTGTTACCCATGTCGTCGGTTTGATCTGTTACCTATGTCGCCGGTTGCTCACAGTGTTCGTCTGCGCGATACCTACTCTGCCGTCTGCTCCCTCAACTCCGCCACGTCCTTCGCCGTCAGCTTCGAACCCTTGGTCCCGAACCGCGCCGTGACGTAGTTCGCCACCGCGGCGATCTCGTCGTCGGTATAGGCATTGCCGAACGCCGGCATCGACAGCGCACCATCGGGCGTATGCCTGACGGTGCCTGAGATCACGATCTGCGCGACGTTCGTGGCGGCGGGGTCGTTGACGGCCCAGGTGCCGGTGAGCGTCGCCATCGGCGATACCGGGCTTTCGCCGCTCCAGCCGTGACAACTGGCGCAGGCGCTGGCGAAAACTTTCTTGCCGCGTGCGTCTGCCGTGACGCCGTCCTTGTGCGAGGCGGGCGCGACCGGCGCCGTGCCAGCGGCAAGGTCTGGCGAGGATACCGGAGGAACGCTACGCAAATAGGCGACGATGGAACGGATATCCTCCGGCGCGAACTGACTGAAGCTGTGGTCGACGGCTTCGCCCATCGGACCCGAGGCCGAACCGTGACCCGATGCGTGGCCGAGTGAGAGATACGAGATCAGATCCGCATCGCTCCAGTTGCCGAGGCCGGTCGCCTTGTCGGAGGAGATGTTGAAGGCGCGCCAGCCGGCGGTGATGGCGCCGGCGAACTTCTTGCGGTTGTCGAGCGCGAAGCCGAGATTGCGTGGCGTATGACACTCGCCGCAATGTGCCAGCGCTTCCGCCAGATATGCGCCGCGATTCCACTCCGGGCTTTCCGACGTATCGGGCGCAAAGCGCGTGTCCGGATTGAACACGGCCGACCAGACAATCATTGCCCAGCGCTGGTTGAACGGGAATGACAGCGTGTTGTCAGGCACTTTCGCGCGCACTGCCGGCAGGCTGAACAGATAGGCCTTCACCGCCAGCACGTCCTCGTCGCTCATGTAGGTGTAGGACGTGTAGGGCATCGCCGGGTAGAGCCGGGCACCGTCACGGCGCTTGCCGCGCTGGACTGCGTCCAAAAAGTCCTGGTCGCTGTAATTGCCGATGCCGGTGTCCTTGTCCGGCGTGATGTTGGTCGAATACAGCGTGCCGAACGGCAGCTTGAAGGCGAGTCCGCCGGAATAGCCCTTCTCGCCCGGCTTGGTGTGGCAGACCATGCAGTCGGCGGCCTTGGCAAGATATTCGCCGCGCTCGACAAGGCTCGCCTTCTCGAGCCTGGCCGGCACGCCGGTGGGCTTGCCGGCGCGGTAGTCCGCGAGCGCCACCTTGGTGCCGCCTGCGAAATCGAGCGGGCCGGGCCCGCGGATGATGAAGACGCCGAGCGCCACCGCGACGATGGCGATCACGACGAGGCTCGCAAGGATACGCATTGTCCTGATCATGCCTTCTTCCCCGCAGCCAGCAGTTTCCGATCGATGGGCAAGCGCCGCAGCGCTACGCCGGTAGCGGCGTAAATCGCGTTTCGGAGCGCCGGCGGTCCGGCGTTGACGCCGGCCTCACCGATGCCGCCGGGCGCTTCGCCGCTCTTGACCACGATGACCTCGACCTTCGGGGTCTCGTTGATGCGCATCATGCGGTAGTCGTGGAAGTTCGATTGCTGCACGCGGCCCTTGTCGATGGTGATCTCGCCGTAGAGCGCGGCGGTGAGACCGAAGATCAGTCCGCCCTCGATCTGCGCCTTCACCGTGTCGGGGTTGACCGCGATGCCGGTGTCGACCACGGAGGTGACGCGGCGAAGCACGATCTCGCCGACGTCGTCGATCTCGGCTTCCACCACGGTCGCGATGAAGCTCGCGAATGACGGCTGCACGCAGACGCCGCGGCCGACGCGCGGCGGCAGCGGTTGGCCCCAGCCGGACTTTTCAGCCACCTGGTTGAGCACCGCGAGCATGCGCGGGTTCCTGGTCAGCATGGCCCGGCGGAATTCGATCGGGTCCTTGCCGGCCTTGCGCGCGAGCTCGTCCATGGCGCATTCGATCGCGAACACGTTGTTGTTCGGACCGACGCCGCGCCAGAAGCCGGTCGGCACCGCAGGCGGCTCGGCGCGGACATATTCGACGTGGAAATTGGCGAAGTCGTAGGGCGCGTCGACGGCGGCGTCGACTGCGTCGATGTCGATGCCCTTCTGAAAAGCCGGCGGCAGCCAGCGCGCAATCACGGCGGAGCCCGCGATCTTGTACTTCCAGGCTGCGACCTTGCCATCGACCAGCGACGCCGTGATCTGGTCGCGATAGACAGGCCGGTAGACGTCGTGCTGGATGTCCTCCTCGCGGGTCCAGATCACCTTGACGGGATAGTCGACCTGTTTTGCGATCTTCACGGCCGCGATCACCATGTCCGGCTCGAGCTTGCGGCCGAAGCCGCCGCCGAGCAGGTGCTGGTTGACGATCACCTTCTCGACGGGAAGGCCGGCGGCCTTTGCCGCTTCCGACTGCACCCGCGTCATGATCTGCGTGCCGGTCCAGATCTCGCAGGAGTCTTTCGTGACATGCACGGTGGCGTTGATCGGCTCCATCGAGGCATGTGCGAGGAACGGCAGCTCGTAAGCCGCCTCGAACTTGTCGCCGGTGGCGAGAGCCTTGGCGATGTCGCCGGTGGATTTGGCGACCGCGCCGTCTTTTGCGCTGGCATCGCGCAGGTTCTGCCAGATGTCGTTGGTGGTGATTTTGGCGTTCGGGCCTTCGTTCCACTCGATGTCGAGCGCTTCGAGACCTTTCTTCGCCGCCCACATGTGATCGCCGATCACCGCGACGGCGTCGTCGAGCACGACGACCTTGCGCACGCCGGCGACCTTCATCGCGGCGCTGTCGTCGACCTTGCCGACCTTGCCGCCGAACACGGGACAATTGGCGATCGCGGCGATCTTCATGTCGGGCAGGATCGCGTCGATGCCGTAGAGCGCCTTGCCATTGACCTTGTCGGGCGTGTCGAGCCGCTTCAGCGGCTGGCCGATCAGGACGAAGTCCTTGGGATCCTTGATCGCGACGTCCTTCTGCGGCGTCTGGCCCTGCACGGCGAGCGCCAGCTCGCCATAGCCGAGCTTGCGGCCGCTGGCGGCATGGGTAACCTCGCCCTTCGAGGCCGTGCAGCTTGCGGGTTCGACGCCCCATTGGCTGGCAGCAGCCTGCACCAGCATCGCGCGCGCGGTGGCGCCGGCCTTGCGCAGCGGCAGCCACCAGGCGCGGATCGAGTTGGAATTGCCGGTGACCTGGAGGCCGAAGGTCGGGTTGGCGTAGAGCTTGTCGTTGGGCGGCGCGTGCTGCACCTCGACCTTGCTCCAGTCGGCATCCAGCTCTTCGGCGATCACGGCCGAGATCGAGGTGTAGGTGCCCTGGCCCATCTCGACCTGCGGCATCATCAGTACGGTGCGGCCGGTCTCGTCGATGCGGATGAAGGCGTTGGGCGCGAATTTGCCGTCGGTCGCATCCTTCTGCATCGGCTCGTTCGGAGCGGCGCGCAGCGGCAGATGGAAGGCGAGCAGGAAACCGGTGGCGAGGCCGCCGGTCAGAAGCGTGCGACGGGAAACGTTGTCGGGTGCATTCATGGCTGATCTCACGACTGACGGCCGGACGCGGCGAGCTTGATGGCCTCGCGGATGCGCACATAGGTGCCGCAGCGGCAGATGTTGCCCGCCATCGCGGCGTCGATATCGGCGTCGTCAGGGTTGGGTGTTGCCGCCAGAAGGGCTGCGGCCGACATGATCTGGCCGGACTGGCAATAGCCGCACTGGATCACTTCGGCCTCCAGCCAGGCCTTCTGCACCTTGGCGCCCGCAGGTGTGCTGCCGACGTGCTCGATGGTGGTGATGGCGCGGTTCGCCACCGCGCTGACCGGCAGCACGCAGGAGCGCACCGCCTTGCCGTCGACATGCACGGTGCAGGCGCCGCATTGCGCGATGCCGCAGCCGAATTTGGTGCCGGTCATTCCGAGGATGTCGCGCAGCACCCACAGCAGCGGCATTTCCGGTGGCGCGTCGAACGATTTCGTTTCGCCGTTGATGGTAAGAGTTGTTGCCATGTGCATCCCCTTCTTCGCCTGATCGCTGGCGGCGATCCAGTCGGCGAACTCGCGCGCGACCATAATCATACCGATGCGAAACGATGAAGCTTTCAAATTCGCAGCAATGCATATCTGCGCAGCTGGTGCGTCAGGCCATGACGTTCACGAATTTGTGCGGCGATCCGTGCGAAGGTTTTGGGCTAATTGATATGATAAGCGTCATTTTCTGACGCATTTTCGTCATCCGCGCCGTCGACCGCCGCAGATGATCGTGCGAACGCGCAAGATCATGCGATGACGAAATTCGTGCGATTGGGAAATGGCGCGGTGAGCGCGATGCGTCCGACGGGATCACTCGCATCGGCTCGCTCATGATTTCGGAATAATGGCACTATGCGCCTGTTTTGCCCGACGGGTCAACGTCTGCATTCAGTTCTTGGCAAGTCGAAGTCAGGATGACGCGGCGTCGGCAGGGACTGCCTCTCCCGTTTGCGGGGGAGGCAAAAAGTCCCGCGGCTACTGTGCATGGGTTGTTTTCGAGATTTGACTCAGCTCTGCCGGAAACCCATCCGGAACGCGCCCCAGTGCTTGCCGCGGATCATGATCGGCGAGGACAGATCCTTCATCAGCACGAACTGCCCGCCGCCCATGTCGCGGCGATAGGTCTGGAGCAGGAAAGGCTTTGTGTTGGCCGCGACCTTCTTCACCGCGCGATCGGAGAACAGGCGGCGGTTCCGGCAATTGGCGTTGTTCCAGACCGGGTCCTTGCCTTGCGGCAGCCGGTAGTTCGGATTGTGCGTCGGAAGGTACCCGCCCTTGGCCCAGGCCACGCAGAACACGATGCGGGGGTCCGACTTCTGGATCGGGTCCTGGATCGCGGGCAGCACGCGGTCGGTGAAGTCGACATAGGCGGTGGTGTACTGTCTTGGGTCGGTGCCCGAGATCTCCCGGTAATTCTCGTCCATGAGCTTGTCGAGCGTGATCTCGCCGCGCTCGATCGCGGCCTCGAACTCGGCCGAGATCCGCTTGGCTGTGTCGACGACGACGCGGATCAGCGGCGCATCCGACGTCTCGACGCCGCTGTCGGCGATCAGCGCGATCAGGCCTTCGGAGGTGTCGAGCAGTTTCGTCACGCGCTGGTCGGCGCTCTTGAGATCGCGCGAGGAGAGGTCGACGCCCCTGGCGAGTTCGTTGAGCTCGCTGATCACGGTGTCGCAATGGCCGAGATTGGAGGTCGCCGCGCGGGTGACGCTGTCGATCTCCGCCTCCACCGAGGCGAAGCCCTGCTGGACGCGCGAGATGATGCCGGAGATCGCTTGCGCGCCTTCGCCCGCGGTCTTGGCGCGCTGCGAGGCGTCGCTGCTCTCGCCGATCAGGCCTTCGATCTGGCCGTCGAGATCGCGCACGGTGTCGGAGATCAGGTGCGTGGCCTGGCGGGTCGCCTCCGCGAGGTTCTTGACCTCGCTCGCGACCACGGCGAAGCCGCGGCCGGCATTGCCGGCACGCGCGGCTTCGATGGTTGCGTTGAGGGCCAGCAAATTGGTCTGCTTGGCGATCGCCTCGATCGAGCCGGAGACCTTTGCCACTTGCGCCAGCGCGGAGCCGACGGCGGAGAGGCGCGCCTCGATCCGCTCCACGGCCGCGACGAGTTCGGAGATGTGGCTGACCGCGGTATCGACGGCGCTGCGCGACTGCGCGATCTCGCCGACCGCGGCCGACGTGGTCGATTGCACCGCCTGCGAGGCGTTGGCGATGTCGTGGTTGGCCGAGACCATGGTCTCCGCCGTCTTCTGGAGGTGATGGAACCGGTCCGACTGGTTGGCGACGCGGTTGGCGACCTCCTGGACGTTGCCGGCGATGTCGGCGAGCTCGACGCCGAGGCCGCCGATGCGGTCGGCGAGCTGGTCGATCAGCCGTTCGGCGAGCGTCCTGTTGGACGCGGTGTCCATGACGGCAAGTTGTGCGAGGGACATGTTACGGGCTTTCTCAACTCGGGGCCGTCCATCGGCTCACCGCGGCATTCCCATTCCAATTTCGACGTTAGAGGATGATTCGCGCCCGGCGTCTTGCCTGAGCGCGCACTACAGTTTGTAAGCCGTGCGGAACCCGCCCCAATGCCGACCCTGCACGCGGATCGGAACGTCGATCTCGCGCATCATCACCGTGTTGCCGTTGCCCATGTCGCGCGCATAGCTCTGGATCAGGTACGAGCGCTGGTTGTGCGCGGCCGCCAACCCCGCCGGATCGTTGAATATGCGGCGATTGCGGCTGTTGGCCGTGTTCCAGGCGATATCGCCCGGCCGCTGCGGATGCGAATAGATCTTGTTGTGGACGGGCAGGAAGCCGTTGCGGTCGACCATTGCGCAGAACGCCATGCGCGGCTCCCTGGCGAGAAAGGCTTCCTGGAACGGCGGCAGCGCGCGGTCGGCCCAATCGAGATATCTCGTGCGGTATTGCTGAGGATTGGTGCCTGATATCTCGGCGTAGTCCGTGTCGAAGAGGTCATCCATCCTGACTTCGCCGCGGGCGACGGCCTGCTCGAAGATCTTTGTCAGCGCGTTGCCGGCTTCCATCGCGCGGGTGACGAACTCCGTGTTCTCCTCGTGGATCGACCAGAGCTTGTCCTCGATCTTTTCGCGCAGCTGGGCACTCGGGCTGACGAACTGCGTGCGGGCGCCGGCCTTGGACTGCTCGACCACGCGCAGGCGGCAGGCACCGACGTCTTCCAGCGTGCCGTCGATGATCGCCTGCGGCGCGAGCCGGCTTGCCTCCGTGCCGCCGATCAAGACGCCGTCCATCGCGATCTCGTAGACCGGTAGCAGGCCGCGTGCGCCCTCGAATTTGAGATGGCAGGGCAGCCGCTCGGTCTTGCGGCGGTCGTCGTGCTCGCTCTGTTTGAGCAGCACCGCGCAGCGCGATTTCAGCTTCTGCGCGAAGGTCGTCACCGCCTTGCCGGCGCTGGCGACGTTCTCGCCATGGGTCTCGGCCGCCTTGGTCGCGGCGTCGATCTCGGCTGCGCTCCGGCCGACCGAGATGATGAATTGCGATGCGCTGCTGGCGTTGCCGGAGACCTCGCTGGTGGTGGCGTTCTGCTCGGCCACCGCGCCGTTGACGGTGTCGAACACCGGGCGGATCGCCTCGATCGCCTGCGAGATGCGATGCACCGCGTCCGCCGATCCGGCGGCGTCGCGCTGCAGCGCGTCGATCTTCTTGGAGATCTCTTCCGTCGCGCTCTGGGTCTGCACCGCGAGCGCCTTCACTTCGGTTGCGACGACGGCAAAGCCCTTGCCGGCGGCACCGGCGCGTGCGGCCTCGATGGTTGAGTTCAGCGCGAGCAGGGTGGTCTGCCGCGCGATCTGGGCGATCAGATTGACGACATTGCCGATCGCCGCGGAGGACTCGCGCAGGCGGTCGACGTTGTCGCGCGCCTCCTGCGCCGCGGCGCTGGCCTCGTCGGCGAGCTTGCCGGCCTCGCGGACCTGCGCACCGATGCCTTGCGCGGATTGGGTGAACTTGTCGGCGGCATCGGCAAAGCTCGAAGCGTTGGACTGTGCGGCATTGGTCCGCCCGGTCAGCGCGTCGGTGCGCTGGCGGATATCGGCGAGCGTCGCCGCGGTCGCCTCGGCGCCGCCCGCGACCGAATTGGCGGCACGCTCGAGCTGGCGGATCATGGCGCCGAGCTCGAGTTCCAGCAGTTCCAGGATCTCCCGGGCCGAATCGACCTCAGCGGCTGGAGCGGGCGCGGACTGGGCCGCCGGCCCCGCGGCCTGCAGGGAGGCCACTGGCGTGGCCATGTCTGGCAGGCGCTTCCGGAAAAATGCGAACGCCATGGGGTCTACTCTTGTCGGGAGATGGGCGGACGCTATTTTCGCAAGCTGGAATGAAATCAGGGTTAACGATGCCTGACTTCCGGGCACGGGCCACTACGTTATTACCTTAAAGTATGAGAGGCTCTTTCATTCCGATGGGTTGGCGGCCTATAAGGCCGCGCTTCCCCACGCTCACCTTTGACGCACGATTTCCTAGAGAAGATCACGCATGGCCGGACATTCCCAATTCAAGAACATCATGCACCGCAAGGGACGGCAGGATGCGCAGAAGTCGAAGCTGTTCGGCAAGCTGGCGCGGGAAATCACCGTCGCCGCCAAGCTGGGCACGCCCGACCCCGCCATGAACCCCCGCCTGCGCGCCGCCGTGATCGCCGCGCGGCAGGAAAACATGCCGAAGGACAACATCGAGCGCGCCATCAAGAAGGCGCTCGGCAGCGACGGCGAGAACTACGACGAAATCCGCTACGAGGGCTACGGTCCGGGCGGCGTCGCCGTCATCGTCGAGGCGCTGACCGACAACCGCAACCGCGCGGCCTCCGACATCCGATCCTTCTTCACCAAATCCGGCGGCAATCTCGGCGAAACCGGCTCGGTCTCGTTCATGTTCGACCGCACCGGCGTCATCGAGTACGACCGCAGCGTCGCCGATGACGATTCGGTGCTCGATGCCGCGATCGAGGCCGGCGCCGACGACGTGGTCTCGGGTGAAGGCGGCCACGAAATCTACGCCTCGACCGAAAGCTATCGCGACGTCGCCAAGGCGCTGGAAGCCAAGTTCGGCGAGCCGCGCAAGGCCGCGCTGATCTGGAAGCCGCAGAACACGGTCGCGGTCGACGACGAGACCGGCGAGAAGCTCTTGAAGCTGATGGACCTGCTCAACGAGCACGACGACGTCCAGAACGTCTACGCCAATTTCGAGATCTCGGACGCGCTGGTCGCGAAGCTGGGCGGGTAGGGGCGCCCGGCCGCCTTTCTCCGGGGACTTCTGTTCTGTTTCTGTTTCGCTATCATGGGCCAACCGCTATCACTGGCCCATGACCGCGCTCCCGATTCGCCAACCCGTTCGCATCATCGGCATCGATCCCGGCCTGCGCCGCACCGGCTGGGGCGTGATCGAGGCCGAAGGCAACCGCCTGATCTATGTCGCCTGCGGTTCGGTGGAACCGCCGGACGATCTGCCTTTGTCGAGCCGTCTGCTCGCGATCCACGAGGGGCTCGCGGCCGTTCTGTCCGATTACAAGCCGATGGAAGCGGCGGTCGAGCAGACCTTCATCAACAAGGACGGGGCTGCGACGCTGAAACTCGGCCAGGCCCGCGGCGTCGCCATGTTGGCGCCGGCAATGTTCGGCATCAGCGTCGCCGAATATGCGCCGAACCAGGTCAAGAAGACCGTGGTGGGGGCCGGCCACGCCGACAAGCAACAGATCGCGATGATGCTGAAGATATTGCTGCCGAAGGCCGAGCCTCCGACCCCGGATGCTGCCGACGCGCTCGCGATCGCCATCACCCATGCTCATCACCGCCAGAGCACGGCGCTCAGGCTGAAGGTGGTGGGACTATGATCGGCAAGCTCAAGGGTTTGATCGATTCCTACGGCGAGGATTATGTCGTCCTCGACGTCGGCGGCGTCGGCTATCAGGTGCATTGCTCGGCGCGGACGTTGCAGCATCTGCCCGCGCCGGGCGAAGCCGCGGTGCTGTCGATCGAGACCTACGTCCGCGAGGATCAGATCAAGCTGTTCGGCTTCCGCACCGACCAGGAGCGCGAATGGTTCCGCCTGCTCCAGACCGTGCAGGGCGTCGGCGCCAAGGTCGCGCTTGCGGTGCTCGGCACCCTGGCGCCTTCCGAACTCGCCAACGCGATCGCGCTGCGCGACAAGGCCGCGGTGGCGCGCACCCCCGGCGTCGGTCCCAAGGTCGCCGAGCGCATCGTTACCGAGCTGAAGGACAAGGCGCCGGCCTTTGCCAGTGTCGATCCGGCCGTCGTGCATCTCGCCGGCGCCGTCGACGATCAGCGCGCGCCGCGACCGGTGGCCGACGCGATCTCCGCGCTGGTCAATCTCGGCTATGGCCAGCCGCAGGCGGCTGCAGCCATCGCCTCGGCCTCGCGCAATGCGGGTGAGAATGCCGAAACGGCGCAGCTCATTCGCCTCGGCTTGAAGGAGCTCGCGAAGTGAGCGATCCCAAGGCCAACCGCATGGTGTCGCCCGAACGCCGCAGCGATGATGTCGGCGACACCGCGCTGCGTCCGCAGTCGCTGTCCGATTTCGTCGGCCAGCAGCAGGCACGCAAGAATCTCTCGATCTTCATCGAGGCGGCACGCAAGCGCGGCGAGGCGCTGGACCACGTGCTGTTCGTCGGTCCGCCCGGCCTTGGCAAGACCACGCTGGCGCAGATCGTGGCGAAGGAACTCGGCGTCGGCTTTCGCGCCACGTCGGGCCCGGTGATTGCCAAGGCCGGCGATCTCGCGGCCCTCTTGACCAATCTCGAAGAGCGCGACGTGCTCTTCATCGACGAGATCCATCGCCTCAATCCCGCGGTGGAAGAAGTGCTCTATCCCGCGATGGAAGACTTCCAGCTCGACCTCATCATCGGCGAGGGGCCGGCGGCGAGATCGGTGAAGATCGAGCTGTCGAAGTTCACCCTCGTCGGCGCCACCACGCGCGCCGGCCTGCTCACCAATCCGTTGCGAGATCGCTTCGGCATTCCGGTCCGCCTCAACTTCTATACGATCGAGGAGCTCGAGAGCATCGTCACCCGCGGCGCGCGCGTGCTCAATGTCGGCATGAGCGCGGACGGCGCCAACGAGATCGCGCGCCGCGCCCGCGGCACGCCGCGCATCGCCGGTCGCCTGCTGCGCCGCGTGCGCGATTTCGCCTCGGCCGCGAATGCCGACAAGATCGACCGCAAGATCGCCGATCATGCGCTCAGCGCGCTCGAGGTCGACGCCGCCGGTCTTGATGCCATGGACCGCCGCTACCTGACGACGATCGCGACGAATTACGGTGGCGGCCCGGTCGGCGTGGAAACGATGGCAGCGGCTCTGTCGGAGCCGCGCGATGCGATCGAGGACATCATCGAGCCCTATCTCATTCAGTGCGGCTATCTCCAGCGCACCCCGCGCGGCCGTCTGCTCACCTCGCACGCCTTCCGGCATCTCGGCATTGCGGAACCCTCGCGCGATGCGGCGGCCCAGTTCGGCCTGTTCGGCACCGACGACAGCGACGAGTGATCTGCGCAATCGCGAATTGTCGTCGCTGTCATGAACTTTCGGTGATCTCCGTGCAGATGAACTGCACGAGCGCACCCCAATTCCGCTCCAATCGGATCGCATCACGGAAGCGCATCAGAAGCGGGCTTCCATGATCTCTCGGCGTCATCTCATCCGTTCTGTCGGCGGCCTTTCCGCTCTCGGCATCTCGACGGCCGCCTACGGCGTCGGCGTCGAGCCGGAACTGCGGCCGCGCATCACCCGCTATCATCCGACGCCGCGGCAATGGCCTGCGGATTTGCCGCTGAAGATTGCCGTCATCGCCGACATCCACGCCTGCGACCCCTGGATGTCGCTGGAGCGGATCGAGGCCATCGTCGACCAGGCCAATGCGCTCAGGCCCGATCTCATCGTCCTGCTCGGCGACTATGTCGCCGGTCACCATTACGTCACGCGGCTCATTCCGGCCGATGAATGGGCCAGGGTGTTGATGGGCCTCAAGGCTCCGCTCGGCGTTCACGCGGTCATGGGCAATCACGACTATTGGGACGACAAGGTCGTGCAGCGGGCCGGACAGGGGACGACGGTTGCCCATCGCGCGCTTCAGGCTGCCGGCATTCCCGTCTACGAGAATAACGTCGTACGTCTCGTCAAGGATGGTCGCTCGTTCTGGCTCGCCGGTCTCGGCGATCAACTCGCATATGCGCCTGCGCAACGTTACGGCCGCGCACGTCGCTTTGGTGCGGACGATCTCGCCGCTGCACTCGCAAAGGTCACCGACGATGCGCCCGTGATCCTGCTCGCGCATGAGCCAAATATCGCCTGGCGCGTGCCCGCGCGCGTCACGCTACAGCTCTCCGGCCACACTCATGGCGGCCAGATTCGACTGTTTGGCTGGTCGCCCGCGCTTCCGCAGCAATATGCCGTGCAACTCGCCTATGGTCACTTTCAGCTGAAATGCGACGTCATTGTTTCCGGCGGTCTCGGTTGCAGCATCCTCCCTGTCCGCGTCGGGGTGCCGCCTGAAATCGTCGAGGTCACGCTGGGGCGGGCGCCGGTGGCAGCCGTGTCCTAGCCGCGCTTGCGCTGCCGGCCGTTTTTGCGCAAAACGGGCCTGTAGCGACAAGCGAAGAGGCTCGCGACGTGACAGCTCATCTCGACGGCGAGATCCGCGACGGCCGCCACCACATGCAGGTCCGCGTCTATTACGAGGACACGGATTTCTCCGGCATCGTCTATCACGCTAATTACCTGCGCTACATGGAGCGCGGGCGCACCAATCATCTGCGGCTGATGGGCGCCGAGCAGCAGGCGCTGTTCGACCAAGTCGAGACCGAAGGCGACGGCTTCGCCTTCGTCGTGCGCTCGATGCATCTGGATTTTCTCAAGCCTGCGCGGATGGACGACGTGCTCGATGTCGTGACCTGGCCGGTCGCGGTGAAGGGGGCGTCGATCATGCTGGCGCAGGAGGTGCGGCGCGGTGAGGACGTGCTGGTCAAGGCCGAGGTGCGCGTCGCCTTCATCAGCGGCGGCCGGGCGCAACCGATCCCGAAATCGATCCGCGCGTTGATGAAGGCCGATTTGATTTCCTGATCGCCCGATAAGTGATCGACCGATAGGTCGCGGCCTATCGACTCCACCGATCGCGGCGATAGATTGCGGCCTCGACCAACCGATGAGGTCACCATGTCGCGCCCACCGCTTCCGCCCTTCACCCGTGAGACCGCCGCGCAGAAGGCGCGCATGGCCGAGGACGCCTGGAATTCACGCGATCCGGTGCGGGTATCGCTCGCCTACACCGAAGACAGCCGCTGGCGCAATCGCTCGGAAGTGTTTCAGGGCCGCGAGGCCATCGTCGCCTTCCTGACCCGCAAATGGGAGAAGGAGCAGGACTATCGCCTGATCAAGGATCTCTGGGCTTTCGACCAGAACCGCATCGCGGTGCGCTTCCAGTACGAATGGCACGATACCAGCGGGCAGTGGTTTCGTTCCTACGGCAACGAGCAGTGGGAGTTCGACGAGCACGGCCTGATGCGACGGCGCGAGGCCTCGATCAACGATATCATGATTGCGGAGAAGGACCGCCGGTTTCATTGGGCCGCGCCCGGGCCGCGGCCTGCGGATGTGCCTGGGTTGGGACAGGATCCGTTCTGATATCCTTTCTGTCCCTCTCCCCGTCCTTATGGGCGAGGTGAAATCAGCGCCGTGCCAGGAACCTCGTAATCGCGCCACCAAGCTTCGCGCTGTCCATCGGCTCCGCCAGCGATGCCCTCGCCATGGCCACAAGCTCATCCGGCGCCTTGCCGTCGCGCAGTTCGCAGCACACTTGCGCAAATTCAACGTCGAATTCCGGATGCGGCTGCACCGTCAGCGTCGCACCGTTGGCGTAGAGCAGGCCGGCATGCGGCGTGAATTCGGACGAGAGGATCGTCAGCGCATCGTCAGGCGCCTCGATCACCTGATCCTGATGCGAGCAGGCGATCGCGACCGCTTCGCCGTCGATGACGCCGTTCTCCGGCAGCACCTGATAGACGTGCCGGCCGATGCCCCAACCCTTTTCCGACTTGCGCACGGTGCCGCCGAGCGCCTGAGCGATCAATTGATGGCCGAAGCAGACGCCGACCATCGGCGTCTTGCGGGCGTAGGCGGTGCGGACGAAATCTTCCAGCGGCGCAATCCAGTCGAGCCCGTCATAGACGCCGGCGGCAGCGCCGGTGATCAGCACGGCTTCGAGCTTGCTCGGATCAGGCAGCGCATCGCCATTCGGAATGCTGACGACGTCGACCGTCGCCGTCGGATCCTCGGCGCGGACCATGCGCTCGAACATGTCCGGAAACGAGCCATGCCGCTCGCGGTACTTTTGCGGGACCCGTCCGGTCTCGATGATGGTGATGCGTGCCACGTACCCCTCAGGTCATCGGTTGCGAAGCCTAGTCGCTTCCAGCGCCGTGTTGCTGGTGCAGCGCTTTGCGCTCCAGCAGCGCACTCTCCTTGCGGATCTCGCCGAGAAAGGCCTTTGCCAGGCGCGACAGCGGTTCGGCCTCCGACCATAACATGTAGGCGACCGCGCGGGTCGTCGGCGTGAATGGCCGGACCACGAGGCCGTGTCCGCCGTTCTGGCGCGGCGAGAAGGGATCGACCACCGCCGCGCCGACGCCGGCGGCTGCGAGCACGCAGGCCGTGTTGCAGTAGCGCACCTCCACCGTCGGCTGGAACGGCGCGCCGGCGCGGGCAAAGCTGTCGCGTACGGCTTCGCCCAGCCGCGTGCCGCGTTCGAGTCCGATGAAGGGCAGGCCGGAGAGATCGGTGGCCGAGATCACGGGCTTGGCTGCGAGCGGGTGCTGCGGCGGCAACACGCAAACCATCTCGCCGGTGTGCACCACCTCATGCGCGATGCCGGGATGATGCGTCAGGCCGAGCGCGAATCCGAGCTCGGCGACGCGGCTGAGCACGCCTTCGATGATGCCCTCGTAACGCCGGACATCGAAGAACACGCGTGTCTCCGGACGGCGGCGCAGGAAGCCTGACAGTGCGGAGGGGATGATGCTGTAAGCCAGCGGCGGTGTCGCCACGATCGCAAGATGTCCGGCGCGGTTCTCGCGCAGATCACGCACGCGGTTCTCGAGCTTGGTGTGAAGCGCGAAGATCGCCTCGCTCTCCTTGTAGAGCGCCATCGCCTCCGCTGTCGGAAACAGCCGGTTGTTGACACGCTCGAACAACGCAAAGCCCGCCTGCGCTTCCATCGTCTTCAGCGCGTTGCTGACCGCAGGCTGTGACAGCGCGAGTTCGTCGGCCGCCGCCACCGTGGTGCGGTGGCGGATGACGGCACGCAGGATCTCGAGCTGGCGCAGGTTCATATCACCGCCTGTTATACTCTGGGCCAAAACATCATAGCACGATGAATTGCTTTTGCAGCCCGCCTTGCGCCTAATGCTCGCGGATTTGCACGCTTGATCAAAGGGTTCTTTCGCCCATTGAGGCAGCATGCGCACAGATTGGAGGCAATCTTGGTTCGTGTCCTTCGCGCCGCCGCCGCCCAAATGGGGCCGACGCAAAAAGCCGATAGGCGTGAACATACGCTGTCGCGGATGCTGGCCATGCTGGAGGAAGCGGCGAGCCGCGGCGCGAGCCTCGTGGTGTTTCCCGAACTCGCCTTCACCACATTCTTTCCGCGCTGGCTGCTCGAGGGCGAGGCGCTCGACCGCTATTTCGAGCACGGCATGCCCAACCCGGCCGTGGCCAGATTGTTCGACCGTGCGCGAGCGCTGCGTGTCGGCTTCTATGTCGGTTACGCCGAACAGACCCCGGAGGGCCGCCGTTACAATTGCGCCATCCTGGTCGATCGCGACGGCGAGATTCTCGGCCGCTATCGCAAGGTGCATCTGCCGGGGTCGGTCGAGCCGCGGGAAGGTGCGCGCTACCAGCAGCTCGAGAAGCGCTATTTCGAATATGGCGATCTCGGCTTTCCCGCCTTTCGCGCCGGCTCGGCCTGGGCGCATGCGATCATGGGCATGATGATCTGCAACGATCGCCGCTGGCCGGAATCCTGGCGCGTGCTCGGCCTGCAGGGCGTCGAGCTTGTCTGCATCGGCTACAATTCAGCCGCCTATGATCCCAACGGCGGCACCACGGAGGATGCCTCCTTGCGCACCTTCCACTCGACGCTGGTGACGCAGGCCAACGCCTACATGAACGCCACCTGGGCGATCTCGGTTGCCAAGGCCGGCGACGAGGACGGATCGGGCCTGATCGGAGGCTCCTGCATCGTCGATCCCAACGGCCGCGTCGTCGCGCAGGCCGCGACGCTGACCGACGAGGTGATCGTTGCCGACATCGATCTCGACCTCTGCCGGCAGGGCAAGGACAAGATGTTCAATTTCGCCGCCCACCGGCGGCCCGAGCAATACCGGGTGATCACCGAGCGCGCTGGCGTCATCGAGCCGGCCGTGCTCGACGCGGACTGACTCTGGCATGGTGCTGGCAAAGGATCGTCAGAAGAAAAGATCGGCAAAGCAAAGGGTTGGCAAAGGAGCTGACATGACACGCCTCTCGTACTTCCTCGCCTTTACCGCACTGGCTGCCGTGACATCGACGCAGGCGGCAGAGCTTCCGGCGGAGATCAAGCAGGCGGGCATGCTGAAGCTCACGGTCAACTCCACCTACGCGCCGATGGAATATCGCGATCCCGCCAGCAATGAGCTGGTCGGACTCGACATCGATCTGGCCAATGAGCTCGCCACGCGGCTCGGTGGTCTCAAGATCATCTGGAGCGAAACGCCATTCGCCGAGCTGATCCCCTCGCTCCAGACCAAGCGCGCCGATTTCATCATTTCCGGCATCTCCGACCGCGCCTCGCGGCGTGAGACTGCCGATTTCGTCGATTACCTCACGACCGGCCCGCAGTTCTTCGTGATGGCAGAGAGCGAGGCGAAAGTCGCGACCGATCTCTGCGGCAAGAAGGTCGGCACCACCCGTAGCACCAGCTTCCCGGTCGAGATCGAGAAATGGAGCAAGCAGAATTGCGAGGCGGCCGGCAAGGCGGCGATCCAATACGTGCCCGGCGAGAACTCGATCGACGTCCGCAACCAGCTCAAGCAGGGCCGTATCGATGCTGCCGTACAGGGCAGCGAGACGCTGCCTTATGCCCAGACGCAGGAGCCCGGCAAATATCGCGTCGTCGGCGAGGCCTTTTCAAAAGGCTATCAGGGCATCATGTTCCGCAAGGACGATGCCGCGCTGCGTGAAATCGTGACGGAGAAGCTCGCGGCGATGATCGCCGACGGGTCCTACAAGGCGGTTCTCGACAAATGGGGCCTGGGCGCGAACGCGGTCGCACAGCCCATGCTGAACGCGGCGCCGCAATGAAGCCGGCGCCGGCACTCGCGGAGGGTTTCCCTGATTTGTCGGGGATGCAGATCGCGCGCGAGCCGCACTGGTTCCGCTGGTTCAGCGCGGCCCTGATCGTCCTCATACTGGCGGCGATCGCGCGGGCCTTCGCCAATGGCCAGATCGAATGGTCCTATGTCAGTCGTTTCATCACCACCAAGGTGATTCTCGAAGGCATCGTCAACACCATGGTGATGGCGGTGCTGGCGATGGCGCTCGGCATCGTGCTCGGCATCGTCGTGGCGATCATGCGGCTGTCGCCCAATCCGGTGCTGAAGACGGTCGCCGCCGGCTACACCTGGCTGTTTCGCGGCACGCCGCTCATCCTGCAGTTGCTGCTGTGGTTCAATCTCGCGCTGGTGTTTCCGACCATCGGCATTCCCGGCCTGTGGAGCGCGCGCGCCGTTGACGTCATGACGCCGTTCCTCGCCGCGCTGCTCGGGCTCGGCATCAACCAGGGCGCCTATACATCCGAAGTGATGCGCGCCGGCATGCTGTCAGTCGATATCGGGCAATATGAGGCGGCGGAGGCAATCGGAATGGGTCGGCTGCGTGCGTTGCGGCGGATCGTGCTGCCGCAGGCGATGCGCGTCGTGATTCCGCCACTCGGCAACGAGTTCATCAGCATGGTGAAGGCGACCTCGCTCGCGAGCGTTATCCAGTACCCTGAATTGCTGCACAACGCCGAGAATATCTATTACGCCAATTCCCGCGTGATCGAGCTCCTGATCGTCGCCGGGCTCTGGTATCTGCTGGTCGTCTCGATCCTGACGCCGCTCCAGATGTTGCTCGAACGCCGCTTTGCACGCGGCACATTGCGGCTCGCGCGATGACAAAACCCCTCGTCGCGATCCGCTCCGTCAGCAAAAACTTTGGAGAGTTCCAGGCTCTCAGAAACGTCTCGCTCGACGTCTGGCCCGGCGAGGTGATGTGCCTGATCGGCGCTTCCGGCTCCGGCAAGACCACGCTGCTCCGTTGCATCAATCAGCTCACGGTCATCGACAGCGGCGGCATCTGGCTCGACGGTGAGCTCCTGGGCGTGCGCGAGCAGAGCGGGCGGCTGCATCGCCTCAGTGAACGCGAGATCGGGCGGCAGCGGTTGAAGACCGGCATGGTGTTCCAGCGCTTCAACCTGTTTCCGCACCGGACGGCGCTGGAAAACATCATCGAAGGTCCGTTCCAGGTGCAGGGGCGCAAGTTAGACGAGGTGCGCGTCGAGGCGCTGGAGCTGCTGCGGCGCGTCGGCTTGTCAACCAAGGCCAATTCGTATCCCGCGCAGCTGTCCGGCGGCCAGCAGCAGCGTGTCGCGATTGCCCGTGCGCTCGCCATGAAGCCGATGCTGATGCTGTTCGACGAGCCGACCAGTGCGCTCGATCCGGAACTCGTTGGCGAGGTCCTGGCGGTGATGAAGGAGCTGGCGAAGAGCGGCATGACCATGATGGTGGTGACTCACGAGCTCGGCTTCGCCCGTGAGGTCGCCGACCGCGTCGTCTACATGGATCAGGGTGTGATCGTCGAGCAGGGCCGCGCTACGGACGTGCTGGGCGCGCCGCGTGAGGAGCGGACCAAGGCATTTCTTTCGGCAGTGATCTGACATGAGGGTGAATTGATGAAGAGAGTTTTGGTTGCGACGGCGTTGTTCGGTGCGTTGAGTGCATCTGTGATGGCGGTCGAGCTACCGACGGAGATCGCCAAGCGCGGCAGCATCAAGGTGGCCGTGGTGCCGAATTATCCACCAATGGAGTTCCGCGATCCCGCGACCAACGCGCTGGCCGGCTTCGACATCGAACTCGGCGAGGCGATCGGCCGCAAGCTGGGTGTCAAGATCGAGTGGCAGGAAACCAGCTTTGCCGAGTTCATGCCCTCGATCCAGACGGGCCGGGTCGACGCCGTCCTGTCGGGCTTCACCGACTACGCGAGCCGGCATGACATTGCGACGTTCGTCGATTATCTCCGGAGTGGTCCGCGCTTCTTCGTGCAGCAGTCACGCGGAGCGGAGTTCAAGGATATGGCGGCTCTCTGCGGCAAGAAGGCCGGTGCCAGCCGCCGCACCAAGTTCCCGGACCAGATCGCGGCCTGGAGCGGGAAGCACTGCGGCAGCAATCCAGTCGTCTTCGTTGGCACCGACGGCTCGGCCGATGCCCGCACCCAGCTCAAGCAGGGGCGCATCGACGCCGCCCTTCAAGGCGACGAGACGCTGCCCTACATCATGGATCAGGAGCCCGGCACCTATGCGCCAGTCGGCGAGGTTATCGCGCAGCAATTCACCGGCATTGCCCTGCCGGTCAAGGAGAAGGGGCTTCAGCAGGTAATGCTGGAGGCGGTCGATGCGCTGATTGCCGACGGCACCTACAAGTCCCTGCTTGCCAAGTGGAAGCTGAGCGACAACGCAATGGAGAAGGCGACCGTCAATGCTGGACAGTAAGGCACTTCAGAGCATCCCGCTCACCCCAGCCAACACCGCGGATCCCGCGCCGGAATATCCCTGGCCGAAGCCATTCAAGTCCGCGATGTTCCTCTCGTTCGACGTCGACGCTGAGAGCGCGTGGACCAGCAAGGACGCGGTGCACGCGCAGCGGCTCATCACCATGAGCTATGGCGGCTATGAGGCGCGCGTCGGTACGCCGAAGCTTCTGGAGCTGCTCGACCAGCTCGATCTCAAGGCGACATTCTTCGTCACCGGCTGGTCGGTCGATGCGCATCCGGCGATGGCCGAATCCATTCTCAAGGCCGGCCACGAGATCGGCCATCATGGTTATCACCATCTGCTGCCAGATCCTGGCGATCCCTGGATCGAAGAGGAGCTCGAGCGCGGCTTCGAGGCGCTGAAGCGCAGGCTTGGCGTCAGGCCGACCGGATACCGGGCGCCGTATGGCGAATTCACCGAGGAGCTGCGCGTCGCCCTGGTGCGCCACGGCATCGTCTATACATCCTCGTTCCGCGACGACGTGCGGCCCTATCGTCATCGTCTCGCCAACGGCAAGCCCGGTACGATCGAGCTGCCGGTGACTGCGAGCTATGACGACTGGATGCACGGCTTGTCGGCGCGCTTCAGCCCGCGCTCGATCTTCCCCAAGGAGCACGTGCTCTCGATCTGGAAGGACGAGCTGGATGAGGTCCGCGACTGGGGTGCGATGGTAACCACGGTGCTGCATCCGCAATGCAGCGGCCGGCCGATGCGGCTGCGCCTGCTGCGCGAGTTCCTCGCTTACGCAAAGTCCTGCCCGGACGTCTGGATCACGACCGGCGAGAAGATCGCGGACAACTTCCTGCGCCACGAGGCCGCCAACCGTTGAGCCATGCCAGTGAGCCTTGCCATGACCCGTCGCCGCATCCTCGTCATCAACCCCAACTCCTCGGCGTCGGTGACGGCGGCGATCGACGATGCGGTCGCGCCGCTGCGGATGTCGGGTGGGCCCGAGATCGAGGTGATCGGTCTCGCCGAAGGGCCGCCGGGCATCAGCTTTCAGCGCGACGCAGACAGCGTCGTGATGCCGCTGGTGAATCGTGTCTCACGTGACGATGCCGATGCCTTCGTGCTCGCCTGCTTCAGCGATCCCGGCCTGCATGCGGTGCGCGAGGCGGCCGGTGGTCGCCCGGTGATGGGCATCGCCGAATGCGGCATCTTTCGCGCGCTGATGCTGGGCGAACGTTTCGGCATCATTGCGCTGTCGCCGTCGAGCATCCGTCGCCAGCAACGCATGGCGCGGGTGATGGGCGTCGACAGTCGCTACGCCGGAAGCTGGTCGGTCGGCGCGAGCGCGGCCGAGACAGCAGGCGTGGATATCCGCGGACGGCTGATCGAGGCCGGCCGCGCGCTGGTCACCCAATGCCGCGCCGATGTCGTGGTGATGGGTTGCGCCGGCATGGCCTCGCATCGCGCGGCGATTGCGGAAGCGATCGGCGTGCCCGTCGTTGAACCGGCGCAGCAGGCGGTCGCGGCTGCGATCGGCGCGGTCTTGTTGAATACGTGAAGTCTCTTGAGGAGCCTCTTGTAATGCCCATCTCCCGCCGCTCGCTCCTCAAGGCCGCTGCAACAGTACCGGCATTGTCGCTGCCAGGCATCGTACGTGCTGAATCCCAGTCGACGCTCCGCTTCATCCCAGTCATCGACCTCGCCTTCGTCGATCCGATCTACTCGACCGCGCAGGTGTCGCGAAACCACGGCTTCATGGTCTACGATACGCTCTACGGCATGAGCGCTTCGCTTCAGGTCTCGCCGCAGATGCTGTCGGGCCACGTCATCTCCGGCGACGAGCTCCAGTGGGACCTCAGCTTGCGTGACGGGCTGTTCTGGCACGACGGCGAGCGCGTGCTCGCGCGCGACTGTGTTGCCAGCATCCGCCGCTGGGCCGCGCGTGACGGCTTTGGTGGTGAGCTGATGGAGGCGACCAATGAGCTTTCAGCCGCCGACGACCGCACCATCCGCTTTCGCCTCAAGCGTCCGTTCCCGCTGCTGCCGCAGGCGCTCGGCAAGGCCGCGATCAATGCCTGCTTCATGATGCCTGAGCGGCTGGCGAGCCAGGACCCGTTCAAGCCTTTGACCGAAGTGATTGGTAGCGGCCCGTTCCGCTATCTCGCCGACGAACGCGTGCAGGGCGCCCGCAACGCCTATGCCAAGTTCGATCGCTACCAGCCGCGCACCGACGGCAAGCCGGATTGGACCGCGGGCCCGAAGATCGTGCACTACGACCGCGTGGTCTGGACCACGACGCCCGATGCCGGCACCGGCGTCGCCGCCCTGCAGACCGGCGAGCAGGACTGGCAGGAGACCACCCCGCACGATCTGCTCCCGATCATCAAGGCCGCCGGCGACATCGAGACCCGCATCCTCGATCCCAGAGGCTACGCCTGCATGCTGCGGCTCAATCATCTGCAGCCGCCGTTCGACAATCCCGCGATCCGTCGCGCGCTGCTTGGCG
This sequence comes from Bradyrhizobium sp. CCBAU 53338, assembly GCF_015291665.1. Classification (NCBI taxonomy): domain Bacteria; kingdom Pseudomonadati; phylum Pseudomonadota; class Alphaproteobacteria; order Hyphomicrobiales; family Nitrobacteraceae; genus Bradyrhizobium; species Bradyrhizobium sp. CCBAU 53338. The sequence goes on from NZ_CP030048.1 coordinate 1,146,196, forward strand.
CGATCGACCAGTCCGCCTTCATGACGGCGGTGGCCGGCACCGATCCGGCCTTCCAGGTGTCGCCGATCGGCTTCTTTGCCCCGGGGACGCCGATGGCGAGCGACGTCGGCCTCGGCGTGTTCCGCGGCCCGCGCAACTACGACAAGGTGAAGGCCGATCTAACGGCCGCCGGCTACAATGGCGAGAAGATCGTGGTGCTGGTCCCCACCAATTCGCTGGCGCAGAAGCCGCTCGGCGAGATCGCGGTGGACAGCCTGCGCAAGGCCGGCCTGAACGTCGAATACGCTGGACTCGATTTCGCTGTCGTGCTGCAGCGCCAGCTCAAGAAGGATCCGGTCGGGCAGGGCGGCTGGAGCGCCGCCGTCGGCAACTGGCAGGGCATCGACTGGCTCAATCCCGCCGGCAACACCAACATCCGCGGCGAGGGCAAGGTCGCCGGCTGGTACAAGAGCGAGAAGATGGGGCCGTTGCGCAGCCAGTGGCTGGCCGCCTCCGAGCTCGCCGAGCAGCAGCGCATCTGCCGCGAGATCCAGGCGGTCGCCTTCGAGGAAATCCCCTATATTCCGATCGGCCTCTACAAGCAGCCGACCGCCTATCGCAAAGACATCACCGGCATTCTCGACGGCACCGCCGTCTTCTGGAACGTACGCCCCGCATGAGCACCACGGCAATCTTCGGCAGCCATGTGCTGTCACGCAAAGATGGCGCGCAGCACGTGTTGCGTGACCATTGGGTCCTGGTCGAAGGCCAGAGGATCGCCGCGATCACCCGCGACAAGCCGAGCGCCGACGCCGTCTACGATCGTCCCGGCCGCTTCGTCCTGCCGGGCCTCTTGAACCTGCACAATCACTGCTTCTCTGAAGCCGTCGCGCGCAGTCACAGTGAGGACGGTAACGGCCGCAAGAACAACCAGAGCATCGTCTATACGGTGCTGTTGCCGCTGACCAAACGCGGCGCCGATGTCCTGTCGGCGGAAGAGCGCCTGGCCGTCGCGCGGCTCGGCATCCTCCAACTCCTGAAGGGCGGTGCGACTACGGTGATGGAGCCGTTCCGCAACTCGATTCCGGAGATGTTCGACGCGGCCGAAGAGATGGGAATCCGCTTCTATGGCGCGCCCTATCTGTTCTCGACGTCCGACGCCAAGGCCGGACCCGATGGTGTGGTCCGCTATTCCGGCGACGATGGCGCTGCCGACATGGCGACATGGGATGCGCTCTATCAGCGCTGGAACAATCGTGGCGATGGCCGCATCTCACTTGCGATGAGCCCGCACGCCACCGATACCTGCGGCCCCGATCTGCTGAAGGCCTGCGCCATGCGGGCACGCGAGCTCGGCGTGCCCATCACGACGCACATGGCGCAGAGCCGTGCAGAGGTCGATACCATCGGCAAGCGCTATGGCGGCCGCACGCCAGCGGAGTATCTCGACTGGCTCGGTCTGCTTGCACCCGACCTGATGGCGGCGCACTGCATGTTCAGCAGCGACGATGACCTCAAGCTGATGGCTGCGCGCGGCATGACGGTGCTCAATTGTCCGCGCGTGTTCGCGCGCGCCGGCGTTACCGCGGCGTTCAGCCGGTTCGCGGAGCATGGCGTGCGCACCGTGGTCGGTACCGACGGCTACAACATGGATTTGCTCGGCGAACTCAATGCGGCGTCGCTGATCTCGAAGGTCACGTCGCAGCGCGCCGATGTCGCGAACTCGCCGGAGCTGATCGAGGCGAACACCGCCGTCGCCGCCGACGTCATCAAGCGGCCGGACCTCGGCCGGATCGAGCCGGGCGCCACCGCCGACCTCACCGTGGTCGACCTCACCCATCCGCATCTTCAGCCGCTGTTCGATCCGCGCCGCGCGCTGATCGCGCTCGCCAACCGCGCCAATATCGATCAGGTCATGGTCGATGGCCGCGTGCTGGTCGATGAGGGACGCTATCTCGGCGCGGATGAGGCGGCGATCACGGCAGCAGGTGCGGCTGCGATTGGCAAGATCTGGGACCTGCCGGAAGCGCAGGCGGCGTTCAACGGCTAGCTCTCGAACTCGACGAGCGACTTGCGCATCATCTCGACGAGATCGAGCGCCACCGGCGAGGGGCTGCGCTGCGCGGGAAACACGGCGGAGAATTCGAAGTCGATGCGCGGCAGGAAGCGGCGCACGACGACGCCGCGGGTCGCAAATTCCTGCGCGGTGAAGGGATCGCAGATCGCAACGCCAAGCCCCGACGAGACCATGCCGCACATGATCTCCGATAGCGCGGTCTCCACGCGCAGCACGCGGCGGACATCGTGGCGATGGAAGATCTGGTCGACGAGGTGCCGGCTCGATGACCCCGCCGAGAGCGAGATGAACGTCTCGCCCTCGAAGTCGCGCGGCTCCAGAACTTGCTTCTCCGCGAGACGATGACCCGTCGGCAGTACAGCGACCCGCGCGGGCGACGGCAGGCGCATGCTCGGCAGGCCGGAATGCGCGATCGGCACCTCGGCAAAGCCGACGTCGCATTGATTGTTCAGCACCCAATCGACCACGATCGGCGAGATCACGCCGAAGAAGGCGAGGTTGAGATTCGGCCGCTCTTTCAGGAAATGCCCGGTGAGCCGCGGCAGATAGCCGTTCGACAACGCCGGCAGTGCCGCGATGCGCAAAGAGCCGGTGCGGCGACCGCGAATTTCTTCCGCCGCGGCAGTGATACGTTCGAGGCCGACGAAGGAACGTTCCACCTCGGTGTAGAGCGCCATCGCTGCGGCAGTGGGCACGAGGCCGGTGCCGCGCCGCTCGAACAGCTCCATTTTCAACAGCGCCTGGAAGTCGCGCAGCAACCTGCTGACCGCCGGCTGCGTGACCGTCATCAGCGCCGCTGCCTCGGTGACGCTGCCGGTCAGCATCATCGCACGGAAGGCTTCCACCTGCCGCGAATTGATCCGCGCCATCCCAAATTCCATTCATAACATTTTTGCATGCAGAGGGTGCCATTATTCATTGGACGATGGAAGGCGGGGTTTGCGATCTTTTTCATCAAGGCTGGAGACAGCCCGCTTTTTCGGCACCTTGGAGGCGTTCAAACCTCCAAATCGCGCCCAAATCCGCTGAGCAGAGGCCGGATCCCTGCTTCCAGACGGATCCGGCGCGGAAGGAAATGCGGCAACGCGCTTCAGCCAGGGATTTTGTCGGCACGTCACCTCATTCCGGTATTGGAGATCGGTCCACATGAAAACTCTTCGCCTTCTCACTGCGGTCAGCATCGCAGCGCTCATCGCCATCCCGACGGCCGTCTCGGCCCAGCAAAAAACGCTCTATGTCGCCGGCTACGGCGGCTCGTTCGAGAAGACCATCCGCGACGAGGTGATTCCGAGCTTCGAGAAGGAGAACAACGTCAAGGTCGAGTACGTTGCCGGCAATTCCACCGACACGCTGGCCAAGCTCCAGGCGCAGAAGGGCAACCAGCAGATCGACGTCGCCATCGTCGATGACGGTCCGATGTATCAGGCGATCCAGCTCGGCTTCTGCGGCAAGCTCGACGGCCTGCCCGCCGCCGACCTCTACGACACCGCGCGCTTCAAGGACGACCGCGCCGTCGCGATCGGCATTGTCGCCACCGGGTTGATGTACAACACCAAGGTGTTCAAAGAGAAAGGCTGGGCGCCGCCGACCTCGTGGAATGATCTGAAGGACACGAAATACGCCAAGCAACTCGTGATCCCGCCGATCAACAACACCTATGGTCTCGAAGCGCTGGTGATGCTGTCGAAGATGAATGGCGGTAGCGAATCCAACGTCGACTCCGGCTTCAAGATATTCAAGGAAGAGATCAATCCGAACGTGCTCGCCTACGAGCCGTCGCCGGGCAAGATGACCGAGCTGTTCCAGTCCGGTCAGGCCGTCATCGCGGTGTGGGGTACCGGGCGCGTGCAGAGCTTTGCCAACACCGGCTTCCCCGTCGACTTCGTCTACCCCAAGGAAGGCGCGGCGACGCTGCTGACGACGGCGTGTCCGATCGCCAAGCCGAATGCGTCACCGCTGGCGTCCAGCTTCGTGAAGATGCTGCTCGATCCCAAGATCCAGCTCGTGATGCTGAAGGACTACGGCTACGGCCCCGTGCTGAAATCGCTGAAGGTGCCGCCCGATCTCGGCAAGATGGCCCCGATCGGCGAGCGCGCGGCAAAACTGTATAATCCGGACTGGGCCACGATCAACGAGAAGCGCGAGGAGTGGACCAAGCGCTGGAACCGCGAGGTCGAGCGCTGATCTGACCGTCGCGGCGGAGGCAGCCTATGGCCTATCTCGAGCTCGATCGGGTCGCAAAGCAATTCGGCGCACAGACTGTGGTCGACGACTTCAGTCTCGCGGTGGGCAAGGGGGAGTTCATCTCCTTCCTCGGCCCCTCCGGCTGCGGCAAGACCACGACGTTGCAGATGATCGCGGGTTTCCTCGATCCCACGCGCGGCGCGATCCGCCTGGAGGACAAGGACCTGTCTGCGATCCATCCGGCCAAGCGCGGCCTCGGGATCGTGTTCCAGAGCTACGCGCTGTTTCCGCACATGACCGCGGCGGAGAACGTCGCGTTCGGCCTCGAGATGCGCAACGTGCCGCGCGCCGAAAGGGCCGAGCGTGTTCGTTCTGCGCTCGCGATGGTGGGCCTGGCCGGTTACGAGGACCGCCATCCCCGCCGGATGTCCGGCGGACAGCAACAGCGCGTCGCGCTGGCGCGTGCACTGGTGATCAAGCCGAGCGTGCTGCTGCTCGACGAGCCGCTCTCGAACCTCGATGCCAAACTGCGCGAGGAGATGCAGATCGAGCTGCGCCAGATCCAGCGCACCATCGGTACCACCACGATCCTGGTCACCCACGACCAGAACGAGGCGATGTCGCTGTCCGACCGGATCGTGGTGATGAGCCAGGGCAAGATCGAGCAGATCGGCACGCCGCAGGAGACGTATGAGAAGCCTGCCTCGGCCTTTGTTTCGCAATTCCTCGGCAAGACCAATGATTTCGCTGGAACGATCGATCGAACCGCGGCCCCGGGTTGGCTGGTCGTGGGCTCGTGGAGCGCGCCGGCCCCGGCTGGGCTCAATGGCCCCGTCACGGTCAGTATCCGTCCTGAAAGAGTCGGCTTCGGCGAGGCTGGTCTCAGCGCAAAGATCGTCACCCGCATCTTCCAGGGCAATCACTGGCTGTTCCAGTGCGACAGCGAATGCGGCCCGGCGATCGTGATCCGCCAGAATGACGGCACGGCGCAGCCGGCCGAAGGCGAGGCGGTCCGTCTTGCCTGGCGGCCGGAAGATATGAGCTTGCGCGCGAGGAGCGTCGCATGAGCGCGGTCGCCGAGGAGCACGGTGCGCGTGCGCCGTGGGCGCTGACGGCGCCCGCCTTGATGCTGTTCGTCGGCGTGCTGCTGATCCCGCTGGCGATGACGGTGATGCTGTCGTTCCACGACTGGGGCCAGTACAAGGGCATCGAGCCGGTGTTCATCCTCAAGAACTGGCGGGAGATCGCGACCGATCCCTATTACGCGGAAATGTTCTGGCGGACGTTTCGCATCGCCATCCTGACCACGCTGCTCACGGCCTTGCTCGGTGCACCCGAGGCCTACATCCTCAACCGCATGAACGGCCGCTGGAAGAGCCTCTTCCTGCTGGTCATCCTCGGGCCGCTGCTGATCTCCGTGGTGGCGCGCACGCTCGGCTGGGCGCTGCTGTTCGGCGGCAACAACGGCCTCGTCAACAAGCTTCTGATGTCGCTGGGCGTGATTCGCTCGCCCATTCCCTTCATGTTCACCGAAACAGGCATGGTGGTCGCGCTTGCGCATGTGATGATGCCGTTCATGGTGCTGTCGGTCTGGGCCGCGCTGCAGCGGGTCGATCCGCAGATCGAGAATGCCGCGATGTCGCTCGGCGCCGGCCCTGTCACCATCATCCGCCGCATCATCATGCCGCAGATCATGCCGGGCGTGCTGTCGGGTGCGATCATCGTGTTCTCGCTCTCGGCCAGTGCCTTCGCGACGCCCGCGATCATCGGCGGCCGTCGGCTCAAGGTCGCGGCGACGCTGGCCTATGACGAATTTCTCAACACGCTGAACTGGCCGCTCGGTGCTGCCGTGGCGACACTGCTGCTGGTCGCGCTGGTCTTGATCGTCGTAGGCAGCAACGCGCTGATCGAGCGGCGCTATGCGGAGGTGTTCCGATGAGACGGAACGGCCCGCTGGCGCTGATCTTCCACACTATCTTCGTCATCGTCATGGTGGCGCCGATCCTGGTGGTCTGCCTCGTCGCCTTCACGCCGGAGGGTTTTCTGTCGCTGCCGACCAACGGCTTCTCGCTGCGCTGGTTTAGGGAGATCGGAAATTATCCCGAATTCATCCACGCCTTCTGGGTCAGCCTCGGGCTCGGCGCACTGTCGTCGTTCGTGGCGCTGCTGTTCGCAGTGCCAGCGGCGCTGGCGATCGCGCGTCATCGTTTCCGTGGTCGCGATGCGCTGGCGGCGTTGTTCCTGTCGCCGTTGATGATCCCCCATGTCGTGCTCGGCATCGCTTTCCTGCGCTTCTTCACCTCGGCGGGGCTCGGCGGCAGCTTCGCCGCACTGATCATCGCGCATGTCATCATCGTGTTTCCGTTCGCATTGCGGCTGACACTGGCGGCGGCGACCGGCATGGACCGCACGGTCGAGATGGCCGCGGTCTCGCTCGGCGCCGGCGGCTGGACGCTGTTTCGCCGCGTGACCCTGCCGCTCATCTTGCCCGGCGTCATCAGCGGCTGGGCGCTCGCCTTCATCCAGTCCTTCGATGATCTCACCATGACCGTCTTCCTCGCTGCACCCGGCACCGAGACATTGCCGGTGCGCATGTTCCTTTATATCCAGGACAACATCGATCCGCTGGTGACGTCGGTCTCGGCCTGCGTGATCGCTGTGACCATGACCGCCCTCATTGTGCTCGACCGCTTCTACGGGCTCGACCGCGTGCTCGCCGGCAAGGGCGATACGGGACGATAGGAGAACCCATGTCCAGGGACTACGACGTCGCCGTTGTCGGCGGCGGATTGCTCGGCTCCGCGATTGCCTGGGGCCTCGGCCGGCTCGGCAAGAGCGTCGCCGTGCTCGACGAAGGCGATATCACCAAGCGCGCCTCGCGCGCGAACTTTGCGCTGGTCTGGGTTCAGAGCAAAGGGCTCGGCATGCCCGCCTATACGGTCTGGACGGTTCAGGCCTCGCAGGCCTGGGCCCGGCTTGCCTCGGAGTTGAAGCAGCAGACCGGCCTCGACGTCGCGCTCCAGCAGAACGGCGGTTTCCACCTCACCTTGGGCGACGCCGAATTCGGCCAGCGCGTCGAGCTTGTCAAGCGCATGCACAATCAGGCGGGCGCGGCCGACTACAAGATGGAGATGCTCTCGGCCTCCGAGGTGAAGAAGTCGCTGCCCCTGATCGGGCCGCAAGTGTCCGGCGGCAGCTATTGTCCGCTCGACGGACACGTCAATTCGCTGCGCACGTTTCGTGCCTTTCACACCGGCTTCAGGGAATTCGGCATCGACTACCTCCCTGAGCAGCCGGTGTCGGCGATCAGCAAGAGCGGCGGCGAATTCCGCCTGACAACGCCGAAGGGCGAGCTGCGCGCGGCCAAGGTCGTGCTCGCCGCCGGCAATGCCAATCAGACGCTGGCGCCGATGGTCGGACTCTACGCCCCGATGGGCCCGACGCGCGGCCAGGTCGTCGTGACCGAGCGTACCATGCCGTTCCTGCCGCATCCGCTGACCACGATCCGCCAGACTGACGAAGGCACGGTGATGATCGGCGACAGCAAGGAAGACGAGCTGGATGATCGCACGTTGAAACCTTCAATCAGCGGCGTGATGGCCGATCGCGCGCAGCGCATGTTCCCGCATCTGTCGCGGCTCAATGTCGTCAGAAGCTGGTCCGGCATCCGCGTCATGCCGCAGGACGGCTTTCCGATCTACGATCAGTCGGAGACGCATCCCGGCGCCTTCGTCGCCTGCTGCCATTCCGGCGTGACGCTCGCCTCCAACCACGCGTTCGAGATCGCGCGCATGGTCGCGCAGGGCGCGCTCGAGCCCGAGCTGGTCGGCGCGTTCTCCGCAAGCCGCTTCGGCGGCGCTGGCGCAGCGAACAACAGCGGCTATTAGAGATTCTGAAGGAGCCAAGAGGCACCCATGTTTAGACGATCCGAACAGGACAAGCGTCCGCAGGTGCAGATCTTCGTCGACGGCGTCGCCGTCGCGGCGCGCCAGGGCGATACCGTCTCCGCCGCATTGTTGGCATCCGCTCAGGACGTGCGGCGCTCGACCGCGGTGAGCGGCGCGGCGCGGCTGCCCTACTGCATGATGGGCGTGTGCTTCGATTGCCTCGTCACCGTCGACGGGGTCGGCAACCGCCAGGGCTGCCTCGTGCCTGTCGCCGAGGGCATGCAGATCGAGATCCAGAAGGGCAAGCGGGAGATCGGAAGATGAGCGTCGCTCCCAAGCGCGAAGATTATGACGTCGTGGTGATCGGCGCCGGGCCCGCGGGCCTTGCGGCTGCCGCGACTTCGGCCGAAGCAGGTCTCACGACGCTGCTGCTCGACGAGAACATCGGTCCCGGCGGTCAGGTGTTCCGTGCGATTTCCTCGACGCCGGTGACCGACCGCAGTCAGCTCGGCGCCGATTACTGGGTCGGGGCCGATCTCGTGCAATCGCTGCGGGCAAGCAATGCCGAGGTCATCCACCGCGCCACGGTCTGGAGCCTCGATCGCAATCTCGAGATTGCCGTCTCCATCGGCGGCGCGTCCGCCTTCGTCAGGGCCAAGCGCGTGATCCTTGCGACCGGTGCGCTGGAGCGGCCGTTCCCGATTCCCGGCTGGACGCTTCCGGGCGTGATGACCGCGGGCGCCGCACAGACGATGCTGAAGTCGTCGGCGCTGGTGCCTGACGGCCGCACTGTTATCGCAGGGCAGGGGCCGCTGCTCTGGCTGCTCGCCGCGCAGATTTTGCGCCTCGGTGGCCGCATCGACCGCATCCTCGACACCACCGAGCGCGGCAATTATTTCGCCGCGTTGCCCCACGCTTTCGCCTTCCTGACTTCGCCCTATTTCACCAAGGGGCTGTCGATGATGCGCGAAGTGAAGGCCAAAGTGCAGGTCGTCTCCGGCGTCACCGAGCTCGCGGCATCCGGCGACGGCCAGCTCGCGAGCGTCAGCTATGTCGCTGGCGGCAAGCGCGAGACCATTCCTGCCGATCTGTTGCTGCTGCATCAGGGCGTCGTGCCCAACGTCAATCTGGCGATGTCCGCAGGCGTCGAGCATCGCTGGGACGATCTGCAATTGTGCTGGTCGCCCGTGCTCGATGCGAGCGGCAATTCCTCGGTTGCGGGCATCGCGATTGCGGGCGACGGCGCCGGGATCGGCGGCGCCAATGCCGCCGCTGTCCGCGGCCGCATCGCCGCGCGCGCGGCAGTGGAGGCCCTGGCGCCGGCGGCGGCGGCGAGGCTCGTCCCGATGGCGACGCTCCGCGCCGATCTCGCCAAGGCCGAACGCGGCCGCGTCTTCCTCGACACGCTGTTCCGTCCCGCGCCGCAGTTTCGCATTCCCTCCGGCGATACCATCGTCTGCCGCTGCGAAGAGGTCACTGCGAAGGACGTGCTCGATTCCGTCGCGATCGGTGCGACCGGGCCGAACCAGCTCAAGGCCTATCGCCGCACCGGCATGGGCCCGTGCCAGGGCCGGCTTTGCGGCCTCACGGTCACGGAGCTGATGGCGCAGGCGCGCGGCAAGGCCCCGCAGGAGATCGGCTATTACCGGCTGCGCGCGCCGGTGAAGCCGATCACGCTCGCCGAACTCGCGGCCGTCCCGAAAACGGAAGAAGACGTCAAGGCGGTGGTGCGCGGATGACACGAAACGTGGATGCGATCGTCATAGGCGGCGGCATCCACGGATGCTCGACCACCTTGCATCTGTGCCTTGCCGGCCTGAAACCGGTGCTGATCGAGAAGGACTATGCCGGCCGCCACGCTTCCGGCGTCAACGCTGGCGGCGTCCGTCAGCTTGCGCGGCATATTCCCGAGATCCCGCTTTCGATCCGTTCGATGGGGATATGGGAGAAGATCAACGATCTCCTCGACGACGATTGCAGCTTCGAGAGCCACGGTCAGGTGCTGGTCGCGGAGAACGAGGAGGAGCTTGCAGCCTGCCGCGCGCGCGTCGCCGAGCTCAATGCGCTCGGCTTCACCCATGAAGAGCTGATCGACGCCGCTGAGCTGCGCCGCCTCGTGCCGGCGGTCGCAGAGACCTGTCCCGGCGGCATCGTCTCGCGTCGTGACGGCGCCGCGAACCCGGCGCAGACGACGACGGCGTTCCGCCGCAAGGCCGAGCAGCTCGGCGCTACCGTGCGCGAAGGCGTTGCCGCCAGCAATATCAGATACAGCGACGGGCTCTGGCACGTCGACGTCGGCACCGAGACCTTTGCCGCGCCGGTGCTGGTCAATGCTGCCGGCGCCTGGGCCGGGAAGATTGCCGACGCGCTCGGCGAGCCCGTGCCGGTCGACACCGTGGCGCCGATGCTGATGATCACCTCGCGCGTGCCGCATTTCATCGACCCCGTCGTGATCCTTCGCGGACGAAAGCTCTCGTTCAAGCAGTTCTCCAATGGCACCGTGCTGATCGGCGGCGGCCATCTGGCAACGCCCTATCAGGATCGCAACGAGACGGTGCTGGACTGGAAGAGTCTTGCGATCAGCGCGCGAACCGTGTTCGAGCTGTTTCCGGTGATGCGCAGCGCCACCATCGTGCGCGCCTGGGCCGGCATCGAGGCCAAGATGAAGGACGACATACCTGTGTTCGGCCCGAGCAGCCGCCACAAGGGCCTCTATCACCAGTTCGGCTTCTCGCTGCATGGCTTCCAGCTCGGCCCCGGCGCCGGCGCCGTGATGGCGGAGCTGATCGTCAATGGCGGCACCCAGACCCGAATCAGCGATCTCGGCATCGATCGCTTCCACCCTTCCACTTTCTAAGAACAGGGACATCATGAGCATCACCCGCAGCATCCGCACGCCCATCATGCATCGCGCCGTCGAGGCCAACGGCTTCGTCTTCGTCGGCGGTACCATCGCCGACGACACCTCGGTCTCGATGGGCGACCAGACCCGCAACATCCTCGGCAAGATCGCGGGTTATCTGAAGGAAGCCGGCACGGACAAGAGCCGCGTCGTCAGCACCTCGATCTTCGTCACCGATCTCTCGAAGAAGAAAGAGATGGACGCAGCCTGGACCGAGTTCTTCGGCGACAATCTGCCGACCCGCGCCACCGTCGGCGTCGCCGATCTCGGCGGCGGCGCGCTGATCGAGGTGGTGGTCACTGCGGTCAAGGGCTGAGCGCGCCGCCCGGGCCGCGCAATCGTCAACGGAACCGTCGGGCTCCTGCGCCAGGACGCCCAGCTCCGTGCCTGCGCGAGGGTTGTCGATCTCTTCAGCGCGCGCGATGCCCTGGATTTGCTTCGCCGGGCGGAGCGTGGCGATGCCTCGGCCGAGGAGGTCCCTGGGTCAGGTGCTGCGTGCCAATGGCGGGATCATCTGATCCCGTCATGCACCTACGCGGCGCCGCCAGGTTCCAGCGCTTCACCCATCTCCAGCGGATGCGCCATGGTCTCATGCAGTGCCTCGCGATCGAGCTCGCCCTCGGAGATGCTGATGACGACGCAAGCGACGCCGTTACCGATCAGATTGGTCAGCGCGCGGCACTCGCTCATGAACTTGTCGATGCCGACCAGGATCGCGATCGACTGGATCGGAATGTCTGGCACGATCGACAGAGTCGCAGCGAGCGTGATGAAGCCGGCGCCGGTCACGCCGGAGGCGCCCTTCGACGTGATCATGGCGATGCCCAGGATACCGAGCTCCTGCCAGATCGTCAGATGCGTGTTGGTCGCCTGCGCCAGGAACAGCGTCGCCAGCGTCATGTAGATGTTGGTGCCATCGAGGTTGAAGCTGTAGCCGGTCGGAACCACGAGGCCGACCACCGAGCGCGAGGCGCCGAGATGCTCCATCTTCTGGATCATCTGCGGCAGCACCGTCTCCGACGACGAGGTGCCGAGCACGATCAAGAGCTCGTCCTTGATGTAGGCGATGAAGCGAATGATGGAGAAGCCGGCGAGCCGCGCGATCGAGCCCAGCACGATCAGCACGAACAGAATGCTGGTGAGATAGAACGTGCCGATCAGCGCGGCGAGGTTGAGCAGCGAGCCGAGGCCGTAGGCGCCGACGGTGAACGCCATCGCGCCAAATGCGCCGATCGGGGCCACGCGCACGATGATGCGGATGATGCCGAAGAACATCCTTGCGGCCTTGTCGATCGCATCCGCAATGGGCTCGCCGGCCTTGCCGAGGAAGGCGATGGCAAAGCCCGAGAGGATCGAGACCAGCAGCACCTGCAGGAGATCGCCGCGCGCGATCGCACCCACATAGCTGTCCGGGATGATCGCCATCAGATGGGCGACGATGCCGTCCTCATGAGCCTTGGTGACGTAGGTCGCCACTGATTTCGGATCGATGGTGGCGGGATCGATGTTGAAGCCGCGCCCGGGCTGGAGAATTTCGCCGACCAAGAGGCCAATGGCGAGGGCGACGGTCGAGACCGTCTCGAAATAGATCAGCGACTTCAGCCCGACCCGGCCGACGCGCTTGAGGTCGCCCATCGACGAGATGCCGTGCACCACGGTGCAGAAGATCACCGGCGCGATCATCATCTTGATCAACGCGATGAAAGCGTCACCGAGCGGCTTCAGGGCCTTGCCGAGGTCCGGATAGAGATAGCCGATAAGCACGCCGATCGCGATCGCGATCAGCACCTGGACATAGAGGATCTTGTACCAGGGCTGGTGCCGGCGGTGGACGGCTGGCTGGATCGCAATCTGTGTCATAAGCTAAGTCCCGGAACGCATTGATCTTGCATGATTCACATCATGTGATGATGTCGGTATAAGCAACAATCACGTTTTTGTCGGATCGCACGAAGATCAATCGCTGCATCGCAATGGGGGGAACATGTCGAACGCAACGGGCGCGGACGAGCAGGCGCGTAGCTATTTTCCGCGTTGGACGCTGAAGACCTCGGGCGTGATCATGCCGGAGGAACGACTGCCATGGGGGCAGACCGTTGTCTCCGGTCTCCAGCATTGCGTTGCAATGTCGGGGTCGACGATCATCGCGCCGTTGCTGATGGGATTCGATCCCAATGTTGCGGTCCTGTTCTCCGGCATCGGCACGCTGATCTTCTTCGTCATCGTTGCCGGGCGCGTGCCAAGCTATCTCGGCTCGAGCTTCGCGTTCATCGCCGTCGTTCTCGCCGCAACAGGCTATGCCGGGCAGGGACCGAATCCGAACATCTCCGTTGCGCTCGGCGGCATCGTCGGCGCCGGCGTGCTGTACGGCCTGATTGCGCTGGTCGTCATGTGGTCGGGAAGCGGCTGGGTCGAACGCTTGATGCCGCCGGCGGTCACCGGCGCCGTGGTCGCCGCGATCGGCCTCAACCTCGCGCCCGTGGCGGTCAAGGCGGTGAGCGCGAACGCGTTCGAGACCTGGATCGGGCTCGCGACCGTCTTGATGATCGGCGTGGTCGCCGTGGCCGCTCCCGGCCTGTGGCGCCGCCTGCCGATCATTCTCGGCGCGATCGGCGGATATCTGTTGTACCTGCTGTTCGCGAACGGTCTCGGCTTCGGCAAGCCGATCGACTTCGCGCAGCTCTCGGCCGCGCCGTGGCTCGGCCTGCCGCATTTCACCACGCCGACCTTCAAGGCCGATGCCATCTTCCTGATCGCGCCGGTTGCGGTCATCCTCGTCGCCGAGAACCTCGGTCACATCAAGGCCGTCGGGGCCATGACGGGCCGCAGCCTCGATGCCTATCTCGGTCGGGCCTTGTTCGCCGACAGCCTCGCGACGATCGTGGCGGCCTGCGGCGGCGGCACCGGCGTCACCACCTATGCCGAGAACATCGGCGTCATGGCGGCGACGAAGGTGTATTCGACCCTGCTGTTTGCCTTCGCTGCCACGGTGTCGATCCTGCTCGGCTTCTCGCCGAAATTCGGCGCGCTGATCCTGTCGATCCCGGGTCCCGTCATCGGCGGCCTCTCGATCGTGCTGTTCGGATTGATCGCGGCGATGGCGGGCCGGATCTGGGTCGAGAACAAGGTCGATTTCGCCAACCCGGCGAACCTGATCACCGTTGCCGTGGCGCTGACCGCGGGCGCCGGCGACCTCACGCTCAAATTCGGCGCCTTCACGATCGGCGGAATCGGCACCGCGACCTTCGGCGCGATTATCCTGTATCAGATCCTGACCTCGCCGATTGCGCGCGGCGCAGAATGAATCGCAGAGCTGCGCCAGAGGGATGGAACAAAATCCCGGTTCCATCCATGATGAGGCATCCCGGAGAATCCCCATGCCTCAGACCAATCTCTCGACCGCCTTCCCTTCACGTCTCAGTGGCCGCCATGCGCTTGTGACCGGTGCCTCCCAAGGCATCGGCCGCGCCGTTGCCGTGAGGCTCGCACAAGAGGGGGCGACCGTCGCTATCAACTATGTCGATCATCCCGGGAAAGCGGAGGAAACGCTGGCGCTGGCAAGGACCGGGTCGAGCGATCGCGGCCACGGCAAGCTCGATCACGTCATCGTCAAGGCCGACGTCAGCAATGAGCAGGACGTCGCCGCGATGTTCGAGACCATCCTGGCGCGCTGGAAGCGCCTCGATTGTCTGGTCAACAATGCCGGTTTCCAGCGGGAATCGCCGAGCGAGGCGCTCGACATCGAAACCTATCGCCGTATCATCGACGTCAATCTCAACGGCGCCGTGCTCTGCGCGCAGAAGGCGCTGGCGCATTTCGTCGCCCGCGGCGGAGGCGGCAGCATCATCAACTGCTCCAGCGTCCACCAGATCATCCCGAAGCCCGGCTATCTCGCTTATTCGATCAGCAAGGGCGGCATGGCCAATCTGACCCGCACGCTGGCGCTGGAGTTTGCTGGCCGCGGCATTCGCGTCAATGCAGTTGGTCCCGGCGCGATCGACACACCGATCAACGCGGCCTGGACCGGCGATGCCGAAAAGCGCGACCTCGTCACCAGCCATATTCCGCTCGGCCGCGTCGGAACGCCGGAAGAGATGGCCGCCGTGTTCGCGTTCCTCGCCTCTGATGACGCCAGCTACATCACCGGGCAGACCATCTACGCCTGCGGCGGGCTGACGCTGTTTCCGGAGTTTCGGGACAACTGGGCGAGCTAGAGGCGTGATCTGGCAAAATGCCGCGGCGCAGACTACATCTGCGCCATGACAAGCCCATCGCTCCAGGATTTCGTCGGCCGGCACCGAAAACTGTTCGTGCTGACCGGCGCCGGCTGCAGCACCAATTCGGGCATTCCCGATTATCGCGACAGCCAGGGCAACTGGAAGCGGACCCAACCGGTCAATTTCCAGGCCTTCATGTCGGACGAGCATACGCGGCAGCGCTACTGGGCGCGCAGCCTGATCGGCTGGCGGCGCTTCGGCCAGGCGAGGCCGAACGATGCGCATCATGCGCTCGCCCGGCTCGAGGCCGGCGGCCGCTGCGAAATGCTGCTGACGCAAAATGTCGACCGGCTGCATCAATCTGCCGGGCATCGGCAAGTGATCGATCTGCACGGGCGGCTCGACCTCGTGCGCTGCATGGGCTGCGGCCGCAAGACTCCGCGCAACGAATTCCAGGAGGCGCTCGGCCGCGTCAATGCCGAGTGGCTGACGCTCGATGCCGCGGATGCACCCGACGGCGACGCCGATCTGGAGCACGATTTCTCGTCGTTCAAGGTGCCGGCTTGCGAAGCCTGCGGCGGCATCCTCAAGCCCGACGTGGTGTTCTTCGGCGAGAACGTCCCGCGTGACGTCGTCGCGACGGCGCAGGACCATCTGGCGCAGGCTGATGCCATGCTGATCGTCGGCTCGTCGCTGATGGTCTATTCGGGCTTTCGCTTCGTGCAGGCCGCGGCCGTCAGGCAAATCCCGATCGCGGCGGTCAATCTCGGACGTACCCGCGCCGACGATCTCCTGACGCTGAAAGTCGAGGAGCGCTGCGAGGCGGCGCTTGCATTCCTGCTCTGATTTGACGCCGGGCGAACAAATCTTGCCTATTGCATAGGTGCCAAGCAGAATAGCTTGGCGCGGTGTTTTCGGTGTGCTCGATGGCACGGAAATTGCTGCATTTTTGCCTTCAGTCCTGAAGGTCAGCCGGAGAATTTTGGAATGCTTGAAGGAGCCGAAGTACGGCTTGCCGTTGATATCGGTGGCACGTTCACCGACATCGTGCTGGACGTGGGCGAGGTGCGCAAGACCCGCAAGGTGCTGACGACGCCGCAGCGGCCCGAACAGGCCGTGCTGGACGGGATGCGTCTCATTCTGACCGACGCGCGTGCGCATATCAGCGACATCGACGTCTTCATTCACGGCACGACGCTCGCGACCAACGCCATCATCGAGCGGCGCGGCGCAAAAACGGCGCTGATTGCGACCGACGGCTTTCGCGATGTGCTCGATATCGGCACCGAGAGCCGCTACGACCAGTACGACCTCACCATCGACAAGCCGAAGCCGCTGGCGCCGCGCAGTCTGCGCTTCACCGTGCCGGAGCGTATCGACGCGCATGGTGCCGTCCGTCTCCCGCTCGACGAAGCCGCCGTGCGCGCGCTCGCGCCGAAATTGCGCGAATTGAAGGTCGAGAGCGTCGCGATCGCCTTCCTGCATTCCTACGCCAATCCCGACCATGAGCGCCGTGCGGCGGCGATCATCGCTGAGGAAATGCCGGGCATTTCGGTGACGGTGTCGTCGGCCGTGTGCCCGGAGATCCGCGAATATGAGCGCACGTCGACGGCGGTTGCGAATGCCTATGTGCAGCCGCTGATCGACGGCTATCTCGCGCGGATGGCGGACGCCTTGCAGGTCGAGCAGTTCCGCGGCGCCATCTATCTCGTCACGTCGGGTGGCGGCGTTACCTCGATCGAGACGGCGCGGCGCTTCCCGGTGCGCCTCGTCGAGTCCGGTCCTGCCGGCGGCGCGATCTTCTCGGCGCAGATCGCAGCGCGTCTCGGCGAGAGCAAGGTGCTCTCGTTCGACATGGGCGGCACCACCGCAAAAATCTGCCTGATCGAAAAATACCAGCCCGAGACCTCGCGCGTGTTCGAGGTCGATCGCGCTGCGCGCTTCCTCAAGGGCTCCGGTCTGCCGGTCCGCATTCCCGTGATCGAGATGGTCGAGATCGGCGCCGGCGGCGGCTCGATCGCGCATGTCGACGCGATGAAGCGCGTCACGGTCGGCCCCGAAAGCGCCTCGTCGGAGCCGGGCCCCGCCTGCTACGGTCGTGGCGGCGAGCGTCCGGCGGTGACGGATGCGGACGTTGCCCTCGGCATGATCGATCCCGACGCCTTTGCCGGCGGCACGATCAAGCTCGACCCGGAGCTGTCGAAACAGGCTCTGCTGAGCAACGTCGGCGAGCCGCTGGGCCTGTCGGCGGAAACCGCGGCCTATGCGGTTCACGAGGTGGTCTGCGAGAACATGGCGAGCGCGGCGCGCGTGCATGCGGTGGAACGCGGCGAGATCGTCGGCCAGCACACGCTGATCGCGTTCGGTGGTGCGGCGCCGCTGCATGCGGCGCGTGTCGCCGAGAAGATCGGCGTGTCCAGGGTGATCGTGCCATCGAATGCCGGCGTCGGCTCGGCGGTTGGCTTCCTTGCGGCGCCCATCGCCTATGAGCTGGTGCGCAGCCGTCACGTCCGGCTCGATGACTTCGACACCGCGGCGGTATCCGATCTCTTGGAGGAGATGGTGACCGAGGCGCGTGCGCTGGTCGAGCCCGGTGCAGCCGGCGCGCCGGTGCGTGAGCGCCGCGCCGCGTTCATGCGCTATGTCGGCCAGGGCCACGAGATCACGGTCGAGCTGCCGAACCGGCCGCTGACGACGGCCGATCTCGCCGGCCTCCGCCAGAAGTTCGAGGCGGATTATTCCGCGATGTTCGAGCGCCCGATACCGGGCGCGGCGATCGAGGTGTTGAGCTGGTCGGTGCTGGCGACCACTGAAGCGCGCAATCCGCCCAAGGTTGCAGCCGTCGCGCGCAAGCCCGCGGGCAAGGCGTCAGGCAGCCGAAAATTCTTCGACGGCCGCGCGGGCGAGGTGATCGAGATTCCGCTGTACCGCCGGGAGGACATGGCGCCCGGCGCGACGATAGCGGGTCCGGCGGTGATCGCGGAGGACGAGACCTCGACCTTCGTCTCCACCAGTTTTGACGCCCATATCGACGGTGCCGGCAGCATCGTCATGGAACGGAAGGCAGCCTGATCATGAGCAAGGTAAAAGGCGCGAGCCTGATCGACCTCCAGATCATGTGGCACCGGCTGATCGCCGTGGTCGAGGAGCAGGCGCAGGTGCTGCTGCGCACGGCGTTCAGCCCGATCGTGCGCGAATGTGGCGACCTCTCGGCCGGCGTGTTCGACCTCAGGGGGCGGATGCTGGCGCAGGCGGTGACCGGCACGCCCGGCCACGTCAACTCGATGGCGGAATCGGTCAAGCACTTCATCGATCACTTCCCGCTCGCGACGATGAAGGCGGGCGATGCCTACATCACCAACGATCCGTGGATGGGGACCGGCCATCTCAACGATTTCGTCGTCACCACGCCCTGCTTCAAGGACGGCAAGGTCGTCGCGCTGTTCTCCTGCACCAGCCATTTGATGGACATCGGCGGCATCGGCTTCGGGCCTGATGCCACCGACGTGTTCATGGAGGGGCTCTACATCCCCATGCTGAAGCTGATCGACCAGGGCGTCGTCAACGAGACGTTGATGGCGATGATCCGAACCAACACGCGGCTGCCGATCGACACCGAGGGCGACACCTATTCGCTCGCGGGCTGCAACGACGTCGGCTGCGAGCGGCTCGTGGAGATGATGACCGAGTTCGGCATCGACACGCTGGACGAACTCGGCGACTACATCTGCGACCGCTCGCGCGAGGCCGTGCTCGCCGAAATCGCCAAGCTGCCGAAGGGCAGCTGGCGCAACACCATGGTGGTCGACGGCTATGATGCGCCGGTGACGCTGGCCGCGACGCTGACGATCTCCGATCAAGGCATCCACGTCGATTTCGACGGCACGTCGGTCGCTTCAAAGTTCGGCATCAACGTGCCGCTGTCCTACACCACGGCCTACACCGTGTTCGGCCTCGGTTGCGTCGTCGCCTCGCAGATCCCGAACAATGCCGGCTCGCTTTCGCCGCTGACGGTGTCGGCGCCTGCGGGCGCGATCCTCAATGCGCCCAAGCCCGCGCCGGTCGCCTCGCGCCACATCATCGGCCAGATGCTGCCGGACGTCGTGTTCGGCTGCCTGCGCCAGATCATTCCCGAGCGCGCGCCGGCGGAAGGCACCTCGTGCCTGTGGAATCTCAACGTGCGTGGCCAGACCCGCTCGGGAGTCGGCGGCAATTACGGGTTCTCGATGGCGGTCACCAGCAATGGCGGCACTGGCGCGCGCTTTGCGAAAGACGGTCTGTCGGCGACGGCCTATCCCAGCGGCGTGCGCGGCACGCCGGTCGAGATCGCGGAGACGCAGACGCCGTTGATCTTCTGGCGCAAGGAGTTGCGCCCGGATTCCGGCGGGGCAGGGCGCACTCGCGGCGGCCTCGGCCAGATCATCGAGGTCGGCAGCGGCGTCGATGCGCCGTTCGACATTCTCGCCGCATTCGACCGCATCGAGCATCCGCCGCGCGGCCGCGATGGCGGCAAGAACGGCGAGGCCGGCTATGTCGGTTTGAAATCCGGCAAGAAGCTGCGCGGCAAGGGCTTCCAGCAGGTCCCGCCGGACGACCGCCTGGTGGTGCACACGCCCGGTGGCGCCGGCATCGGCGCGCCGACGGAGCGGGATCGCGCTGCGGTCAGGGACGATGTCGAGAGCGGTCTCGTGTCGTCGGACAATGCGGCCGCAGTGTATGGCTATGCGCAGTGAGCCGCTGAAACAATTCGTCCCGGCCTCACCGGCCGGGACGACGCCTTGATGCTTTGAACTTACGCCGCCGCCTTCTTCCGCGCCTGCTCGGCCTTGTACAACTCGAACTCCTCCGCGACAGCCTTCGCGATCGAAGGTCGCTGGCGCAGGCGCTCGTAATACGCCTTCACGTTCGGCCATTTCGAAAGCTCGATCGGCGGCGTCGCCATGGTCCAGTTGATGACCGTGACGAGATAGGCATCGGCCACGCTGAAATGGTCGAGCAGGAACTCGCGGCCGTCGAGGAAATTGTCGAGATAGTCGAGCCGCGACAGGTTTTTCTCCAGGGCGTAAGCCTTGGTCTCCTGAGGCGCCTTGCGATCGAGCACGGGGATGAATAGCCCCTTGTGCAACTCGGTGCCGATGAAGCAGAGCCATTGGTGCAGCCGCGTGCGGTCGATGCCTTGTGTTGCGCCGAGTCCGGATTGCGGGAAACGGTCGGCGACATATTGCAGAATCGCCGCGTTCTCGGTCAGCACGACGCCTTCGTCGGTGCGCAGCGTCGGCACCAGGCCGATCGGATTGACGGTGCGGAAGTCGGAGCCGTCCTTGAGCACTGTCTTGGTCGGTGAATCGACTTCGAGATAGTTCGCATCAGCGCCGGCCTCATAGAGCGCGACGCGCGTCGCCATGGAGCAGGCGAGCGGCGAGAAATAAAGATCCATCTGGTGCCTCCTTGGGCAGTTCCTCTCGTGAGTATCGCTCAACCTGGCCAGATTGATTTTTGTACTGTCCTGCATAATATGGGATGGGTCAAGGATTAATTTGCGATATGGTACAAAAATCGAAGCCGCCAGCTGCTGTCAATGAACCCGAGCGCCCCAAGCGCCGCGGCCGCCCGCGCGCCTATGAGCCCGATGTCGCCCTCGGCAAGGCGCTCGATCTGTTCCGCAAGCAGGGTTTTGCCGCGACGTCGCTCGACGATCTCAGCGAAGCCACCGGGATGAACCGGCCGAGCCTTTACGGTGCCTTCGGCGACAAGCGCGAACTCTACATCAAGAGTTACCAGCGCTACCGAGAGGACGCCCGCGCATCGATGATCGAGATCTTTCGCCAGGAGATGCCGGTGCGCCAGCGGCTGGAGCGCATCTATGCCGCCGCGCTGAACATCTATCTCTCGGGCGAGACCGGCCCGCGCGGCTGCTTCACGGTGGTAACGGCCGCGTCAGAGGCGGTGGGCGATCCCGAGATTCGCGCCATGGTGCTGGAGGGGCTCACCGACCTCGACAAGGCCTTTGCAAATTGCTTCCGCCGCGCCAAGGAGAAGGGCGAGCTGCCTGCGAGTGCGGATCCCGCGGCGCTCGCGCAACTCGCCTCCGCCACCATCCACACCATCGCCATCCGCTCCCGCGCGCGCGTGCCGCGCAAGGAGCTGGAAGCGATCGTCAAGGGCGCGATCGATGTGATGGTGGGGGCAGGCGCGAAGGCATGAGCTGTCGTCGGGACGACATCGTATTTGTAATGCGAGCTATCTCCCCAACGTCGTCCTGGCGAAAGCCAGGATGAGGCGCGACCCCACCCGACTACGCCGCGCGGATCTGCGCGAGGAAGCGGTCCACTTCGTCGCGCAGGCGCTGCGACTGTTTTGACAGTTCGACGGCGGAGGCCAGCACCTCTTCCGCGGCCGTGCCGGTCGCCGCGATGCCGTCGGTGACGCCGGCGATGTTCTGCGAGACCTCGCCGGTGCGCGCAGCAGCCTGCTGGACGTTCTGGGCGATCTCCTGCGTCGCCGTGCCCTGCTGGCCGACGGCCGCCGCGATCGCGGCGGAGATCTCGTCGACTTCCCTGATCGTCGCGCAGATCGACTGGATGCCTTCGACCGCGCCTGATGTCTCGCCCTGAACCGCGGTCACCTGCGCGCCGATCTCTTCCGTCGCCTTCGCGGTCTGGGTCGCGAGCGCCTTCACCTCGGAGGCGACCACGGCAAAGCCGCGGCCGGCTTCGCCCGCGCGCGCCGCCTCGATCGTCGCATTCAGCGCCAGCAGGTTGGTCTGGCCGGCGATGCCGTTGATGAAGGAGACGACGTCGCCGATCTTTTGCGCGGCATCTGCGAGGCTCCGGACGCGCGCATTCGATGCCTGTCCGTCGCTCGCGGCCTTGCCCACCACTTCGGTTGCATGCGCCAGCCGCCGGCTGATCTCGCCCATCGACGAGGACAATTCTTCCGCCGCGGCCGCGACCGTCTGCACGTTCTCCGAGGCGAGCGCGGAAGCCGACGACACTGTGCGGGTCTGCTGCCGCGATTGCTCGACGATGTCAGACATCGAGCGTGCAGTGTGCTCCATCTCGACCGCCGCCGCCGACACCGTGGTAACGACATCGCGGATGCTGGCTTCGAAATTGTCGGCCAGCGCGGCGAAGGCGCGCCGCTTCTCCGTCTCGGATTGTGCCTTGGCCTCGAGCTGACCGGCCTGGAGCTTGCCGAAGTTGACGGCGTTGTCGCGGAACACCGCGACCGCCTTCACCATCGCGCCGACCTCGTCGTTGGCACTGCTCTCGGGAACTATAACGTCGAGCCGGCCATCTGCGAGCTCGCGCATCACATTGGTGATGGAGAGGATCGGCCGCGAGATACTGCGGGCAATGAGATAGCCGGTGATAGCGGCGAGCGCGAGCCCGAGCGCGGCGATGCCGATTGCGAGTATCCAGGCGCGATCGGCCGAGGCCACGTAATCGGCGTTGTCCATGACCAGCTCGACGGCGCCGAGCGGCTTGCCCGAAAAGTCCTTGATCGGCCCGAGCAACGCAGCGACCGGCGTCGTATCCAGCTTCGCTTGCCGCACCGTGAACTCGCCGCCGGCGGCGCGGCCATAGTCGGCCGCGTCGAAGAAGCTCCTGCCCTTCAGCGTGCCACCGAACAGCTTGAAGCCTGCGCCGTCGGCGAGATGGAAGGCGATATCGACATGGCGATTGAGCTTGAAATCGTCGAGAAAGGACTGGCCGAAGGTCAGGCCGAATTCGACCGAGCCCAGATGTTTGCCGGCTTGCGCGATCGGCACCACGCCGCGGATGCCGAGCCCGGCCACGCCGCCTTCGAGGCCGACGACGACCTTGTGCGCCTGATTGGCGTCAACGACGGTCTTGCGGAAGCTCGAGAGGTCGTCACCGAACTTCGCTGGCTGGTGTACGCGCAGGAAGGACGTCGCGGGTGGTGTATGGAACTGGAACTGTTCGACGCCGTATTCCGACTTGGTCGCTGCAAAGACCGGCCCGAACAGCCGCACCAGCGCCTCGCGGTCCTGCCTGGCCATCGCGTCCTGCGTCGCCGGCATGGCCGCCACGACCGTGCTCATGGCGGCGGCACGATGGGATTCTTCCGCGATCCGCGACAGCAGCGCATCATAATGGCTGCGCAGTTCGCGCTGGTCGGCGCGGTCGATGATCCCCCCAATGATCCACATCGCGCCGAGCACCGCGATTAGCGCAGTCGCCGCCGCCGTCACGGCCAGCGCCACTGTGATCCGCATCCTGAGGCCGAGGCTGGTTCGCATGTCCGACTCGTTCGTTGAGCGTTGATTAACAACGCCTATCAACTTCTCGCTAAGAGAGGATGAACGAGGAAGGTGCAGCGGGGGTTGTGCGGGGAGCGGGGAGCCCTAATACCCCCTGCCGCGATCCACCACATTCTCCAGCGCCCCACCGGCCTCGAACCTTGCGATTTGTTCGGCGACATAGGCCGAGATCGCGTCCGCGTCGGTGTCGGCGGCGTTGTGCGGGGTCAGCACCACCTTGGGGTGGGTCCAGAACCGGCTGTCCTTTGGCTGCGGCTCCTGCACGAAGACGTCGAGCGATGCGGCGCCGAGCGTGCCGTCGTCGAGGCAAGCCAGGATGTCGGCTTCGTTCTGCAGGCCGCCGCGGCCGGCATTGATCAGCACCGGCGCGCCGAGTGGGCTCGTGCGGTTGAGCTTGGTGAAGACATCGCGATTGAGGATGCCGTGTGTGTCAGGCGTCAGCGGCAGCAGCGACACCAGGATATCGGTCTTGCGCAGGAACGCATCCATGCCGGCGGTGCCGTGGAAGCATTCGACGCCCGCGATGGTGCGCGGGCTGCGGCTCCAGCCGGCGACGCGGAAGCCGAGCCGCCGCAGCACGTCGGCGGCATCGGCGCCGAGCGTGCCGAGGCCCATGACGCCAACCGTGACGGCGCTCGCAGGCCACTGATATTTCGGCTCCCAGCGCCTGGCGCGTTGCGAGTCCCGCAAATAGAGCTCCTGGCGGTGGTGCATCAACACGTGCAGCACGACATATTCGGTCATGCGGTTGGTGAGGTCGGGCACGGCCACGCGCACCAGCGGCACGTTGGGCAGGCTCTTGTCGGCCATCAGGGCGTCGACGCCGGCGCCCAGATTGAAGATCGCGCGCAGATTGGGGAAGGAGCCGAGGTCGCCCTGCACCGGCTTCCACACCGCGGCATAGTGCACCTCGGCCGGATCGAGCCCCGCATCCGGCAGCAGCACCACGCGGCGGCCGCCACAGACCGCATCGAACCGGGCCTTCCAGCGCTCCGGCAGCCAGTTCTGCTGCGTGCTGTTGATCAGGACGGCCAGTGTGCCTTTGGTCATTCGAAGTGCCTCATGAGGTTCCGCTCTTGGAGGCCCTCCTTGGCACGATCCGACGGATTTTTCTCGCAAATTATTTCCGCAGCCCTGTCGGGGCAGGGCATAGTGGATCGTCTTTAAAACAAGCGTTCAGGGAAGGTGCTGCCCATGCTTTATGCGATACTTTGCTATCATGACGAAGACTTCGTCGGCTCCTGGAGCAAGGACCAGGACGAGGCCGTGATGAAGAAGCTCGCCGTGGTGCAGGAGAAGCTCACGAGCCAGGGCCGGCTCGGGCCGGTGGCGCGGCTGCTGCCGACCACCGCGGCGGCGACCCTGCGCAAGGAAGATCCGCCGCTGGTGCTGGACGGTCCCTATGCCGAGACCAAGGAGCAGCTGCTCGGCTTCTACATCGTCGACTGCAAGAACCTCGACGATGCGCTCGACGTCGCGCGCGACCTTGGCGCTGCCAATCCCGGCGGCGCCTATGAAGTGCGTCCCGTCGGCGTGTTCCGGCCCGGAGGAATTTCGGCGTGAGCGACACTGATACCGCCTGGATCGAGACCGCGCTGACCTCGGCGCGTCCGCAGGCGGTCGGCGCGCTGCTGCGCTATTTCCGCGATCTCGACACGGCTGAGGAGGCGTTCCAGAACGCCTGCCTGCGCGCGCTGAAGAGCTGGCCGCAGAACGGGCCGCCGCGCGATCCTGCGGCCTGGCTGATCATGGTCGGCCGCAACGTTGCCATCGATGAGGTTCGCCGCACCCGCAAACAGCAGCCGCTGCCGGAGGACGACCAGGCGATCTCCGATCTCGACGACGCCGAGGGCGCGATCGCCGAGCGGCTCGACGGCTCGCACTACCGCGACGACATTTTGCGGCTGATGTTCATCTGCTGCCATCCGCAGCTGCCCGCGACACAGCAGATCGCGCTGGCGCTGCGCATCGTCTCCGGTCTCACCGTGAAGCAGATCGCGCGCGCCTTCCTGGTTTCGGATGCCGCGATGGAGCAGCGCATCACCCGCGCCAAGGCGAGGGTTGCGGAAGCCGGGACGCCGTTCGAATCGCCCGGCGCGATCGAGCGCTCCGAGCGGCTCGCGGGCGTCGCGGCGATGATCTATCTGATCTTCAACGAGGGTTATTCGGCGAGCGGCGACACCGCCGAGATCAGGAAGCCGCTCTGCGAGGAAGCAATCCGGTTGGCGCGGCTGCTGTTGCGGCTGTTCCAGAGCGAGCCGGAAATCATGGGGCTCACGGCCCTGATCCTGTTGCAGCATGCACGCAGCGCCGCGCGCTTTGCCGAAGACGGCTCGCTGATCCTGCTCGACGATCAGGACCGCTCGCTGTGGAACCGCACGATGATCGCGGAAGGCCTCGCTTTGATCGACAAGGCGATGCGCCACCGCCGCAGCGGGCCCTATCAGATCCAGGCTGCGGTCGCCGCGCTGCATGCGCGCGCCGCGACGCCCGACGAGACGGACTGGGCGCAGATCGACCTGCTCTACGGCGCGCTCGAAGTGGTACAGCCTTCACCGGTAGTGACCCTCAACCGCGCGGTTGCCGTCTCCAAGGTGCGCGGGCCGCAGGCTGCGCTCGATCTGATCGAGCCTCTGGCGCCCAAACTTGCCAACTATTTTCATTTCTACGGCGTGCGCGGCGCCTTCCTGATGCAGCTCGGCCGCAACGACGAAGCGCGAATCGCTTTCGATCGCGCCATTGCGCTCGCCAACACGTCGGCCGAAGCCGCCCACATCCGAATGCACATCGATCGCCTGATCCGGGACAGCCAGCCGAAGAGCGGCGGTGCCCGGCAGGGTGCCAAGGCGAAATAGAGCCCAGCTGTTTCCGCACCGTCATGGCCGGGCCAAACACTTGTCCCGGCCGTCCACGTTCTGTCGTGCTGTCCAAGTCCGCGGCTGCCCCGGTCGAGCCTGTCGAGCCCGGTCATGACGCTGGGTGGACGGGTGCCAAAAATTCGCTTTCCGAGTGTCGGCTCCCTCAGTTCCCCTTCGTCTTAATCCCGTATCCAGGAGTCATCCATGCTGAAAGCTATTGCCATTGTCGCTGCCGTGCTCGCGATCGGGATCGCGGGGATCCTCGTTCTTGCTCTGACCAAACCCGACACGTTCCATGTCGAACGCTCGCTCGCGATGAAGGTGCCGGCCGAGGCCATCTATCCGCTCGTCTCCGATTTCCACTTCTGGACCGGCTGGTCGCCCTATGAGAACCGAGATCCCGCCATGAAGCGCACCTATGGCGGAGCCATGGCAGGCAAGGGCGCGACCTATGCCTGGGACGGGAACAACAATGTCGGTGCCGGCCACATGGAGATCCTCGAGGCGAACGCGTCATCGAAACTTCGCATCAAGCTCGATTTCGAGCGGCCGTTCGAGGGCCACAACACGGCAGAGTTCACCTTTGTGCCGCAAGGCGATGCCACACTGGTCACATGGGCGATGTACGGTCCGGCGCCCTTGATGTCCAAGGTGATGCAGGTCTTCATCAACATGGACACCATGATCGGCAAGGATTTCGAGGCTGGCCTGGTCAGTCTGAAGAAGCTCAGCGAGAAGTAGCGCGGGAAACCGCCAAGGAAACCGCCAAGGAAGCGGTCAAGGAAGCGAAGAGGAGAGAAACGATGCTCAGTGCCTATCTGTTCTATCAGGACACCTGCGAAGCTGCGTTCAACTATTACGCCAAGGTCCTCGGCGGCAAGATCGACGCCATGATGCGCCTCTCGGAAGCGCCACCATCGGACATGCCCCCGGGGCCGGCTGGCCGCGAGAAAACGATCATGCATGCGCGGATGACGCTGCCCGGCGGCGCTGTGCTGATGGCCTCGGACACGCCGCCAGAACATTTTCACAAGCCGCAGGGCTTTTCGATCTCGCTCACCGTCATGGACCCTGCGGAGGGTGAGAAAAAATTCAATGCACTCGCCGACGGCGGAACCGTCACCATGCCGTTCAGCAAGACGTTCTGGGCCAAGGGGTTTGGCATGTGCGTCGACAAGTTCGGCATTCCCTGGATGGTGAATTGCCCGGCCGAAGGCATGTGAGCGTAACGTCCCGCTGATATGTTGGGCTGCGGTCTCCTCTCTCCGTTGTCGCGAGAGAGGAGGCGCGGCACGTCAGCGGATCGATCCCGTCACGTCCGCGCCCGGTGGCTGCGCCACGCAGCCGCGGCAAATCACGAGCTTCGAGCCGAGTTGCCTGTCGTTCTCGGCTTCGATCTCGTCCTCGACCGCCCACCACGCGTCGGAATAGGGGCGCAGCGTGGCCAGCACCCTTTGCCGCTCCACATTGGGATCGCTCTCTGGTGCTGCGTGACTTGCCGCGTGGCGTTTTGTGACGGCAGGACGATTGGGATCCTGACCGAGTCCGTCCCACGCGATCGGGCGCCGCTCCGCCGCCGGCGCACTTGCGCATCCCGCGAGCGCTGCGCAAAAACTGAGCAAGACGAGAATGTGTCGAGCCATGTCGAACCTGTCGTGCGCTGTGCCACGCGAATCTGCGTGGAAAAATTTGCACCGCGACGTTTACCCGTGACTTGAGGGAAAACGACGTCGACGACATGGCCGAAAGGAGATTCGTGCGCTCGATTCACTTTGCGCAAGCGTTCGAGCGGGTTCGTGACACCACGCGAATTGCATCGCACAACAACTGGCGCAAGATTAGGCTGTGCACTTCGCGCCAGAATCGATAACACTATTCATAATATCTACAAATTAGGGTGGGCGTGACTTGGAAGGGAGCGACCGATGGCGGCGGCGCTACAAATCAACTTTGCTCTGTGGGGAATGCTCATCTGCGCAAGCATGAAGCTTGTGCCGATGGTTGAGATTGTCCTCCACTAGAACAGCAGCCAGTTTGTGACGGCTACGGCGCCCTGAGCAAGGACGTAGAGCCAGCCGACCGTCGCGACCGCGCTTGTGACGAGGAGCGTCAGGGTGAAGACCTGATCGCTTCCTTTCCGATGAAGTGATGACCGAGCTTGCGAACCGGCATGTCCGTCGCTGCCGACGCTTGTCATGAATTCCCCCGCGGACATCGGTGTCGCCGTGTTCATCTATGCCAGCTCAACCTTGGCTTTAGTGTGACGCGACTCACGCGGTGCTTGCGAACGCAGCACCGTGCGTCAGCTGATGAACAGCGCGATCAGCATGAAGCTCCTGCTCATCACGACAATCATGGGAACCACGAGGTTGCGCTGTCGCGACTGGCGACGCGGCGGAAGCCTTTGTCGCGGTGACTCGCTCGCATGCGACGCCGGCTCCGAAGGTGCGAGCGAAACCCTGGCGTCCGAACCGATGTACTTCACGTACAACTCGAGCAGCCGCAGTTCGGACGTCAGGTCGATCAGTCCCTCGCGGTCTCGCCGCGTCAACTCCTCGAACTCGAGAGTTTCTTCCGAGCTCAACGGGCCGTGGACGATCCGTCCCTGATCCGACATACGGTAGCGAAGATCGATGGACTCCATATGCGTCCCATTTGAAAATGACTGATCTTGAAAATGTGGAACCATTGTAGTCCGCGGCCGCTGCTGAGATGTGACGGTCGCGCAATCATCGCGATGCGCGACGGCCCGGTCTGGCCAGCAGCATCATAAACGCCGGGGCAAGGCTGCAAATCGCGTAAATTGTGCACGCATTGCGGAGCGCTTGAGCGGATTTCGCGCCGCAAGGGGCGGAATCGCAGGGTGGTGCCTAATCGTCGGACAGCGGAGGATTTGTCGCAGTCATATCGTAGCCCGACGCCGAGACGTCACCGGCAGCGCGGATAGATCGCGGCGAGGTCGCGCCCCTTCAACAAGAGCAGCCGTGA
Source organism: Bradyrhizobium sp. CCBAU 53338 (assembly GCF_015291665.1). NCBI lineage: Bacteria > Pseudomonadati > Pseudomonadota > Alphaproteobacteria > Hyphomicrobiales > Nitrobacteraceae > Bradyrhizobium > Bradyrhizobium sp. CCBAU 53338. Next base: position 1,175,572 of record NZ_CP030048.1, read on the forward strand.
GGTGAGGCCGCCGCGGCGGCTGATCCAGTCGCGGACCGGGCCGGGATAGGCCGCAAGCACGGCTTCGGATGCTTCCGGCTCGGCATAAAAGCGCCCGCGCCGGTCGACCGAACGGGCGGCATGAAAGCCGAGCACGGCGCGTCTTGTGACGCAGATGCGCTCGCCCGGCACGATGCTGAGCACCAGCGTACAGGCGGACAGGCAGGGGCCGTCGATCACCACGCGCTCACCGCTCTCGCGCACCTTCTCGAACAAATCGAGGAACGGTCCGACCTGGCCGCCGGGACTCTGGATGATGCGGATCTCGGCCCTGGCGGGTAAGGAGGCGAGCAGGGCGGCGGCGAGCAGCAAGGCTGTGGTCGATGTGATGCGTCGCATGAAGCACTCCACAAAGCCGGTCCGTAGGGTAAGTCAGCTGCAGTCTTAACCCACCATCTTTCGCGCCGCACGAAAAGAGGTTCTAGCCGTTCCGGCGCTGGCCGCGCAGCGTCGGCAGGCCGATGCCTGCCGCATCGAAGCCGCCATCGACGGCCAAAATCTGGCCGGTGATGTAGCTCGAACGATCCGAGCACAGGAAGAAGATCGCCTCCGCGAGTTCCTCCTCCAGGCCGTAACGATTGAGCGGGATGGCGTCGTGATAGTCGGCGCGAATCTCCTTGGTGTGCACCTGCTTCGCCATCGCGGTGTCGACCGGACCCGGCGCGACGGCGTTGACGCGGATGTTGAGCGAGGCGAGCTCGACCGCGAGCTGCTTGGTGAGATGCGCGAGCCCGGCCTTGCTGGTGCCGTAGGCCGAGCGCAGCGTCGAGGCGCGCACGGCCGAAATCGAGGTGATGTTGACGATGGCGCCGCCATCGCCGTCGCGCATGAGCGGCACCGCCGCCCTGGTGCAGAGGAACGGACCGGTGAGGTTGACCTCGAGCACGCGGCGCCAGTCGGCTTCCGACGTCTCCATCAGCGGTGCGAACACCGCAATGCCGGCATTGTTGACCAGCGCGTCGAGCCGGCCGAAGCGCTGCGCGACCGCCGTCATGGCGGCGCCGACCGCGGTGCTGTCCGAGACGTCGCAGCTGAGCGCCAGCGTGTCGTCGCTCCTGCCGATGTCGGCGACCGCCCTGGCGAGCAGCTCGCCCTCGATATCGAGCAACGCGACCCGCCAGCCCTCGGCGAGAAACTTCTTCGCAGCCGCAAGTCCGATGCCGCGCGCGGCGCCGGTGACGAGGGCGATCTTCGGCTGGGCTGACGGCATCTGGGGGCTGTCCTTCTGGCTCGGATCTGGCGGTGGCATTGCGGCCAGCGTCCCTTACTGCGCCAGAAAGACCCCAGATGCAATCAAGGCCCGGCATCACGGGATGCAGGGCCTTGGTAAGGGGAGTCGAATGGTTCCGTGGAGGAACGCCTAGGACAGCTCCGCCGCTGCGCGCTGCATGTTCGCCGACATGTCCGCGGTCACGGCGCTCTGTTCCTCGACCGCGGCGGCGGTGGTGGCGATGAACTCGTTGACGCCGGCGATCGCGGCCTTGATCGCGGTCAGCGAGTTCGCGACGTCGCCCGAGATCACGTTCAGCGCGTCGATTTCGGAGGTGATCGTGTCCGTCGCCTGCTTGGCCTGATTGGCGAGATTCTTCACCTCCGAGGCGACCACCGCAAAGCCGCGGCCGGCTTCGCCGGCACGGGCGGATTCGATCGTGGCGTTGAGCGCGAGCAGATTGATCTGGCTGGTGATGCCGGAGATCATTTCGACGATGCCACTCATGGCTTGCGCCGCGGTCGCCAATTTCTGCGCCTGGCTGTCCGCGGATTCGACCCTCGTCGCCGCAGTCTTGGAATTCTCGCGCGACTTCGCCATGGTTTCGGAAATCTCGCGGATCGACGCACTCATTTCTTCGCTGCCCGCCGCGACAGCCTCGATCAGTCCGCGCGCGGCCTCGGCCTTCTTGCGGCCGATCGCCTGCGCTGTGATGTCGGTGGCGTATTTCACCACCTTGTAGGGCTTGCCGTTGAGGTCGAAGATCGGGTTGTAGGACGCCTGGATCCAGATCTCGCGGCCGCCCTTGGCGATCCGCTTGTATTCGGCGGCCTGGTATTCGCCGCGATTGAGGGTCTCCCAGAACTGGCGGTAGGCGGCCGAGTTCTTCTCGTTCGGGTCGACGAACATGCCGTGATGCTGGCCCTTGATCTCGGCGAGCGAATAACCCATCGCCTTGAGGAAATTTTCGTTCGCGGTGCGGATCGTGCCGTCCATGTTGAACTCGATCACCGCCTGCGACTTCTGGATCGCGGCGAGCTGGCCGTCATTGTCGGCGGACTTCATCTTCTGGGCGGTGATGTCGGTCGCGAACTTCACCACCTTGAACGGCTTGCCGCTCTCGTCGAGGATCGGATTGTAGCTCGCGAGAATCCAGATCTCGCGGCCGCCCTTGGCGATCCGCTTGAACTCGGCAGCCTCGAACTCGCCGCGGTTCAGCTTGGCCCACAGCGCGCCATAGGCCGCGCCGGCGCGGTCCTCCGGCGTCACGAACATGCTGTGGTGCTTGCCCTTGATCTCGTCCAGCGTATAGCCCATCGCACCGAGAAAATTCTCGTTGGCGGTGATGATGGTGCCGTCCGTCTGGAACTCGATCACGGCCTGGGCGCGGTTGATGGCGGCGATCTTGCCGGAATCTTCCATCGCCTTGATCTTCTCGGCCGTGATGTCGGTGGCGAGCTTGATGACGCCAGTCGGCTTGCCGTTCTTGTCAATGATCGGATTGTAGGAGGCCTGAATCCAAACGGGCTGGCCCCCCTTGGCGAAGCGCTTGTATTGCGCAGCCTGGTACTCCCCGCGATTGAGCCGCGCCCAGAACTCGCGATAGACGGCGCTCTCGCGTTCGGCCGGATCGACGAAAATGCCGTGATGCCTGCCCTTGATCTCGCTGAGCGAATAGCCCATCGCCTTCAGGAAGTTCTCGTTTGCGGTGACGATGGTGCCGTCGAGACCGAACTCGATCACCGCCTGCGACCGGTCGAGCGCCTCGACCTCTGCGACGGCGTGCCTGACTTTCTTGTTCTGGAAATTGAACACGTGATGCTCCGCAATGATCTGGCGGCGGATCGGCGGGATCACCGTATCGCCGCATTAGCGGAAAAGTTGCATGGTCTTGTTGAGCAACTGTAAACCCGTGCATAAACCTGAGTTAGCTCCGTATTTCCACGTGTGATGTCGATGTCGTTCAGTTGGCGAGCTTTCTGGCTTCATAAGCACTGTGCAATTCATACGAGCTGGCCGTAGTTTTACTGAGCCGTGCCGAAAAATATTCCCGTTCGGCGCATGGCGTCGGCTGCGACAGATTGCCGGCGCTGCCGCGACTGCTTCGTCTTGCGGAGGTTCCCACACGCTGCCCGCGCGCCTCGCAATGACTTCCGAAATAATTTCCTCGGTCGTGTCGGCCTTGTAGCGGTTCGTTCGTCTTGGAAGTGAGCGCGGGCCAGAAGGCCCGCCTGAGTGAGGAACCGCATGCGATTCATGATGCTGATGATCCCGCTCGGCTATGAGACTGCGCCGGCGGACGTCCAACTCGGTCCCGAACGCGTTGCCGCGATGATGCGCTACAACGAGGCACTGAAGGACGCCGGCGTGCTGATCACGCTGGACGGCCTGCATCCGCCGTCGATGGGCGCGCGCGTCTCGTTTTCGACCGGTGTGCCCGTCGTGACCGACGGGCCCTTCGCGGAGGCCAAGGAAGTGCTGGGCGGCTACTGGATGATCGAGGTCGGCTCGCGCGAGGAGGCGATCGCCTGGGCCAGGCAATGCCCGGCCTCGGCCAATGAGATCATCGAGATCCGCCAGGTGCAGGAAATGACCGATTTTCCGCCCGACGTGCAGGCCGCTGCCGCCGGTTTCGAGGACCTGAAGAGCTAGCAAGGGAGAAACGACCGATGAGCAACGACACCTATCTTGCCGTCTTCCTCGGTAGCAAGACCAGTCCGAAATGGGCCGCATGGAATGCGATGTCCGACGCCGAGCGCAAGGCGAGGGAGATCGAGGGCATCGCGGCCTGGAAGGGGTGGGTCGAGAAGCACCAGGGGGCGATCCAGGCCATGGGCGGCCCACTGGGCAAGACCAAGAAGGTCGATGCCAAGGGTGTCGTCGACATCGCCAACGAGATGGGCGCCTTCACGGTGGTTCGCGCCACTTCGCACGAGGCGGCCGCCAAGATGTTCGAGAACCATCCGCATTTCGCGATCTTCCCCGGCGAGCGCGTCGAGATCATGCCGGTGCTGCCGATCCCGGGCGGCTAGGAGCCGATCGGAACGTCCGACACGTGGAAGTACGGGTTCACCAAAACCCGTTGCCGCTAGTGACCTTCACGCGCCGCTCATGTAAAGGTCGTTCACATGAGCTGGCGCAAGGAGCAGCGCCGCGCCGAGCGCGGCTATCACCACGGCAATCTGAAGGAAGCCCTTCTGCAGGCCGCCCTCGGGCTGATCGCCGAGAAGGGTGCGGCCGGCTTCACCTTCGCCGATGCCGCGCGCATGGCCGGTGTCAGTGCGGCGGCACCTTACCGGCATTTCCGCGATCGCGACGAACTGTTGTCCTCGATCGCGCAGCGCGGTTTTGAGCAGTTCGAGCAGAGGCTCACTGCGGCCTGGGACGACGGCCGCCCCGATACCGTCACGGCGTTCGAGCGCGTCGGCCGGGCCTATCTCGCGTTCGCCCGCGAGGAGCCCGCCTTCTACAACGCGATGTTCGAATCGGGCCTTCCCGTCGATGCCAATCCGGCGCTGCAGGCCGCCAGCGAGCGCGCTTTCAACGTCATTCGCGCCGCCGCGGAGCGTCTCGCGGCGCTCGCCCCGCCGGGCACGCCGCGTCCGCCGGCGATGATGATGGCGCTGCACATCTGGACGATGGCGCATGGCGTCGCCTCGCTGTTCTCGCGTGGCGATGCCGCACGCCGCAAGCTGCCGATGTCGCCGGACGAGCTGCTCGAGGCCGAGGTGCTGATCTATCTGCGCGGCCTCGGCTTCCCCACCGACCGCCGGCCGCAGGCGAACAGCGCCGAACCACCGCCGATCCCGCCGGAGGCACCCTCCGGTTCCGGCGTGCCTCCTGGCGGGCCCTGGGGCAAGCCGAAATAAAGTTGCGCAAATAATTCCGCAGGCCCCTCAGGCCGCCGGCTTGACAAAATCGCGCGATGGTCTAGCTATGTAAATGTTATTTACATTCACAACGGCGCTGATGCCGTGATGGAGAAGGGAAATGGCCTACACCGCTGATGTCAATCGCTGGCGCGGCCCCTCGGACCAACACCAACAGTACGAGCGGCCCCACATGCTCGATACGCCCTGGCATCCTGGCTGGATTGCCGTGACCATTCTCGGCTTCATCATCTGGTGGCCGATCGGACTCGCCCTTCTCTTTTTCACACTCGGGAGCAGAAGAATGTCGTGCTGGAGCAACTCGGATCGCTGGCAGAACAAGATGGAGCGGATGCAGTACAAGATGGACCGCATGCGCGACCGCATGGAGCGCCGCGGCTTCGGCGGCTTTGGCTTCGGTCCGCCGTCCTCCGGCAACCGCGCCTTCGACGAGTACCGCACCGAAACGCTGCGCCGGCTCGAGGAAGAGCAGGTCGAGTTCAAGAACTTCCTCGACCGTCTGCGCCACGCCAAGGACAAGGAAGAGTTCGACCAGTTCATGGCGCAGCACAAGACGCGTCCGACCCCGCCGCCGACCGACCAGCAGCAGGGCTGACACTTCTCAAAGCCTTCAGGCGCATGCCCCCAAAGTCCTGATGGCCCCGAGCCGCCCGCCTGCGCATCCCGCAGGCGGGCGGTTTGGTTTTGGGGGGAAGAGGATCGAGTCCTCCGAACCGGCGCACGGTTCGGAGGCACAAAAGCCCATGGACCTCACCACGCGCCTACTGCTCGGCATGACCGCTTTTGCGGTGCTGGGCTATCTCAGTTTCGTCTATGGCGGCTGCGCGGGCGCTGTCGATTGCCATTTCCGCAGCTGCGGCCGACAGCTCTGCGGTGTCGTCCACAGCCATCCCTCGACACGATAGAACCCGATCCGCGCGCGGCGCGACTAAACCGCGACGGCGCCTCCCGCGCGCCAACGGGTCCGACCATGACCAACGCCGAACACTACCAGATCAACCGGCGCATCGCGCTGCTCGAACGCGCGACGGCGCTGTTCGGGCGGTTCGGCGGCCTGATTCCGATGGCGGTTGCGTTTCTCAATAGATGGCCGACGCAAGTCGAACTCTACCCGCACTGGCAGGTCGGCGAGTCCTGGAAAGTCTTCCTGAGCCTCTACCTCTATTGGTTCGCCTGGCTCGCACTCGGCCGGGCAATCTCGTTCGCGAAGGGGAGCCTCGCGCCATGATCCTGCTTCGCGATTTCGCGCTCTTCGTCCTGCCGGCCCTCGTCGCGGCGGGCGGCTGGCTTTGTGCGCTCGGCCTGCGCAGGCAAGCCCGGCCGGAACGCGCGCCCGACGGACGCGTCCCGGCAGGATGAGGATGGCCCGCGCGCTTCAGCGCACCGTCGCGAGCTGCGCACGAACCGATGTCAGGAAGTGCTCGTAGGCATGGTCGACGATCTCGTTGAGGGATCGCGTGCGCGCGAACATCGCCCTGGCTTCGCTGAGAAACTCCTCGCGGGTCGGTATCTTCGGCAGATGCAGATGCGTCAGCGCATCGACGCCGTCATGCGCGCGATCGAGGATGTCGTGCAGGGTCGGCAGTTGCAGCTGCGCGAGATCGGCCCGGTGCAGTGCCGACGAGATCGCGTGCGCGAGCGCGTGAGCGTCGAACCGCCCCGCGAGTTCGCGGGCCGCGCGATGGATGACCCGCGCGCCGAGCGGCTGCTCGTTGCGCAGCACCAGCTCGGGCGGCGCCTTCATGTTCCAGACGACGCCGAACCAGGACAGGATCTTGAGCGCGTAATAGGTTACGTCAATCTCCCACCAGTAAAAGCCCTGCCGCACGCTGCTCTGGTAGGCGTGGTGATTGTTGTGCCAGCCTTCGCCCAGAGTGAGCAGTGCCAGCAGCCAGTTGTTGCGGGAATCATCGCCCGTGACGTAGCGCTTGCGTCCATGCACATGGGCGAGCGAATTGATGCAGAAGGTCGCGTGATAGACCAGCACCGTGCTCCACAGGAATCCGACGACCAGACCCGGCCATCCCGCAACCAGAAAGCAGAGCGCCGCAAGCACCACGGCCGGCAACAGCTCGAGCCGATGCAGCCACATCAGCTCCGGGTAGACCGCGAGATCGCCGACTTTCACCAGGTCAGTCGTGTCGTGCTCTCTGTAGAAAATCCAGCCGAGGTGGCTGTACAGAAAGCCGCGCTGGCGCGGGGAATGCACGTCGCGCTCCGTATCGGAATGCAGATGATGGTGCCGATGCTTGGCCGCCCACCACAACACGCTCTTCTGCGCGCTGCTCTGCGCAAGGCAGGCAAGGATGAACTGAAACACCCGGCCGGTCGCAAATGCCCGATGGGAGAAATAGCGGTGGTAGCCGGCTCCGATTCCGAACATCCGCACGACATACAGCGCCGCGCAGATCGCGAGGGCCTGCCAGGTGACGCCCGACCAGATCGCTGCAAGGCAGCCGAGATGGACCAGCAGGAACGGGACGGCGGAGGGGTACATGATGTCGTCGTGCTGGTCGTCGGCGGGCGCGTTGGGCGACATGTCTTGGCGTAACCTCTCTTGGCGTAACCTCGGATGAGGGGTGCGGAGATGAGTGTCGGCGGAGCAGGAGGCTGCCGGGTACGAAAAACCCGCGGATGGCGGACCACCGCGCGGGCTCGAGAAGCTCGGACATCCCGGCCGACGCAGCGTCGGCCGAAAATCCGGCGGACTATAGGGGCGCCGGCGTCTGGCATGCAAGCTCGTAACCTCACGGGAAGCTGCGGCATGATGTGCGGGTCGGCGGTGCCGCTGGCGCCGCCTTGCCCACGACCTATATGGGGAAGCATCAAGATACCGGAGGCGGCGATGGCACGAGCTGCGATCATGGTGGGCGACGATCTCTGGCAAAGCATTCGCGACGAGGCGCTGCGTACCGCGGTTGCCGATCCCGTCTTTGGCAAGGCGGTTGCCGGCGCCATCCTGGCACACGATGATTTCACGGCTGTTCTCGCCGATCTGATCGGGCGCCGGCTTGGCGGCAGCGTCAGCGAGCGCGAACGCTTCACCGAATTTTCCTTGAAAGCTCTTCGTGCCCAGCCGGATCTGATCGCAGCCGCCGGCCGTGATTTGCAGGCCATCACGCGTCGTGATCCCGCCATCGCCGGCCTGTTGCCGCCGCTGCTGCATTTCAAGGGTTACGTCGCGCTGCAGGCCTGGCGCGTCTCGCACTGGCTCTGGCGTCATGACCATCACGATGTGGCGCTGCTGTTTCAGAACGAGGCCTCGAACGTCCTCCAGGTCAGCATCCATCCTGCGGCCAACGTCGGATCGGCGGTCTATCTCGACCATGCCACCGGCATCGTCATCGGCGCCGCGGCCGTGATCGGCGACGAGGTCACCATCCTCCAGAACGTCAGCATCGGCCGCGGCAGTGAACTGCCGACGCGTTCGCCGCGCATCGGCCGCGGCGTCTTCATCGGTGCCGGCGCGACCATTCTCGGCGATGTCAGCATCGGCGAGTTCGCCAGGATCGGCGCCGACGCGGTCGTGACATCGGATGTCCCCGGCGGATGCACGGCAGTCGGCAATCCAGCGCGGCTGACCAACTGCCCAGAGCCAGCCTCGGTGGCGTGAGCCTATTCGGTGGGGGGAACCGAACTCGGTCTGGGCTCGCAGTTGCTACCCCGGTAACGCCACGCGACACCATGCCCCGTCGCCGGCACCTCCATCCCCCTGCGCCGCCACCCTTTTCCGTAGCCAAATGCGACCCCGGTAACCCGCCATTAACCATCGCCGGGCTCTGGTAATTATGGACAATCGCGCCCGGAGCCGTCGTCGAGGCCCATAGTTTTGACATCTTGGCAGGGAATGCAGGCGGCGGCTTTGGACGAGCCCCTGTACCCCAGAAAGACAAGGCTTTGAGCGGGCTTGCCGGCAGCGCCGGTTCTAGCGCGGCTGTTGGGGAACCGGCCGTCGTTTGGCTGGCCGGGACATAGGTAACGATCGCCAAAAGTGATCGTCTTGAGAGGATACTGCTGATGAATCCGGCCGACGTGGCTCAGTCCGCCCTTCCGGTTGCCGCCTCCGCCGACGTGTCGCTGATCGCGCTGTTCTGGCAGGCTCACTGGATCGTGAAATGCGTCATGCTGGGCCTGCTGTCCTGCTCGGTCTGGGTCTGGGCCATCGCGATCGACAAGATCTTCCTGTATGCCCGCACCCGCCGCTCGATGGACCGCTTCGAGCAGGCGTTCTGGTCGGGCGAGTCGATCGAGGAACTCTATCGCACCCTCTCGGCCAAGCCGACCCATTCCATGGCAGCCTGTTTCGTCGCGGCGATGCGCGAATGGAAACGCTCCTTCGAGAGCCACGCCCGCTCGGTCGCCGGCCTGCAGATGCGCATCGACAAGGTCATGAACGTCTCGATCGCCCGCGAGGTCGAGCGGCTGGAACGCCGCCTGCTGGTGCTCGCGACCGTCGGCTCGGCCGGCCCCTTCGTCGGCCTGTTCGGCACGGTCTGGGGCATCATGTCGAGCTTCCAGTCGATCGCGGCGTCGAAAAATACCTCCCTGGCGGTGGTGGCGCCCGGTATCGCCGAAGCGCTGTTTGCGACCGCGGTCGGCCTCATTGCCGCAATTCCTGCCACTATTTTCTACAATAAGTTCACGTCCGAGGTGAACCGGCAGGCCCAGCGGCTCGAGGGCTTCGCTGATGAATTTTCAGCCATCCTCTCCCGCCAGATCGACGAGCGGGGCTGACGGACGGCATGTATAGTGTGAAGGCGAGATTGGGCACCAAGCCATGGGCATGAACGTAGCCAGTTCGTCCGGAGGCGGCGGCCGTCGGAGCCGGCGCAAGCCGGTCATGGCCGAGATCAACGTCACGCCGATGGTCGACGTGATGCTGGTGCTGCTCATCATCTTCATGGTGTCGGCGCCGTTGCTCACCGTCGGCGTGCCACTCGACCTGCCGCAGACCCAGGCCAAGAGCCTCGACCAGAGCGACCAGAAGCCGATCCAGATGTCGGTCGACATCAACGGCAAGGTGTTCATCGCCGACGCCGAGATCCCGATCAACGAGCTGATCCCGAAGCTGAAGGCGATCACGGACGCGCGCGGCGGGCTCGAGGAACGGATCTATCTGCGCGCCGACAAGAAGGCGGATTACGGCACGGTGGCCAAGGTCATGGGCCTGCTGTCGGGTGCGGGCTTCAAGAAGCTGGCGCTCGTCACCGAAGCGGATCAGGGGTCCTAGGCCAGTGAAGGTGAACGTCGACAAGACACTCGTTGCGTCGATTGTCCTCCACGCCCTCGTGCTGGGATGGGGCCTGCTCACCTTCAGCAGCAAGGCGTACATCGTGCCGGAGGAGTCGCTTCCGGTCGACATCATCTCCACCGATCAGCTCGCGCAGATGATGTCGGGGCAGAAGACCGGCAAGAAGGAAGAGCTCAAGCCCAAGGTCGAGAAGATCGCCGAGGCCAAGCCCGAGGAAGATTCCGTCGGCAAGGTCACCGAGAAGAAAGAGCTGATCAAGACCAACTCGACCCCCGACACGCCGCCGCCGAAGCCCGTCGAAAAGCCGGTCGAGAAGAAGCCCGAGCCGCCGAAGCCGGTCGCCGAGACCAAGCCGAAGGAAGAGCCGAAGCCGCAGGAGAAGAAGCCTGACCCGGCCAAGGAAGATCCGATTGCGGAGCTCCAGAAGAAGCTGGAGACCAAGAAGCCGCCGCCCAAGCCCGTGGAGCAGAAGGTCGCCGCAGTCCAGCCGCAGCAGCAGCCGAAGCCCAAGGAGCGCACCTTCGATCCCGCGCAGATCGCTCGCGATCTCGACAAGCGTGCCGTGACCCGCCACGAGCTCACGGGATCGGCGTTGAACGCGTCGGCCTCGCTGGGCTCGACGTCTGGGGCAGCGGCAAACAACGTCGCGACCTGGCAAGGTGCATTCCAGGGCGCGGTGAAGCGCTGCTTCACGCCGACCTATAACGGGCAGGACGCCAACCTGTACGAAGCCGACATCGACATCCCCATGAAGATCGACGGATCGCTCGCCGCCGAGCCGGTCATCGTCGCGGTGCGAGGGCCGTCGCGGTCGATCGCCCAGGCGGTGGCCGAGAGCGCCAGGCGTGCGATCGTGCAGTGTCAGGTCTATTCGTTCCTGCCAAAGCAGCAATACGACAGCTGGAAGCTCATTCCGATGACTTTCGGCCTGAAAGACATGTTGTGACATCCGAACAAAAGAATTTTGCGATGATTGACGTTCGTTCGATGAACCGCCGCCGCTTCATGACCCTGACAGGGTCGACGCTTGCATTGCTTGGGGGCGGGCAGGCGTTAGCGCAGGACCGAAAGCGGATCGTCGTCCAATCCGACGAGTTTCGTCCGATCCCGATCGCGATCAGCAATTTCGTGCCAGGCTCGCCCGCCGACGGCGATGTCAGCAACGGCGTCACGCAGGTCATCACCAACAATCTGAGCCGCTCGGGCCTGTTTGCGCCGATCGACCAGGCTGCCTTCATCGAGCGCATCAGCAACATCGACGTCGCGCCCAATTTCCAGAACTGGAAGACCCTGAACGCGCAGGCCCTCGTCACCGGCCGCATGACGCGGCAGCAGGACGGCCGGCTCAAGGCCGAATTCCGCCTGTGGGACGTGGTCACCGGCCAGCAGCTCGCCGGCCAGCAATATTTCACCTCGCCGGAATATTGGCGCCGGATCGCCCACATCATCTCCGACCAGATCTACACCCAGATGACCGGCGAAAAAGGCTATTTCGACAGCCGCGTCGTGTTCGTCGACGAGTCCGGGCCGAAGGAGCGCCGCGTCAAGCGGCTCGCCATGATGGACCAGGACGGCGCCAATGTGCGCTATTTGACCCGCGGCTCTGACCTCGTGCTGACGCCGCGCTTCTCGCCGAACTCGCAAGAGATCACCTATATGGAGTTCGGCCAGGGCGACCCGAAGGTCTACCTCTTCAACATCGAGACCGGACAGCGCGAGATCGTCGGCAACTTCCCCGGCATGACCTTCGCGCCGCGCTTCTCGCCGGATGGCCAGCGCGTCATCATGAGCCTGCAGCAGGGCGGAAATTCCAACCTGTTCGTGATGGATCTGCGCTCGCGCTCGACGACGCGCCTCACCGACACGCCGGCAATCGACACGTCGCCGTCCTATTCGCCTGATGGCACCCGCATCTGCTTCGAGTCCGATCGCGGCGGCAGGTCGCAGATCTATGTGATGGCAGCGGGCGGCGGACAGGCGCAGCGCATCTCCTTTTCCAAGGACGACAACAACGCCACCTATTCGACGCCGGTGTGGTCGCCCCGCGGCGACTACATCGCCTTCACCCGGCAGGGCGGCGGCCAGTTCTCGATCGGCGTCATGAAGCCCGATGGCTCCGGCGAGCGCCTGCTCACGTCCGGCTTCCACAACGAAGGCCCGACCTTCTCGCCGAACGGTCGTGTGTTGATGTTTTTCCGCGATCCCGGCGGCAACTCCGGACCGTCGCTGTTCTCGGTCGACATTTCCGGCCGCAACGAGCTGAAAGTGCCGACGCCGGGCTTTGCCTCGGATCCGGCCTGGTCGCCGCTGCTCTCCGCGACCGCGGGCCAATGACCGATGAAGAGATCGCGCGTTGCAACGCGCGATCTTGTCGAAAAAAAGCGCCGATTTTTCGCGGTTCCGTGCGCACGGCAAGCTTTCCTTCACCTTGCGCTCGGCAACGCTTGCCTACCTGCATGATATTTCAACAGAATCAGCTTCGTCATTGCCGAAAAACAACTCGACTTTAACGATGTTCCCTCAGAAAGGCTTCATCTGGTCTGGGTAAAAGTACGCGCTGGAACAGGACGCGCATACAGAAACAGATGCAGTTTGCAACCCACAGCGGAGAGCCGACCCAACGGCAGGCCTCGCCGACGATTTCGGCGGCGCTGATCGATTCGCTGTTTGAAACTCCCGCTCCGTTGCTGACAGGTCTTGTCTTCGGCGCCATCGCGGCAGCCGCGACTGCGTTCAAGACGGGAGAGCCGGCGATCTGGGCGTGTGTTGCGCTTCTCATTGTCGCCGGCGCCATTCGGGCGTTCGACTTGCGGCGCTACCAGATGCGCAAATCGACGCTGACCGCCGATGAAGCTGCGCGGTGGAAGAACCGGCATCAGATCGGAGCGATGATCCAGGCCGCTGCGGTCGGCATCTGGTGCACCACCACGTTGTTGGTCAGTGACGACGCCGTGGCCCATATGATTTCTCTCTCCACTACCACCGGGTTCGTGGCGGGAGGCGCGGGCAGGGCCTATGGACGGCAGTGGATATACAAGCTGCAGGCTTCGCTTTGCTTCGGTTCGACAGTGATCGCGCTGGCGTTGCGCGGCACGACCTATTACGTCGTGATGTCCGTCCTGTGCGCCGCCTTTCTGGTGGCCGTCATACAGATTTCGGCCAATTTGCACCGGATATTCATGCGGGCGCTTGTCGCGCGCGAGCGCGAAGCGGCGCTCGCGGGCCAGTTCGACACCGCCTTGAACAATATGCCGCACGGCCTGTGCATGTTCGGCGTCGACGGACAGCTTGCGGTCATGAATCACCGCTTCAGCGAGATGATGAATCTGCCCGACGATCTCGTGGAGGGCCGTCCCAACGCGTCCGAAATCATCGCGGCGTGCGTCAATGGCGGTTCGATCTCGACGGAGAGCGGCAACCTGATCCTCTGTGAGATCGAGGAGGGACGGGTCCGCGAACTCCTGACCAACGATCCGGATTACACGCGTGGGCGCACGCTGTCCTGGACGTTCCAGCCGATGGTGGGCGGCGGCACGGTCGTGCTGCTGGAGGACATCACCGAGCGCACCAATGCGGAAGCCCGCATCAGCCATCTCGCCCGCTATGACGAGCTGACGGCGCTGCCGAACCGCGTCTCCTTCCGCGACGAGATCGGACGGCTGCTCGCCCATCCGCACCAGTCCGAACGCCTCTCCGCGCTGCTGTTCGTCGACCTCGACCAGTTCAAGCAGGTCAACGACACGCTTGGTCATCCCTGCGGCGACCAGCTCCTCTGCGCGGTCGCCAATCGCCTGCGCGAGATGCTGCGGCCGGAGGATTTCGTCGCCCGCTTCGGCGGCGACGAGTTCGTCGTGTTCCAGCAGAACATCAATTCGGCCGAGGACGCCGCGAGCCTCGCACGCCGCATCGTCGAGCGCCTGAGCGAGCGCTATCGCATCGACAATCACCTGGTCGAGATCGGCGCCAGCGTCGGCATCGCGCTGACCTCGCCCGACGGCGCCAGCGCCGACACGCTGCTCAAGAACGCCGACATGGCGCTCTACCGCGCCAAGGCCGACGGCCGCGGCACCTTCTGCTTCTTCCGCGACGAGATGGCGGCGACCGTCGAGGCCCGCCGCATCCTCGAGCTCGACCTGCGCAAGGCGCTGGCGAACGAGGAGTTCGAGCTGTTCTATCAGCCGCTGGTCAACCTGAAGTCCGGCAAGATCACCACCTGCGAAGCGCTGCTGCGCTGGAATCATCCGGTGCGCGGCACGGTCTCGCCGATCGACATCATCCCGGTCGCCGAGGACATGGGCCTGATCGTCGATCTCGGCCGCTGGATCCTGCGTCGCGCCTGCATGGAATGCATGAAGTGGCCGGAGGGCGTCAGCGTCGCCGTCAATTTCTCGCCGCAGCAATTCCACCAGCGCGACGTGCTGAGCGAGATTCGGTACGCGCTCGAAGTGTCGGGCCTGCCGGCACATCGCCTGGAGATCGAGATCACCGAATCCTCGCTGCTGCGTAACACCCAGCTCACCCACGACGTCCTGTCGCAGCTGCACGCGCTCGGCGTGCGCATCTCGCTGGACGATTTCGGCACCGGCTATTCGAGCCTCAGCTACCTGCACAATTTCCCGATGCAGAAGGTCAAGATCGACCGCTCCTTCCTCGAGGGCATCGATACCGATCGGCCGCTCACGCTGCTGCGCGGCGTGGCGCGGCTGGCCGCCGATCTCGGCATGTCGGTCGTGGTCGAGGGCATCGAGACCAACGAGCAGCTTGAACTGATCAGCGCCGACGGTACGATCACCGAGGGACAGGGCTATCTCTTCAGCCGGCCGGTCCCTGCGGTTCGGGTTCGGCAATTGCTGAATGCCTCGCACGGCCGCCGCCCGCCGGACGAGCAGCTGCTGACCATCGCCTCACGATCGATCGCGTAAAATCCCGTAAATTTGCGGGCCAATCGCTGACATTGCACGACCGGCAGGGTTAACCCTAACAGGGTGATTACGTTGCATGCTTGTTAAGAAGCTGTTAATCTTTTTGTCACTCGCAAAAGTTGTTCGTTAGTTGAGGAATGTTGGATGAAGTTTGAAGCCGAACCGCGCGCTTCGCTCTCTGTGCGGGGGGGAGCGCTGTTCGATCGCATCGACTACCGATCCATCGAGACTCCCGAGGAGAAAGATCAGCTCTATCAGATGCGCTACAGGGCCTATACGCGCGGCGGACTCATTCCGCAGTCGGAGTCCCAGCGCTACAGCGACGGTTACGACGATGCGCCCAATGCGAAGACGTTCGGCGTCTACGTCGATGGCGAACTCTGCAGCTCCATTCGTCTCCACCTGCTGACCTCAGAACAGCGGATGTCCTGCACGACCGATCTGTTCGGCGACGTGCTGCATCCTCGCCTCGATCGGGGCGAGGTTTTCATCGATCCGGCCCGCTTCGTTGCGAGCCCGGAAAAGGCCAAATGCTTTCCTGAGCTTCCCTATCTGACGGTGCGGCTGGTGTTTCTGGCCTGCGAATATTTCAATGCCGATACCGGCCTCGCGCTCGTGCGTCCTGCGCATGAGCCGTTCTATCGCCGGGTCTTCCTGAACGAAACCATCGCCGAGCCGCGCCTGTTTCCGAATGCCCTGGCAAAGGTGGCTCTGATGGCGTCCGATTTCCGTGCCGTGCGGGAAAGGGTCTTGACCCGTTTTCCGATCATGCGCTCGAGCGCATTCGAGCGTCGGATGCTGTTCGAGCACAGCATGAAGCAATCGGCGGGCGTCGAATTGCCGAAAGTCGCCTCCGAGCGTCCAAAGCTGGTTGCCTCCTCCTGAAGACCCCCAAGACGGCCGCGCCCGACCGCAAGCTGTGGTCAAGCACCCGGAAGGTCCGGACCGGGCTTAAAAATACCCGGTTCCGTGCGCGCCACGGCTTGCCTTCACCCTCGCGCCACATTTACAACCCATTAACCATGATGGGTGCTTTTCGCTGGTTGGGGGCATTTGACCGGCTGAGGCAAGGTTCCGTCAAGGTTGACGGAACGTTCGCTTAACCAACCCCCTGTAGACCGGACAGCAGTGGACGAACGTGAGCGTGGAGGCTCCGGAATGAAATATCCTATGCGTATCCTCCAGGGATGGAAGCTGGCTGCAGTGGTCGCAATCGCGCTGTCGATGGGCGCCTGCGCCAAGCAGAATGCGGGCCTGGACGCCAATGCGAGCGCGGCGACGCCCGGCAGCCAGCAGGATTTCGTGGTGAACGTGGGCGACCGCGTGTTCTTCGAGAGCGACCAGACCGATCTGACCCCGCAGGCGATCGTGACCCTGGAGAAGCAGGCGCAGTGGCTCCAGACCTATCCGCGCTACTCCTTCACCATCGAAGGTCACGCCGACGAGCGCGGCACCCGCGAATACAACATCGCCCTCGGCGCCCGCCGTGCCCAGTCGGTGCGCGCGTTCCTCGCCTCGCGCGGCATCGATCCGAACCGGATGCGCACGATCTCCTACGGCAAGGAGCGGCCCGTCGCCGTCTGTAACGATATCTCCTGCTGGTCGCAGAACCGTCGCGCCGTGACCGTGCTGAACGCGAGCTCCTGACGCTTCGGTCAGGCGGCGTTCATCTTTGGAAACCGAATATGCCGGCGCCCTCACGGGCGCCGGTTTCGTTTCAGCATTCTGTGACAGAATCCCGGTGGTGCCAGTCACATTTTTGGCGTACTCCGCTTCGATGTGTGGCGCGTCGCAGGTTCCGTCGCAGGCCATTTCGCTTTCGTCGTCAGGGCAAGATGTCATCCAGATTTAAGGTCCTTACCGGCACCGTGGCCATCGCCGCGCTGCTCTCCTTGTGCACGCCCGTCTTCGCCCAGTCGGACGGCGAGGACCCCGAGATGCGGATCGAGCGGCTGGAGAACCAGCTGCGCCAGCTCACCGGCCAGAACGAGGAGCTGCAATACCGCAACCGGCAGCTCGAGGATCGCATCCGCCAGCTCGAGGGCGGCGCGCAAGGCGCGACGCCCGGCCAGTCGCCGGCCCAGCCCAATGTCGCGGCGGTGCCGCCCGCGCAGGTCGCGCCCGCCTATCGCCAGCAGCCGCCGCAGCAACAGGCCATGCAGCCGAATTACGAGCAGCCGCAGATCGCCTCTCCCGCGCCGATCGTTCAGGAACAGCCCGGCCCCGGCGCGCCCGGTACGCGCCGGCGAGGCGATGCGTTCGACCCGAACCAGAATCCGAATGCGCCGGGCGCACCGCGCGCGCTCGGCGGCGGCCAGCAGCCGATGTCGGCCGGTGGTGGTCAGGTTGGCGGCGCGCCCGGTGGCCGCGGCGTCGGCGAGCCGCTCGACATCAACAATGCTCCAGGCCGCTACCCGCAGGCGGCCGCGCCGGCGCAGCCGGGCTATCCGCCCGCCCAGCAGGGCTATCCCGCGCAGGCCGGAGGTGCTCCGGCTCTTGCGACCCTGCCGCCCTCGGCGACGCCGCGCGACGAGTTCGACCTCGGCATCGGCTACATGCAGCGCAAGGATTACGCTCTGGCCGAGCAGACCATGAAGAATTTCGCGGCGAAATATCCTGCAGATCCGCTGCTCGGCGATGCGCAATACTGGCTCGGCGAAAGCTATTTCCAGCGCCAGCAATATCGCGATTCCGCCGAAGCCTTCCTCGCCGTCACCACGAAATACGACAAATCGGCCAAGGCGCCGGATGCGCTGCTGCGGCTCGGCCAGTCGCTCGCCGCGCTGAAGGAGAAGGAAGCCGCCTGCGCCGCCTTCGGCGAGGTCGGCCGCAAATATCCGCGCGCCTCGGCCGGCGTGAAGGCCGCCGTCGACCGCGAGCAGAAGCGGGTGAAGTGCTGACGCCTCGCTGACAACGCGGACGGGATTGCGCTAGATAGTCTGGCGATTGCTGGGCCGCGTCATGTCAGACGACGACAATTCACCGATCTCCGCGCGCGCGGCGAAGCAGCTCTTCGCCGAGCTCAGAAGCGCGCCGGCCTTGGTGCTCGCCGTCTCCGGCGGGCCCGACTCGGTCGCGCTGATGTGGCTCGCGGCGCGCTGGCGGCGCAGCCTTGCGCGCGGCCCCGAGCTCACCGTCGTCACCGTCGATCATGGCCTGCGGAGCGAGGCGGCGCGCGAGGCGCGCGAGGTCAAGCGGCTTGCCACTGAACTTGGCCTTGCGCACCGGACCCTGCGCTGGCGCGGCGCAAAGCCGGCGACGGGATTGCCCGCCGCCGCGCGCGAAGCCCGTTACCGCCTGCTGGCGCAAGCCGCCCGCTCGGCCGGCGCAAGCCACGTGCTCACCGCCCACACCCGCGACGACCAGGCCGAGACGCTGCTGATGCGGCTGCTCCGCGGCAGCGGCATCGCCGGCCTGTCGGCGATGGCGCGCTTCACGCCGCGCGACGGCCTCGTGCTGGCGCGCCCGCTGCTCGATGTTCCGAAATCGCAACTGATCGCAACGCTGAGGCGGGCCAGGATCAGCTTCACGGATGATCCCACCAACCGCGACGCTTCCTTCACGAGGCCGAGGCTTCGCGCGCTGCTGCCGCAACTCGCAGCCGAGGGCGGCGATGCCCGCACCCTGGTGCGGCTCGCAGGCCGGCTCGCCCGTGCCAACGCGGCCGTCGAGGTGCTGACCGACGGCGCCGAGCGCTTTCTCCGCTTGACGGATCGCGGCCGACGGCCGCAGCCGGGCGTTCGCAGTTCCGAGGCCCAAAGCTCCTTCGAAGCGGAAGCCTTCGCCACCCTGCCGGAAGAAGTCCGGCTACGGCTCCTGCTTCGGGCGATCGACGCGCTGGGCCACGAAGGGCCCGCGGAACTCGGCAAGGTCGAGACCCTGCTTGCCGCGCTGGATCAGGCGATGGTTGCGGGGTCTCGTGCATCCGTGAATGGCCGTTCCATCCCGAAGCAGAGCCTTCTCAAGCAAACCCTTGCGGGAGCCTTGATCAGCCTTGCCGGGGGGCGTATCCACATCGCGCCCGCGCCGGTCCGGCGGTCCAAGGGAACGTCCAAGAGAACGTCCAAGGGTGGATCCAAGGGTGGATCCAAGGGTGGATCCAAGAGCCCTTGAAGGTCGGATGAGTGCGGACCATGACACCGGCCGTTTCGGCGGCCCGCCGTCAGGACACCTTAACCAGGCAGGAAAAACCCCGGCCTCGATGCCATTATTTCAGCGGGAATTGCTCTAAGATGGGCTAAATAGTCCCATCTCGTTCCCTTGGCAGCGACCGGGCCGGCACCTAAATTGTATGCGTCTAACGATGAGGATTCCTTGGGGATTTCCTCGTGAAGCCCAAGGATGAGGCCGCGATCCGCGCGACCACGAAGGAAGATCGATGAACGCCAATCTGCGCAATTTCGCCCTCTGGGTCATCATTGTTTTGCTGCTCTTGGCGTTGTTCACGCTCTTCCAGAATCCGGGCCAGCGCGCCTCCTCGCAGGACATCGCGTTCTCCCAGCTCCTGACCGAGGTTGACCAGGGCCGCGTCCGCGACGTCGTGATCCAGGGCCCCGATATTCACGGCACCTTCACCACCGGCCAGAGCTTCCAGACCTATGCGCCGAACGACCCGACGCTGGTGAAGCGCCTCTATGACAGCAAGGTCCAGATCACCGCGAAGCCGCCCGGCGACAACGTGCCGTGGTTCGTCTCGCTCTTGGTTTCCTGGCTGCCCTTCATCGCGCTGATCGGCGTCTGGATCTTCCTGTCGCGGCAGATGCAGGGCGGGGCCGGCAAGGCGATGGGCTTCGGCAAGTCGCGCGCGAAGATGCTGACCGAGGCCCATGGCCGCGTCACGTTTGAAGACGTCGCCGGCGTGGACGAGGCCAAGCAGGACCTGCAGGAGATCGTCGAATTCCTCCGTGATCCCGGCAAATTCCAGCGCCTCGGCGGCCGCATTCCGCGCGGCGTGCTGCTGGTCGGCCCTCCCGGCACCGGCAAGACCCTGATCGCGCGCGCGGTCGCGGGCGAAGCCAACGTGCCGTTCTTCACCATTTCGGGTTCGGACTTCGTCGAAATGTTCGTCGGCGTCGGCGCCTCCCGTGTGCGTGACATGTTCGAGCAGGCCAAGAAGAACGCGCCCTGCATCATCTTCATCGACGAAATCGACGCGGTCGGTCGTCATCGCGGCGCCGGTCTCGGCGGCGGCAATGACGAGCGCGAGCAGACGCTGAACCAGTTGCTGGTCGAGATGGACGGCTTCGAGGCGAACGAGGGCGTGATCCTGATCGCCGCGACCAACCGCCCCGACGTGCTCGATCCCGCGCTGCTGCGTCCGGGCCGTTTCGACCGCCAGGTCGTGGTGCCGAATCCCGACGTCGTCGGCCGCGAGCAGATCCTCAAGGTTCACGTTCGCAAGGTGCCGCTGGCGCCCGATATCAACCTCAAGACCATCGCGCGCGGCACGCCTGGATTCTCCGGCGCCGACCTGATGAACCTCGTCAACGAAGCAGCCCTCACCGCGGCCCGCCGCAACAAGCGCATGGTGACCCAGGCCGAGTTCGAGGAGGCCAAGGACAAGGTGATGATGGGCGCCGAGCGCAAGTCGCTGGTCATGACCGAGGAAGAGAAGCTGCTGACGGCCTATCACGAGGGCGGCCACGCCATCGTCGGCCTCAACGTGCCCGCGACCGATCCGATCCACAAGGCGACCATCATCCCGCGCGGCCGCGCGCTCGGCATGGTCATGCAACTCCCCGAGCGCGACAAGCTGTCGATGTCCCTGGAGCAGATGACCTCGCGCCTCGCCATCATGATGGGCGGCCGCGTCGCCGAAGAGCTGATCTTCGGCCGCGAGAAGGTGACCTCGGGCGCCGCCTCCGACATCGAGCAGGCCACGCGCCTTGCCCGGATGATGGTGACGCGCTGGGGCCTGTCGGAAGAGCTCGGCACCGTCTCCTACGGCGAGAACCAGGACGAGGTGTTTCTGGGGATGTCGGTCTCGCGCACGCAGAACGCCTCTGAAGCGACGGTGCAGAAGATCGACTCCGAGATCCGCCGTCTGGTCGAGGAAGGCTACAAGGAAGCGACCCGCATCCTCACCGAGAAGCATGCCGACCTCGAAGCGCTGGCCAAGGGCCTGCTCGAGTTCGAAACGCTCAGCGGTGACGAGATCGTCGACCTGCTCAAGGGCAAGAAGCCGAACCGCGAGTCGGTGCTCGAGCCGACCACGCCGCGCGCCTCCGCTGTGCCTCCGGCCGGCAAGTCGCGCCCGCGGCCCGATCCGGATCCCGGCCTGGAGCCGCAGCCGCAGGCGTAACGCTCGCCTGCCATGGCCGGATATTCCGGCAAACCGTTAGTGCAAAAGCTCGGCATCAAGCCGGGCTTTTGTATTTTTGTGGATGGGCTGTCCGTGGCCTATGGCGATCTCGTCGGCGGATTGCCTGACGACGTCAGGATCGCAAAGACCGCCAGGGCCCCGCTCGACCTGGTCCATGTCTTCGCGACCGAAGCAAAAGGCCTCGCCGCCAAGCTGCGCAGCTACCGCAAGGCGATCGCGCCCGACGGGATGATCTGGGCCTCTTGGCCGAAGAAGGCGTCAGGCGTTGCGACCGACGTCACCGAAGCCTTGGTGCGCGAAACCGCGCTCGCGAACGGCCTTGTCGATATCAATATCTGCGCCGTCGACGACATCTGGTCCGGCCTGAAGCTCGTGATCCCGGTGAAGGATCGCGCGAAGCAAGCGAAGTAGCATCGGCCCGGTGGCGAACCCACGCCGCGGCTCCACGCTCCGTCATTGCGGAGGTGGATGCAGTTGCCGCCGTGACCTGACCCACCCTTTTCACGACGCGAGACGAAGCCAGACGTCCTTGCTCGCCAGCGTGCCATCAGGCGTGGCGATCTCCAGATCCACGACGTGCAGGGAGCCGGGCCCGTAGATGTATTTGAGGTGCCAAATCAGGCCGAGGTCCGGCGTGATGACGAAGTCGTCGAGCCCGTCCGTGATCGCCCGGACGGCCTCGCGGTGCGTCAGGGGCGCCGAGAACATCGCGTCGATCAGATTGGCCAGGCTCATGCCCTCGACCAGCATCATCCGCGCGACGTCGTCACCATGAACCTGGCGGAGCGCAGATACGATGACGGCGATTGCGTCCGGATTCTTCAACGACACGGAAAAACGAGCCTCCGGACCCATGATGCCGGAGGCAGATCAATCTGCGCAAGCCGTTCGCAAATGGTGTCGTGAACAGCTCGATCGCCGCCGCTTGCTCAGTGCCGGTGCTTCCAGTTGCCGCGGCCCAGATACCATCCGTAGTGATGCCCGCGATTGCCATGCCATCCATGACCATGCCCATGGCCGTGCCCGCCGCGGACCTGGATGACCGCATCGTCACCCGCCGGCGCGGGGGGAAGGCCGATCCTTGCTGAAGCGGGATTGGCAATGACAAATAAGGAGACGAAAATTGCGGGAACTACCGGAAGGAAACGCATCTACGACCTCGCTCGACTTTGTTCGCAACAGCGGCGGACCGACCGCAGGAAAACGCCCGCCGGGAAAATCGGCGGGCGTCGGGGAATCTTGTTACCTCTTCGTGCTACCGCTCCCTGGGCTGGAAGCCGAGCCGGTCGTTTGACCGGGCGCATAACCCGACGCGCCAGGCGAGCCGTTCTTGGAGCCTTTGGCCTGCATTTCGTGGCCGGGCGAATAGCTGGACGCGCCAGGGCTGCCGACTTTCGCGCCCTTGGTCTGCATCTCGTGGCCGGGGGTTTTGGTCGACGTGCTGTTCTGTGCAAGAGCTGCCGGCGCCGCCGCTGCCAGGCTGACCGCCGACAGCAAGATGATCGCAACCTTCATGGCTTTCTCCTCCTTATGGGCCCCCTTCCAACGAGCAGAATTTGATGGCGTTCCCAAATCAGGAAAAATATGCAAAAGCGTTGGCGCTGATCCATGACGGGCAGCCTCCCAACATCGGTGGAACTGCCTGTGCTTGGCGGACTGTCGGGCCATGGGGGAGGCCGCGAATGGCTGGTGCTGCTGCTTCAGCATGCTTCATGCCTGAAGCCGACATTTTCGTCCTGCCGCTGCGTCTTCACTTCGATGGCGCGGCGTCCTGATCGTCCCGCACATGCACCACGGCGATCTTGTCCGCATACAGCCGTTTCCAACCCTTGATATGATCCAGGATCTGGGCCGCCGGTGAGTCCACCGTGAGCAGGGTCGCGTCGATCCTGTTCTCGTCGAGCATGCGCAACAGGCCCGAGACGTCGCGGCCGTCTTCGGCCGCAAAATAGTCCATCAGGAATTTTTCACCGTAGAGCTCCGATCGTCCGTCGACGAAAGGCCTGATGTCGCGAACGATGAGATAGCCGCCAAAGCCGTAGGAGTTGAAGACGCGCGCGGCCTTGCGCTCGGCCAGCACGTCGACGGCCGCAACCGGCGTCTGCGCCGTGGAGAATTCGAAGGTGTGATGTGCGGCAAAGGTCGCCGTCGCGCTTGCGGTCGCCAGCACGATCGCCATCGCGGCCAGCGCCGCCGGGGCGCCGGGCGCCATCCGCAAGCCGCGCGGTGCCTCTGACGCGGGCCGGATCCATCCGCTCAGTGGCTGCGCCAGCACCAGAGGGACGAGCACGCCGAAGGTCTCGATACTGCGGACATGCGCCAGCGCCATCCAGGTGGTGCCGAGGATCAGCAGCACGCGCGGCGGCGACAAGGTCAGGCCGCGCATCAGCGCCAGACCGAGCAGCCCGAGCAGGGCGCCCGCGAACGGGCTGAAGGCGCTGAAATCGGCCGGACGCCATTCGGCGATGACGGAGAACGATTTGCCGAGGCTGAGGATGCGGGCCGCGCCGAGCAGCGTGTCTATTCCGTAGGGCGTGCAGCAGCTCGCCGCCAAAGCGCCAAGCCCGAATGCGGCCCATTGCATCGCGAGCGCCAGCCGGCGCGGGGGCGCAGCGCGCCAGAGCGCTTCGAGGCCGATCGCGCCGGTCAAGGCGAGCCCGAGCACGAAGCCGCCGTGAAGATTGGCCCACAGCGCCATCAGCGGCAGCAGCAGGAAGGACGGCGCGCGGCCGCGATCGGCCGCCGCCATCAAGGCGCCGCTCCAGGCGACCATGACCGGCAGCGCCAGCACATGCGGGCGGGCCAGCAGATGCGGCGCGGCCAGCGTCATCGCCAGCAGGCAGAACACCAGCGCGTAAGGCAGGTCGAGATGCCGCTGCAGGAAGGCCAGCAGCAGCGCCATCGCCAGCGCGATCGCGGCGGCGGTGAGTACAACGGGCCCGGTCCAGCCCCACCAGGCATCGGCAATCGCGAACAGCACCTGCGACAGCCAGGACGTCGAGAGCCAGACCTCGCCCTGGCGCGTCAGCGAATAGAGATCGGTCCAGGGGACAGTGCGATGATCGAGGATCCACTGGCCGACCTTGATCTGCCAGAGTGTGTCGGGATCGTGCAGCAGACTGTCGCCGCTCACCAGCAGCAGCAGGAAGCTTGCGGCCGCGATGCAGAGCGGCGCCAGATTGCGCTGCGCGCGCGCGATCGGAAGACTGGCCGCGATGCTCATGGCTTGGCCGGCGCGGCCGCGACTGC